>JBEULO010000001.1:0-9426 GCA_041287225.1 Thermoproteus sp.
TGGGCTTATTACTAAGCTATGGATAAAATAAACTTCGGCGGAGATAAATGCGGCCGGGGTAACCCACCACGCTCATCCCCGCCCCAATCGGGGGCAGTCCGTGTGGCATATAGAGAGTAGTCGTTGGAATATAAACCTTCTTCAGTACTCTACTATCTTCTTGCCTTTCTCTTTCAGCTCGCCGAGTAGCGAATCGGCCTTCTCTGGCGGTAGCCTTATGGTGTAGAGGTAACCAGACAGCCTTGCCTTCAATTTTACCACGCCTTCTTCGGGGAAGCGCTTGACTCTAATCTCCTCTGCGATTTCGGCGTATTTCCTCCACACATCTACCAGGAACACTTCTTTCGGCATAATCGCGACGTGTTCGCGGGGTTTTTATCTATTTAAGGCGGCACAAAATATTTTTAAATCGTATAGATCGCGTGAAGCCATGGAGTACGTCTATGCGGCCTTGTTACTGCACTACGCGAAGCAGGAAATAAATGAGGACAATTTGGCGAAGGTGCTACAGGCGGCCGGTCTGCAGCCCGACGAAGTTAGGGTTAAGACCTTAGTCGCCGCCCTTAAGGAGGTCAATATAGACGAGGCCATTAAGTCCGCCGCTTTTGCTCCAGTAGCCGCGCCAGCCGCGGCCCCGGCTGCTGGCCAACAAGCCGGCGGCGCCGCGCAACCCGCAAAAGAGGAGAAGAAAGAGGAAGAGGAGAAGAAAGGCCCCAGCGAGGAGGAGATCGCGGGGTCTCTCGCCGCTCTGTTCTAAAACAACCAATCAAGAGGATTTTCCAGTTCTTTCCTCTATTTCCTGTATTACAACCATTTTGGACAGCACTTCATGTATCTTCTCTATATCTTTATAGTATATCCTATATAGCTGGTTTCCAATTTTTAATTCTATAAACTTTCTCTCCGGCTGATATTTATATTCTCGTATCTGTATGGGGGCCTTGAGGCCCGTGCTCTTATTTATGACAAGCCCTGTGTCGTATATTTTGACGTCTGTTGCTATTATGGGGAATTGTATCGGCCGGAATGTGAAGTAATATAGAGGCGAAAATATAGCGGTAAAGGAGGCGAAGAGGGCTACGTACCCCATATATGAAGCCCAGAAGCCTCCTAAAGCCGGCTGGAGCCTCTCGCTCACCGCAGGCACTACTACCGATTGGAGATATGGGAAGAGCCATATCCCTATTAACATTATGGGAAACGACATGAAATATACCATAAACATCCTGTTTAGTTTCTTCATTTCGTTAGGTAATTCTTTATCTTTCTCTAGCGCCTTATTTACATCTTTTTCATTTATATCGAAAAGCAATTTGCCCTTTACGACCTCTCTGGCTTGTCGGGAGCCTCTGCGGTACGCCCTAACGCCCATTACTGCAGTTATGGCTATGATCGAGGCGATGTACAACAACCCGACGAGCCATAAGTAGTTCATGCCCAATACCGCCAATACGGCAGCATACCCAAATATAGTGCCCAGCGTTATGAGGACCCTCAAGGCAATTTGATTCATAGGCGTGTATAATGGACTTCCTAAAAGCTTTATGTAGGTTGTATTTTTCGTGAAGCTGACGGCGATATGTAGCGACTTCGGCGGCAAGTTGCCTCCCTCTCATGGGTTCGGCATATTATTAGAAAATGGACTGTTATTCGACGCATGTAGCGAAGAGGCTGCGAGGGCGTTCCTGAGGGCGTTCGGGGTCTCGCCGATATTGGGAGTTTCCGCGTTGGATAATCCCCACCATTCTGGAGGATTTGCGGTATTTAAAGTGCCGGTTATCCGCTGGCGGGAAGGCATGCTGGAGCTCAGATTAGGCGGGGTTGTACATAGATTGGTGGGGTTCGGCAGAGAGGCCGTGCTAATCGTCGGGAGGACCCTGATATCGCCTTGCGGGCTCTTCACGATCCCCTTCAACAGACTGTCCTCCCTGGGCCTAAAGGCAGACTGTTTTGTGGGGGGCCTAGGCGGCTCCACCGCCAGTCCGTATGCGCTCTCGCGCGTCTTAGGCGAGTTGAGGGCATTGGGCGTGAGGTGCATCGCGCCGCTCCATACGCCTCAAGGGATTGTCAAAGAGGTGGAGAGGCGATTTAACGTCTACAGGCTCGGCGCGGGCTCGGAAATAGAAATACCTATATAGCCGCTTCGTAGCGCCCAATATGGACGTATTGGAGTCGCTCGCTATATATATAGCGGCGTGGTTTGTACTGGCCTTGATAGTTTACGCCATACGTAAAGACGTAGTGAAGAGCTTCCTCTTAATAATGTGGAGCTCCGAGAGGGCCGCCGAGTTTATAAAGAGGGCCTCCGAGAGGCTTTCCTTCATACCGCTAAAAGTCTATCTCGCAGTAATATTGGCGCTCTTCATATTGGCGGGGTATTTCCCCTATTTCCCCATACCTGCAGGGTCTGGCGTGGCCTACATGCCGGGATTTCTCTACATCTTATCGCAGTCTACCTACCAAGCTTTGCTGGGACTCGCGAGAGGCGCATCAATACAAGAGGTCGCAGTGGTTGGAGGACAGGCGGGGGCCGTGCCGCTACTGCCCGGAATAACGATACCTTGGGGACAGCTCCCCTATATAGCGCTTGCAGTAATAGTCGGAGTTGCTCTACACGAGTTCATGCACGGCTACGCCGCAGTTAGACATGGAATTAAGTTAAAGACGGCTGGCGTATTCTCGGCGTTTTTTATATTCAGCGGAGCCTTCGTGGAGCCAGACGACGAACAGCTCAAGGCCAGCTCCTTGAAGGCTAAGGCGGCCGTCCTTGCAAGCGGCGTGGCGGCAAACGTCGTCTTGGCCCTACTGGCCCTGGCCGTCTATCTGGCCGGAGTCCATTTGGGGCTTGGAGGGGCTGTAGTTGTCAGCGTCAATAACGCCACCGCCCAGCTCGGACTCAAGCCTGGCGATGTGATCACGGCGGTCAGCGGATGCGGCGTCACCGCCAAGATTGTGGTGCCGGAACAACTGCTGTCCGTCTTGAACTCGATGGCGGGCAATCCCATAGGCACGCCGCTCTGTGGCCCAAACCAGACTGTGACCGTGGTAGTGAGCCGAGGGGGGCAACAGATAGACTTGGAGATTCCCGCCGAACGCCTATTCGTAGGAGCTCCGGTCTTAACTCTAGTGTACCGCGGCCCTCTATATAACGCCGGCGTGAGGCCCGGCGATGTCGTCGTGGCGTTTTACGGTTGCGGGATGGCAGATAGGATATATTCAAG
The DNA here is from genome assembly GCA_041287225.1 of Thermoproteus sp. Lineage (GTDB taxonomy): Archaea > Thermoproteota > Thermoprotei > Thermoproteales > Thermoproteaceae > Thermoproteus. The sequence continues at coordinate 3,222 of JBEULO010000001.1, forward strand.
CGGCCAGTTCGTAGAGCTGGTACAAAATATAGCGACTAAAGAGCTGTGTAGACCTGGAGATTCTGTCGTCGTGACAGTACTGAGAAATGGAAGTCTTATCAACTACACCGTAGTGTTGGGGAGAAATCCCGACAACACGACTAGGCCGTTCTTCGGGATATACACCAACGGGCTGGGCCAACTCGGCTACAATACCGATATTTTGAGCGCCAATTTGTTCGCCAATACTATATTTGTAAAGGCAGTAATGTGGTTCTTCTTGATAAATCTAGGGCTGGCTCTAATAAACGCGTTGCCCATATATCCCCTAGATGGCGGGTTGTTAGTAGCCGCAGTTATTGAAAGGCTTTGGGGGAGGAGGGCGGCCGCCTATGTGACCTATACAATAACCGCCGTCCTCGCCTCGTTCTTAATATTCGATTCGGCTCTGGGCTTTATAGGCGGCATATATAAACAAGTATTTTCCTTGTTGAGATGAGGCGCGACGAGGCGATAGGCCTAATTATCGCCGTAATTTCCGTAATTGCGGCGCTGATGGTGGCCGTTGCCCCCATAGAGTTGTTTCTATCAGACGAGCCGCTTCCCGAGCCGCCATATCTCGTGATAACTAACGGCGTAATTATGCCCGACCAAAATGCAGTGTGGTACTACTTTTGGAAGGCAACAATACTTCTGGTAGTGATATTCTTCGCGGCGTTTGTGGCGTCGTTCTTTGTGGAGGTACGAGGCGGCGTCAGGACTTTCTTCGCGTTTTTGTCCTTCGCGATAGCCGCCTTCCACTATCTGAATTTGTTCACGATGACCAATTCGATTACCATCTATCCTTTCATATATATATTACATATGAAAATAAATAATGATATAATTAATCAATATTATTTAGATATAGGTCAAATATTTATATTATATGGCATATATAATATATGGAAACTACTTAAGGAATAGCTCCTCATATTGCTTTACATATTCCACAGATTCTCTAAGCGACACAAATAGGCTCTTGACATATTCTACGTCATCCCGCGTGATTTTTTCCCTCCCCTTCTCCTTGGCCCGGATGTAGGCAGGCACTAATAGCTGTACGGCATATCGCAGAGAGCTCTCCACGCCTATTTTGGTAAGCAAATCGAGAGCGTCTTCCTCGATCTTGATGCCCTCCTCGTCGGCTTTTATCTTCACGATCTCTCTTATCTCCTTCTCTCCATACGGCCTGGTCCTAATTATGACCAGTCTGTCCAGCATGTCTCTCGGGATGCCGTGAGGCGACTCCACGTCCGTGCCTCTTATCTTCGCCACGCCTCTATTAGTAGCTAGTATGACTATGGGGGACATTTCGCTTTCCATAGCTCTCGACAAGAAGGCGAAGGACTCTATATCTAAGAGGTGCGCATCGTCTATGAACAATATCCCAGGCACAAGCTCGGCCTTGCCTTCATCTATTACCTTCTTTATGAAGTTGTCGGCTTCGCGCCTTACTTCTTCCGGAATTTCTCTTGTCTCCTCCACAAATCCGAACAACGCGGCAGTCAATAGGCCTCTCTGTCTGGCAAAAGCCACGTCTACGTCATGTAGCGTGAAGAACCTGGCGATTTCCTTCTCCTTGTAGATAGGGCCTTTAGGTAGTTCTACCCTCCTCCTAACGCTTATGTCGTACTGCTCTCCAGACTCGCCTCTGCCCTCTACTGTAACCCTCCCGGTCTCTTCGTCTATCATAATTATGTCGCCCTCTTCTACCCCGAGTTCTATGAGCTGCACTGCTATCTCGGCCGGAACCCTTAACGTCTTCTCTTCGTCCTTTGTCCTAAGCTTTATGGTGGCGCCTCTGGGCACTTGGACGTATGGATTATAGGGGTGTCTATCGTACTTTATATCTATGGATCTCACCTCGCCCTCATATACCTTACGCCATTCCCTCATCCTAATGCCCATAGCCCTCCTTAACGCCCTCATGAGGAACTCTGTCTTTTTCATCTCGGCGGAGTAAATCTCGCCGGCCGACAGAGCGACGAAGGGCGTGTCCTCGCTCAGCTCTCTAGCTATGCCTATCGCCAACGCCGTCTTGCCCGTGCCTGGAGGTCCCACTATCAGGACGCCCTTCCCGGCAAATCTGCCCGCCTTTATCATCTTGACGACCATATATGCCGCCTCTCTCGCCTCCACTTGGCCCACAAAACCGTCTGCCGAGAACTCCACTTTGCCATCCCTCACCCCTAGCCCCTTTATGTGGGTATGCGCGGCAAACCTCTCAAATCTAGCTTTCACCTCTTCTATCTTGACCGACATGCCCAGATTCCCATGCCAGTTAAAAAATTTCCTCGGCGTAATTGATATATTGCCGACAATGGGATATTTCATGGATCTCCGCTATTTGAAGGTCTTGCTGTTTTTGGCGATAACGCAGTCCCTAGCCGGCAGGCGTTATATTTCGTCTAAATTGGGCCTGGGCGAGGGCGTCGTGAGGCGGCTTTTAGAGGCGGGCAGAGAGGTGAAACATATATCTGTCAATCGCGCTGGAGTAAAAATCACAGAGGAAGGAACTAGATATCTTGTAGAGGCTATGTCCATATGCGGTTTGAAGCCCCTCGCCTATTCCAATAAGTTCGGTGAAAAACTCTGCGGGAAGATCTGCGTCGCCTTTTCGCTCGGGAAGCCCATCGAGAATATAATTAAGTTTAGAGACGAGGTAGTACGCAGAGGTAGTTGCGGGGTTGTTGTAGCACATATGAAGGGCGATTATATCTACATACCTCTAGCAGACATGCGGTTGGAGGACCTCGACGCCGATATGGCCCAAGCGTTGAAAAAAGTATTAAAGGAAGGGGAAGTCGTAGTGATAGCATGCGGCGATAATTTCGGCCAAGCCCTGGCGCCTCTTGATGTGGTCTGTAACGTGATGATGTAACCCGGACTGACCGATGAGGTTCGGCATCCTATCTGAAGACTAGCAATTATCAATATAGATCTACATAGAAAGGCTAAATCAATGCTTATTGAGGTCCCCCAACTATAGAACCAATGAGCGAACAGACTGTATCTATCAAGACGACAGGCAAGATAATTCAGTCTCCTTGTGGTCCTATAATCCATGGGCTTGAGGACGTTTTGGTCAAAATAACTACGATAAGCGATATAGACGGACAGACAGGCCGGTTGTGGTATAGAGGTTATAGGATAGAGGACCTAGCAAACAATTCGACTTACGAGGAGGTGGCGTATCTCCTCCTATACGGCAGACTGCCCAACAGACAGGAGCTTGAAGGCTTGAAGAAGAGGCTGGCGTCTAACAGGGACCTAAATCCCGCCACGATAGAGGTGATACGTGCGCTTGCCAAGGCCCATCCAATGTTCGCGTTAGAGGCCGCAGTGGCCTCGGAGGGGGCATACGACGAAGACAATATCAAGCTCGCCGAGGCGTTGAAGGCAGGTCGTTACAAACAGGAGGAAAAAGACTTGGCGCTGAAGATAGCCGAAAAGCTCGTGGCCAAGATGCCGACTATAGTGGCCTACCACTATAGGTTCTCTAGAGGCCTAGAGGCCGTGAGGCCTAGGTCCGACTTGTCGCATTCTGCAAACTTCCTCTATATGTTCTTCGGCAAGGAGCCAGATCCTTTGGCCACTAGGGCTATAGACCTCTACTTGATACTCCATGCAGACCACGAAATACCCGCCTCTACGTTCACCGCATTAGTTATAAGCGCTACGTTAAGCGACTTGTACTCCGTAGTTGCTGGCGCTATAGGCGCGCTTAAAGGCCCTCTACACGGCGGAGCCAACGAGGCGGCAGTAAAGGCGTATTTAGAGATCGGAGATCCCGCCAAGACTAAGGAGCTTGTAGAAGCCGCGACAAAGCCGGGCGGGCCTAGGCTCATGGGCGTAGGCCATAGGGTCTACAAGGCCTACGATCCCCGTGCTAAGATATTCAAGAAGCTGGTAGAGGACTACACCGCCAAATTCGGAGATCCGCAGAAGCTCTATGCGATAGCTAGCGGCATCGAGCAGGCCGTATTGGCGCATCCCTACTTCCAACAGAGGAAATTGTACCCCAATGTCGACTTCTGGTCGGGCATAGTGTTCTACTATATGGGCATACCATATGACTACTTCACTCCGCTATTTGCCATGTCTAGAGTAGTTGGGTGGGCTGCCCACGTGCTCGAATATTGGGAGAATAATAGGCTATTCAGACCGAGGGCATGTTATGTAGGACCTCACGACCAGCAATATATACCATTGGAGTCAAGAACTTAAATAATATTATAGATTATTTTTATAGAAAAACTTTTAGTTTTCCCCTTAAAATCTAAATATGATGTATATCCGTCATGTCTCAGCCTAGCAGTCAGAGGAAATCCGGCATCTTTTATCCTCTCTTTCAACTTGCCGGCAGCGGCCGCCGGCAGTTTAAGCTCCCTCATTAGGACTTCAACTATCGACTCGATTACATCGTCTACCTCCTCCTCCAAGGCCTCTCCCTCCAAGCCCTTATAGTACTCAACTCTGACTATCGCCTCTTCGTCTTTCCGCCAGGAAATGACGAGCCCGCCTAGGTCTATCTCGGCTAGGACGGACATTTATTTTGGTATTATACCGGCGCTCATTAACACCTCAAGCGACTTGACGCTCTTGCCGATTATCTCTTGTGCTATGTTCAACTCCTCTCTATAGCTTAAAGGCCTGCGGGCAAGACCTAGCTCCGAGGCCTTGGCCGCCACAGCCGCCGCCTCGCGGGGATATACCTCCCACTCGGTCATTTTGGGGAGTATGTAGTCCTCGTTCATCCTACTCTCGACGAATTTGGCCAGCTCTTCAGCCGCCGCTATTAACATCTCGTCGACCACGCCTCTAGACCTTGTGTCCAATAGGCCTCTAAATACCGCAGGGAATACCAACGAGTTGTTCACTTGGTTCGGCAGGTCGCTCCTGCCCGTAGCTACTATCTTCGCGCCGGCCTCTTTGGCCTCCCAAGGCCATATTTCAGGCGTCGGGTTGGCCAAGGCGAAGACTATGGGGTCCTTGTTCATTTGGGATACCCACTCCTTCTTTATGACGCCAGGTCCCGGTCGGGATGCCGCAACGACGATGTCCACGCCCCTCATGGCCTCCGGTATGCCTCCCTTACGCCGCTCTGCATTGGTCTTAAGGGCCAGGTCGTACTTCCAGGGGTTTTCCACCATGAGCCTATCCATGTCGTCCCTCTCGGGGTGCAATATACCTCGCGTATCGACTAGTATCAAGTTGCCCGGCTTTACGCCGTATGCCATTAAGAGCCTCGCGGTGTATATATTAGAAGCGCCGGCCCCCACAAGCGCTATAGTCGAACTCCTCAAATCTCTCCCCGTCAGTCTAGCCGCATTTATCAAACCCGCCAATGTGGCCGTGGCCGTGCCTTGTTGGTCGTCATGCCATACGGGTATTTTGAGCTCTTTGCTCAACTGGTCCAACACCCTAAAGCATTTTGGCGACTCTATGTCCTCTAGGTTTATCCCCCCGAAGGCGGGCTCTACCGCCTTTACGACCTCTATAAACTTGTCCGCTTCTCTAGCCCTAATGGGCAACGGCACCGCGTCGACCCCGCCTAGGTACTTGAATATGAGGGCCTTGCCCTCCATAACCGCATAGGCGGCCTCGGGCCCCACGTTGCCGAGCCCCAGAACTCTAGTGCCGTCTGAAATCACAGCTATTACGTTCCAACGGGCCGTCAACTCGAAGGCCAGATCTGGGTTTTCTGATATCCTCCTAGAAACTTCCGCCACGCCGGGGCTGTAGTAGATCGCGAAGTCGTCCATTGAGGTCACGGGGACTTTGGGCACTGTGGCGAACTTACCGCCATATTTCCTGTGTATCTCGACCGAAAGCCTATACCACTTATCGACCATCGCTCTTTTTACATTTTTAAGGTATAAATAGTTTGTCTTATCATGATTTCGTTAATCGGCGAATATAAATCTGTCATACATTCCAATAATAACTATATAGAAATTATAAAAGATAATATTTTAATTTATTTAACCAAATCCAATAAGTTGGCACATGAAGTATATAGATTAATAAATACAATTCAAGAACTCCATCGCGGCAGTATAGGCACAAAGCTCGTCGCGACTTCATGTGAAGACTGGACGATCCACGTGGAGCCTCGTGTTACGGGCTCAGGCTGGATCGTCGACAATGATATGAGGAGGATAGTAGGCGCTAGATGTCTAGA
>JBEULO010000010.1:0-4103 GCA_041287225.1 Thermoproteus sp.
ACACCAACACCGGGAGGCTGGACCTCCAGTCGCTCATAGAGGTCTTCGAGGCCGCCAAGGAGTATGCCGGATGCGGCTAGGGGCCCGCTAGTAGGGCCTCCAGATCTGTTTCGCCCTCTCTTTAGCCTTGAGGAAGATGTAGAGGTAGTTGCTAATGACCTCGGCGCATTTGATGCATTTCTCGCCGTCCTCTCCAAACGCCTTGTTTTCGAGACAGAAGGCACATCTACTCACATCTTCCGGCGGGTCTGCGCCAGCCGCCTCCTTAATTAGGGCGGGTAGCCTCTTTATGTCGTTAAAGCCGCCGTAGGGGTCGTAGCCCAGAAGGCCTTTGGCCAAAGCCTCGACCGAGACGTAGGCGTTGTAGCAAGCAGCTCTGTGGTCTCCCTCCTCGAGGGCGAACATGGCATCGTTTAGATGTCTCACATGCCTTTCATACCACTTGGGATGTATGTGCATGCGACTTGACGTTTATTCATTATAAAATTTTTCGCGGGAGGCGCTACCGCCCTTCGTAGAACTGGGCGGCTATCTTAATGCCGTGCATTTCGGCTAGATGTCTCGCCGCGTCCTTCACCGAGAAGAAAAGCCGGTTGCACCTCCTACAAGCGATATGTTTAACTCCGCCCTCCTCTACTATCTGTAAATACGCCGATAGGTCTTTTGGGATTTCCATATATCTCCGGACGGACGGCCTTATATGATTGTCGGCGGCATAGACGAGGCGGGACGCGGCCCCGTGGTGGGCCCCATGGTCGTGGCCATAGTGGCGGGCGACGAGGAGGAGCTCAAAAGGATCGGGGCGAAGGACTCGAAGGCTCTGTCCCGTAGTAGGCGTGAAGAGCTTTATGTAGATATACTGGCCGCTGCTGAATGTATAAACTATGTAGTAATAGAGCCCTATATAATTGACCAGAGAGTGCGTCGCCGGGAGCTCAACCGGCTGGAGCTAGAGGCGGCGGCTCAACTGATAGGGCTATGCGACGCGGACTTGTACTATATAGACAGCCCGGACCCCAAGCCGGAACGTTTCGGCGCAGCCCTAAGGGCCTTGTCGGGCCGGGAGGTCGTCGCCATGAATAAAGCGGAGCGCATGCCCTCTGTGGCCGCCGCCAGCATAATAGCCAAAGTGGTGAGAGACCGGCTCATAGATCTGCTTAAAGCCGAGATGGGCGACTTCGGGTCGGGATATCCCTCAGACCCCAAGACCATATCGGCCTTGAGATCGGGCAGGGTAGCGCCTGAATGTATAAGACACAGCTGGAAGTTGAAAACGGCATGAAATGCTTAAATAGTGGCGGTTCACGGTACGGCGATGAGCGCCATTGATCTTTCGATGTGGGAGCCCAGGACGCGCTTGGGCCAGTTGGTGAAGGAGGGCAAGATACGGACAATCGACGAGGTGTTCGCGGCCAATATGTTAATAAAAGAGCCGGAGATCGTCGACGCCCTTCTGCCCAACTTGAAGCAGGAGCTTTTGAGCATAAATATAGTCCAGAGGCAGACCGACGCAGGCGAGGTGAGCCAGTTCCAAGCCGTAGTTGCGTTGGGCAACGAAGACGGCTATGTGGGCATAGGTATAGGCAAGGCGAGACAGGTGAGGCAGGCCATAGAGAAGGCCGTCAGGGAGGCGAAGCTCAACATAACGCCGGTGAGGAGGGGATGCGGCTCTTGGAGGTGTTCTTGCGACGAGCCCCATTCCGTGCCCTTCGTCGTTGAGGGCAAGTCGGGTAGCGTCAAGATGCTCCTAATCCCTGCGCCCAAGGGCGTAGGGCTTGTGGCCGGAGAGATCGCAAAGACCATATTGAGACTCGCCGGCGTGAAGGACGTATGGACTAAAACTTTCGGCGATACTAGAACCACGTTGAATTTCGCCCTCGCTACATATAACGCCTTGAGGAATACGTATAGGTTTAAGCTATGACGATGGCGGCCGAGGCCCGAAAAGAGGAGGCGTTGTATCCCCGCCTCGCCGTAGTTAGGATAAGAGGGGTGGTGAACACGCCTAGGGCTGTGGAGGAGACTCTATTCTATTTGAGGCTCAGGAGGAAGTTCGTCATGTCGCTGGTGGTGGCGAGGCCGCACATAGAGGGCATGTTGGAGAAGGCTCAGAACTGGATAACTTGGGGCGAGATAGACGCCGACACGCTCGCCGAGGTGTTAGCCCGAAGGGGGAGAATCGTCGGCGACAAGCCGTTGACGCTAGACCACTTGAAGAAATACGGCTGGCAGAGCTTCGAGGAGGTAGCCCTCGCCTACGTCTCGGGCGAAATAGAGAGGCTGGACTGCCCCAAGAGGGGCCAGTGGCCCAAGAGGGAGGGGAAGGTCCTTTGTGTGCCCTACCTAAAGCCGTTCTTTAGGCTCCACCCGCCTATAGGCGGCTTTAAAGACACCAAGAAGAGCTTCGCTGAGGGGGGCGATCTGGGCTATAGAGGCCCGGCCATAAACGAGCTGATCCGCAGGATGGTTTAAACCGGCTTCAAGACCAGCCCTCTGCCCGGCGTTATCTCCACGTCGAAGGCGCGGCGGTAGTGGTTGGTCATCCGCATCTTCTTGATTATCAAGTGGCGCCTCACCTCCTTGGCCGCCTCCACGTCGTCCATCCACATATGTATCACCCCGTCCGCTATGTGCTCCAGCCCGAAGCCGTAGGCCTGGCCCGTGGTGGGGGCGTACTGGCTGGTCAAGAGGGCCGTCACGTTGTCCCTATGCGTCGCGATTTTCAGCTGATAGGAATACTTACGCGCCATGACGGGCTTGTCGACCCAGAACGCCGACATGGAGTCGATCACGAGGCGGACGTGTCTCGCCGGCGCCTTGCTGCCCTCCTCGAGGACGCCCAATATGTCGTAGGCCTCGTTTATGGCCTCAATGAGGGTGTCGACCGAGAGGGCCGCATAGCGTCTGACCTTCTCGGGGTTCTCCTCCCTCGCCTTTTCCGATAGCTGGCGTGCCACCTTTAAGAGGCCGAATATGTCCACAACTACTATCCGAGGCATCTCCTCCGGCTCTCTCTTCCAAGCTATGTTATGCGCTGGAAACTTGGAGAAGTCCATGCCCAACTGCCTCGCCTGCTCCATCACGTCTTTGAACTCCTGCTCTGTGGTCACATAGACCACGGGGTCGCCGGCCTTGAGGCCAGCATATGCGAAGTGCATAGCCAGTATGGACTTGCCCACCCCAGGCTCCCCCGTAACCGCCACCCAAGAGCCCTTGGGGATGCCCCCCTCTAGGGCCTTATCCAGCTCCTCCACGCCTGTCGAGATCCGTTCTATATCCGACACGACGATTCCTCGTTGCAAAAATAAAACTATCGTTGGCGGGTCTCCCGTATGGAGCGAATCCTATCTACAAGCTCCTCCAGCTTCTTCAAAACAGAACTCTCTGAGGCCTTTCTAAACAGATAGTCCCAGTCTACGGAGTTCCACTGTGCGGCCAGTACAGCCGCGGCGCGCTCGCAGTCTGCTGGTGAGTCCCAATAGACGCAGGCGTTAGTACTGGAGACCACCGCGTCTTCTGGCGATTGGACGTAAAGCCTAGAGCCGCACGCCCTCAGCTCTTTCCTTCTGCCCACATAGCTGAAACCCACTAGGTCCAGATAGAGCGGACCGGGTCCTTCGTATACTCTAGATATTTTACGCCACCCCCTTGCCTGCGCCATTACCGTAAATATGTTATATGCCTCTTCCGGCCTCGTCGTATGTATCACGAAATCTATATCGCCAGTCCTATAGGCCCCTCCGCTGTAGAGCTCTACGGCGAACCCGCCGACTATCACAACGCTACCAAGGCCGCGCCTCTCTAGTTCTTCGTTCAATAGACTCAAGAAGGCCAGAGCAGGGTCACAATACATCGACGACTATCGACCCATCGTCGGAGATTCTCGCCTTCAGGCGCCTATGTCTTCCCCAGTCCCTAATTATAAAGACGTCTTTAGAGATCCACACGACGTTGTCGCCCAGCCTCGACGCCATGATTATTATCTTCTCCAGCCTCTCCTCGGCCACCTCTTGTGGAAATCGCCTAATTCGCCCCACGGGATGGAATAGAGAGGGGATTAAAAAATTAGGGGTTTTTCTCCCAGAGCTCTAAAATCTCGGCGT
>JBEULO010000010.1:4203-7725 GCA_041287225.1 Thermoproteus sp.
ACTAGAGCCTCTTGTACGTCCCAGACCACAAGGACGGAGTTGCTCCTCTTGACGAACTTCTTCAACTCGCTTGGGTTCAACATGGAGATATATCGATCTATTTAAGTTTTAAATATTCCGCGCTGGCCTCCCTAAAGGCCTCTTGTAGCTCGCCCACGGCCGAGGTGTAGAGCCCCAGCCTGCTGGACGCCTCGTTGAGCCTATTCACGTCGGCCGCGAGCCTTCTGAACCGCGCCTTGAGCTCCGAGGCCCTCCCCCTCCCCCGCCTCATATCGGCCGCGAGCCTTCTGAGCTCCGCCGCCAGCCTAGCCGCCGAGTCGTCTAGGGCCCTCCTGGCCATATGCCTCAACGCGTTGTATTGCTCCTCTGTCAGTTTTATCACCGCGTACTCGAAGACGGGCCCCGACCCCTCGGCCTCCCAGCGCTCTAGAAGCTCATCTTTTACTTTCTCCAAGGCCTTTATTATCTTCTCCTCGGGCTCCCAAGTGACGGCGACGCCTCGGGCTACAGCAACATGCGAGATCCCTCTGAGCGCCCGCCCTACGACCTGCTCGTCGTTTGAGTACAACAATATCAACATCACAAGGAGAGAAAAAGACGGCCTATTAACCCTTGACCTTACGGGCCAGCGCCGCGATTTTGGCCGGGTCCTTGACGCCGGGCGACGCCTCGACCCCGCTCGCCACGTCCACCATATAGGGACTGTACTTCAAGACGTGATCTACATTATCCGGAGTAATGCCGCCGGCCACCGCCACTTTCTCCAACCTGGCCACCCGTTCTATTAGGTTGAGAGGCAACTTGAGGCCGAAGTCGTACTTTACGCCGGACCCCTTCACGGCGTCGACCAGCACGTATTCATAACTGCCCCGCGCCAGCCGTTGCGTCTCGGCGACCACGTCGTCTCTGCCGAAGAGCACCACCGGCGCTAAGGATATCCCCAAGCCCCCCGCCGCCTCTTCGACGTCCTCTCCGAACCTCTGGGGTATCTGGGCCACCGGGAAGTCGTAACGCGCCGCCAAGCTTATCGCCTCGGCGGGGCTATAGGCGTCGAATACAGCCACCGCCTTGGCCCTAGATAAGACCGACGCCAGCTCTCTAGCGGCCTCAGCCGAGATCCTCCTGGGCGAGTTCGTCGAGGGGTCTACGATAAACCCGGCGTAGTCGGCCCACCTATCGACCAGCTCTACGTCTTCCAGCCTCGTGAGTCCGCATATCTTTAAGAGCGTCACGGCCTGCTGGCCTTGACCACAAGCTCTACATGTCTCGCCACGTCGCCCGACTCGATGGCCCTGACCGCCAGCTCGTAGCCGTCCCTCAAGTCTTTAACCACGCCGGCCACGTAGAGGGCCAAGGCCGCGTTGACGGCAATGGCGCGCCCGGCCTCCTTGTCGACCCCTCTCAGTCCGTTTAGCGTCTTCGCGACCGACTCCTCCCTGCCCTCCGCCCTGGGTATTTTGCCTCTAGGAGCGCCGAGGTCTTCGGGCTCCACGACGTACTCCTCAACCCTGCCCTTTCTGACCTCCATCACTACGGTGGGCCCCTCTATGGACGCCTCGTCCACGCCGGGCTCGCCGTGCACCACCAATACGTGCTCCAGGCCGAGTATAGACGCGGCGTTCGCCACGACGGGCATAAGCCTCCTTTCGGCCACGCCTATCACTTGCCTTTTGACTCCTCCAGGATTCGCCAGAGGCCCCACCACGTTGAAGATGGTCCTAAAGGGCAACTTCTTGCGGACTGGCGCAACTCGAGCGAACGTGGGGTGGTAGGCGGGGGCGAACAAGAAGGCGAAACGGCTCCTTTTTATCGCGGCGACGGCCTCCTCCGGCTTTAAGTTTATGTTGTAGCCTATGGCCTCCAGGAAGTCCGCACTGCCGGTGGGGCTCGTGACGGATCTATTGCCGTGCTTCAAGACGTAGGCGCCCACTGCGGATGCCGCCAACGCCGCGGCGGTGGACAGATTTATCGTCTTCTGCCCGTCGCCTCCCGTGCCGGCCGTATCTATGGCGGGCACGTCCACTTCGACCTTGATACAAGTCTCGCGGGCGGCCTTGACGAATCCGGCGACCTCCTCGGGCGACTCCCCTCTGACCCTCATGGCGGTAAGCGCAGCTGCGACCTCCACGTCGCCCAGCTCTCCCCTCAACATCGAAAGCGCGAGGCGGTAGCTCTCCTCCAGGCTCAGAGGAACGCCCTCGCCTAGCTTTTTAAGCGACATGGGCCTTCTCGTATGCGTCTTGGTCTAGAAGCCCGTGGCCGGAGAGGTTGAAGGCGATGACGGAACCCGGCGGCAGTTTTTTTGCCAGATCCGCCACGGCCTTTATGGCGTGTGAGCTCTCGGGGGCCGGTATTATGCCTTCAGACCTCGCGAACATCACGGCCGCCTCGAAGACCTCCTCTTGCCTATACGCCACGGCCTCCACGAGGCCTAGGCGTTTCAATACGGACAGGCTGGGCGCGGCTCCGTGGTAGCGCAAGCCGGCCGCGTGGACTGCCGGAGGCACGTAGTCGTGGCCCAACGTGTACATTTTTATCATGGGGAGGACCCCCACGGCGTCTGGGAAGTCGTACTTGTAGTCGCCGCCGGTCAGTTTAGGCGCCGCCGCCGACTCAGCGGCGAGGAATTTAGTCTTCTCGAAGCCCTCCCCCCTCAACTTCATCCCCACCATGGGGTAGGTAAACCCGCCGAAATTGGAGCCGCCGCCCACACAAGCCACGGCGTAGTCGGGCTCCTCGGGCATTTGGGATATGGCCTCCAGCCCTATTACCGACTGGTGTATCAACACGAACTCCAACACGCTCCCCGGCAGGTAGCGCCTCCTCTCGCCCCTCAACGTGTACTCCACGGCCTCCGAGATGGCTATGCCCAAAGAGCCGGGGTGGTCCGGCCTGTAGAACTTCCTGCCCGTCGCGGTCATGTCGCTGGGGCTCGGGTAGACGGTCGCGCCGTAGGCCTTCATGAAGGTCACCCTCTGCTTCTTGCTGTTGTAGGAAGACCTGGTCATAAACACGACGGCCTTCAGCCCGAACAACGCGGCCGCTAGGGATACCGCCATGCCCCACTGCCCTGCGCCCGTCTCCGTGGCCACCTCCTCGGCGCCGTCGAGCTTCGCGTAATAGGCCTGCGCCAGCGCTGTGTTCAATTTATGGCTGCCGACGGGCAGAGCCCCCTCGAATTTGTAGTATATACGGACCTTCACGCCGAGCCTCTTCTCGAAGCCCTCGGCCCTCCTGTAGGGAGTCGGCCTGCCCATTCTGGCATATGCCTCTCTCACTTCGTCGGGTATGGGCACCCAACGCTCCGCCGTGAATTCCTGATCTATTAGGGCCGACGGCAATATCTTTGTGAGCAGCGCGATCCTGCTATCGCCGTCGTCTGGGTCTTTAGGAGGGGGCAACGGTATTGGGAGGTCTGCGCTTATATTGTACCACCTATCCACCCCGAAGCCATATGGCCGAGTAGTCAAACCTATTTAAGTCTTACTGGCGGTATGTGGGCCATAGAGCTATCCCTCCGCC
>JBEULO010000100.1:0-25004 GCA_041287225.1 Thermoproteus sp.
AACTAGAGAGGACGATATAGGCCATGGCGACGTCAAAAAGTTCGTCGAGCTTTTCAACTCCGAGCGCTTCTGGGAGGCCCACGCGGAGATAGAGCCTCTATGGCGCAAAAGTAGAGACACGACCCTCCAGGCGTTGATTTTAATCTGCGCCGCCTTTATTAAGATCCAGGAGGGGCTACCCGATAAATTCGTCCTTCTGGCCGAAGAGGCGCGTAGGCTCCTCGAGGAGGTCCCTCCCAGATTGGGGTGTATCGACTTGGACAAACTTAGGGAGGACCTAGCCGCCTCTATGATGTCAAAACGGCCCTTTAAGATAGCCTGTCTTTAGGCTCTCTACAATTTTCGGCAATATCTCTTCAACTCTGCCTTTAACGACGACATCTGCTATGTCGTCGAGCTCTGTGGGGCCCATGTTTATTATCACCAATTTGGCGCCCCTCCTCTTGGCTATTAGGGGCAACCTATTGGCCGGCGCTACGGCCAGCGAGGAGCCTAAGACCAAGAAGAGGTCTGAAAGCTCGGCGAGCAACAAGGCCTCATTAAGCGCGTCTTGAGGTAACGGCTCGCCGAAGAACACCACATCTGGCTTCAAGACGCCGCCGCAGATTTTACATTTAGGCGCAGAACCTCTATATGCGGCCAAGACTTCTCCTAACGGGTACCGCGCCCCGCAGTTGGTACATACGGCATATCTCAAGGAGCCGTGTATTTCGACTACCCTTTTGGAGCCGGCCTTTTGGTGTAGGCCGTCTATATTCTGCGTGATCACCCCGCAGAGCTTGCCCATAGACTCCAGCTCCGCCAGAGCTAGGTGGGCGGGGTTAGGCTTTACCTCGTATTGGGGCAAGAAAGTGGAGACGAAAAGCCTCCAGACTTCGTCCGGATCCTCGAAGAAGTGGGAGATATCGAACTTATTGGGATCTACCCTCCTCCATAGGCCTTGAGGGCCTCTGAAGTCGGGTATGCCGCTTGGAGTTGAGATGCCAGCACCAGTTAGGGCTACGGCGCAATTGGACCTGTTCAACAAGTCGACGATCTGAAAAATTTCCTCCATTAACTAATTAAACTCCTTAAAAATTTAGGAAGGCGGCAACGGGTCTACAGGTATATTGAACTTGGCCTTCCAGTCGCCCAATATCTTCTGCTCTTCGGGGCTCAACTGCCTCCCCAGTCTATACCAGTTGGGCTTCTTCTTGGCGTCGTCAGGCGCCTCGCTGGTTTTCCATATACATTTCACCGGACAAGCCGCGACGCAGCTGAAGTCGTCGTAGCACTTCTCCCATATTAGGCGGGCCTTTGCGTTCTCGTCGAGCTCAAGCGCCTGCCAGGGACATACCGCCACACAGGCGCCGCAAGATATACATAGATCTTGGTCGATGACTACTCTTTGGTATTGGGATAGATCTCTTTGTTCGGCCATAGGTCGCTCCACTTGTGTTCTTTTTATTCTTTACTTGCTCTTTACGATATGAATAACATAAATAACATCTTAGTAATATTGATATTTATTCATGTAAATAATATATTGATATTTATTGAATTATTATGATATCTTTTTTCTTTTTACAGCTTGTTCGTACGACATCCAACTGTCGTACCACTCCTTGTTGGCCTTCTGGAGCTCTTCGAGCACTATAGACCTTATCTGTTCCGACGCGACCTCTATGGGGTCTCCAGAAAACAGCCTACATATAACCTTAAACGCTATCGTTCTTGCCGTCTCCACATCGGCGCCCGCCTTCAATATACTCACAACTAGCTTCTCGTAGATAAAGGGCTCTCGAGACCCGTCGCGTTTTGCTACGACTTTGTTTGTGAACATATTAACCACAGTTTGACCGGATATAAGGATGACGAAGTCTGGCCTGCACGATAGGTGACGAAGCTAGACGACACCGACTAGCCCTTCGGGACCAAGTACCGCACGGCATAAAACAACGCGCCATTACGTTCTGTTATATTTATACAGACCAATGTTGCATTATAGTAATATATATTCGAAAAGAATGTATAGGGATATTCCTTGCCACATTTACTATAATTAGATAAAAGATAAATATATCTATCGAAGGATAATCTTATTATTATATTAATTATACTGAAAAATAATATTATTGATAGTAAGATTATAAATATTATATATATTATTTCGATCTGAGAAATCATATATTAAATATAATTTTAACTAAATTAATATCTTTCGTTAATTCTATTAGTAAAAATACTAGAAATATTAATAATATAATTATGAGTATATTATATAAAATTCGCATAGTGTTTTAGAAAGGCCGTCATGTAGGCTACATCCTTTTCCGCCGACCTATATATCGACACTATCGCCTCGATTAAATTTCCGCCTACGGCCATGACGACAGCTAGAAGCGCCGCCGCTATTATTGCCTCTAAGGCGAAATAGAGCCACTCCTCTACCGACTCCACATCATCTCCCCACAGTTAAAAACTCCTGAAGTCCAGAAGGGTGGTCCTGGCCATAAACTCCCTAAACGAAGTCTCTGTGAACTTCTTGCAGATGGTCTCCTCCACCACATCGTCTATATGTCGGGACTCGGAAAGAGCCTCCTCTATGGTCCCCCGCGTCACTAGCTCGTAGACGCGGGCTCTATTCTTGCCGGGGGCCTTCCTGACGATCCGGCCGACTCTTTGGAGCATCTGCCTCTTAGAGCCGCTACCGCTTACGATCACCGCGACGTCTGCGTCGGGGACGTCTACTCCTTCATCCAACACCGTGGTGGTCACCACCACCTTCACGGCGCCTGTGAGGAACCTAGAGAAGGCGGCCTCTCTATCCCGCTCTTCGGATGTGATCAACTCGGCGCGTATCGACTCCTTGCGGAGCTCGTCGTATATGGCGTTGGCCTGTTCTAAGAATTGTGTAAACACGAGGACTTTACGCCCGGCGGAGACTTCCTTCTTTACTATCTCGACCGCAAGGGGGATCTTGGCCGAGGCTTGCGCCGCTATGTTCCTCAACACTATCGCGTTGTCGGAAGTCGCCTGGGCGGATTTATATTCTCTCTCCTCATCGGGGCTCGGCTTCACGTATATACGATAGTGCTCTATAGGCACCACGAGGCCGGCCTCGACCATTTCGCTATAAGATGCCCTATACACTAAGGGGCCGACCGCCTCGAAGACCAGATGTTCGTTTCCGTCTTCTCTATTTGGGGAGGCCGAGAGGGCCAGCCTATAGGGCGAGTCCAGGGAGAGGGCCACCTCCTTGAACGTCTCCGCCGGCACGTGGTGTGCCTCGTCGAATACGGCGAGGCCGAACTTGCCGACTAGCTCATCTATGTACTTAACGGCGGAGTTATATATAGCGACTGTTACGTCCCTCACGTCGTGTCTCCCTGCCCCCAACAGGCCGGCATTGACGCCCAGATGTCTCCTGAGCCTTTCGACCCACTGCACGGCGAGCTCTCGCGTCACCACGAGGACGAGGGCAGTAGTGGAAGACCTCGCGATGGCCTCCATGGCTATAAAGGTCTTTCCGCCCCCTGTAGGCACCGCGATAGTGCCCCTCATGCCCGCTCTGGCCCAGCTCTCGACGGCCTTCTTCTGGAACTCGTAGAGCGATAGGGAGGGCCTATACTGGACCGACCTGTATTGCAGATCCCTCTTGGCGGCTATATAGCCGTGCCTCCTCAAGATGTCAGCCACCCTGTCCCTCAAAAATACGGGATACCTCAGGGCGGTCTTGCCGTCTTCGGTCTTCTCGATATGGACCAACTTGATGAAGCTCTGTTTCACCTCCCCGTCCTTCCCCACTATGTTGTACGCCAACTTCAACGCGTGGAGTTCAGCAATCACGTCGCGACTTATGAAGTTGAGCAGGGCGCGGGTGGGCCACAACTCGACGGCCCTCCACGAGGCCCGTCGTTGATATAGGGCCTTCAGGCGCTCCGACGAAAGCGCCATCTCTACGGCGTTTTGTACCGCCCTGTTTAAATCCCCTTTCACTTCGAGCCCTCTGACCAGCGATTTGAACTCCTCGGCGGCCCGCATCACGTATTCCTCATATGAGGAGACCTCAACAATGGCCTTTTTGTCCGTGGCCACGAAGTCCCTAATGAACCTAGACGCCGAGACTAGACTCGAGGAGCCGTATGTAGCCACGACGTAAGGCCTCAGACGGTCCGGAAGGGGGCCCACTACGAGCACGGCGTCGTTCGAGCCGGGCCCCACAGTCCTCGCTATCCGCTCCATCTCGTCTTCGTCGAGGTCCAGCAACGCCTTTAAGACGTAGAGAGAGGTGGGGTCTTTAACCCTGCCCACCCACCCGCCTCCAGTCCATCTAAACCCCATCTTTTTCAGCTCCTCTTTGACCTTCGAGATCCTATCCCAATTCCACTCCCTCACGACCTCCACATCGTTTATCACAACGCGAAACTGCACGAAGATATGTGGCAAATATTAATTGGTGGTATTGTTTGGCATATGCTCGACGACTACCTCAACTGGGATAGATATATCGTGAAGATCCCCCCGGAGGTGCCCAAGGAGTTCAGGTATGGGGGGAGGACCTACAAGCTCGAGGCGGCAGATAGGCTTTATGTCGCCGGCATGGGGGGCTCCGGCGTCGTCGGCGACCTCATCAGGGATTTCTCGTACGTGAAGAACTGGCCCTTTGAGGTCGTGGTGGTCAAGGACTATTTCTTCAAGGGCAGAGGGGGGCTTATGATAGCCGTCTCCTATTCCGGAAACACCGTTGAGACCTTGACGGCGGCGGCGGAGGCCCTCAAGAGGGGCATGCCGGTGATAGGCGTGACCACAGGGGGCAAACTGGCGGAAATGGGGATACCTGTAGTCAAAGTGCCCAGAGCCTCCGCGCCTCGCGCCGCCCTGCCCCAGATGCTGACCGCGGCCTTGTGGATACTCCGCGAGATCTACGGCGTAGATTTCGACCTCCCCCAGTCCCTCCCCTACGACGAGAGGCTGGCCCTCAAGCTGGTGGAGGTTTTGGGCGCGAGGCCCACCATAATAGCGCCCGCCTCCATGCAAGGCATAGCGTATCGAGTCAAAAACGAGGCCAACGAGAACGCCAAGCTGGACCCCCTCGTGGAAATACTGCCCGAGGCCCACCACAACTGGATCGAAGGCGCAAGCGGGCCTATAGTCGTCCTCACGAGCCCCGACATACCGGCAGAACATAGGAGGAGGGCGGAAATCACCGCCGAGATGTTCGGCGGCGAGAAGTTCGAAGTGCCCATGACCGTCGCTGGCGTGTTGGCCTTCTTGAAACATGTAGGGGTGGCCACCGTGAAGATAGCACAAAGCAGAGGCGTAGACCCGCTGAAGACCCCTAGAATAGACGAGTTGAAACGTAGGTTGCAGTGATAGTCGAGGCGCTCGGCCTTCTAGAACTCGCCGTATTGGGCCTCGCTTCATATCAAGACGTCAAGAGCAGAGAGATCGACGCTTGGGTCATAGCGCTTCTCTACGCGCCCGCCCTCGCCGCCATGTACTTCTCCTGGCGCGAGCCCATGTATTTCCTCTCCCCCACGTTGGGGGCGCTGTTGGCCTTAGTCATGAGGCTCACGGGCTCCGGATATGCCGACTCGCTGGCCATATTGGCCCTTTCGTTCTTCCCCCCATTTCTGCCGTTCCTCCCGACGCCCGCCGTAGTGGTGATAGGCACCAGCGCCTCTGTGGCGGGAACAGCCTTGTGGCTTCTATTGACCAATAGGGGCAGGCCTTGCAGGATGTCGGCTCTGCAGAGGCTGACGCATATATGCGTATCCCGCGAGGAGGTCCTAAAGGCGCCTCATAGGTATATAATAGGCGACGTGAAGGACTTAGAGAGGTATATGCCCCCCAAGGACGTCAGAGACGACTACGTGATCGCCAAATACGGAGTGCCCTATATACTCCACTTGGCCCTGGGCTTTGCGGTATATCTGGCGCTATATCTTATAATATCTTGAAGTCGTTGTATTGGCCCGTATAGGGCTCCCTTATTATCTCGACCTCCCTCACCTTAGTCCCCTGCGGGCCCGTGTAGGCCCACCTCAACACGGCATCTACGTCTTTCTCCTCGCCTTCCAGCACCGCCTCGGCGGCTCCGTCAGGGAGGAAGCGAACCCACCCCGATACGTGATTCCTCCTCGCCAGATCTCTCATTATTTGCCTAAAGGGCACTCCAGGCAGGTCGAGTTCCCCCTTTATGAATATATGGAGTCTAACCTTCACTTTTCCTCCTCTTCGGCCTCCATGGCCCTAACTCCAATAGACAGCAACCTCTTGAAGACGCGGTCCATGAGCCTCACATAGGCGCCCCTATGGCCCACGAAGGAGCCGAATTCGCTTCTACGCACCATGACGAGCAACTCGGGCCCTGCGAAGTCCACGTCGAGTATATGTTTAGATATCCAGCCGGCCGGATGCAATGCTCTGATCCAGTTCTTGAAGTCCAACGACATCTCGACCAGCCTCAATCTGAGGCCCGTATCGCCCTCTATGTTCTTAATGCGCTCACCGCCCCTGCCCACCGCCCTCCCCAAATGGCCCTCCTTCACGAAGACCAACGCGTCGGGGAGGTCGGCCTTTATGCCCAGCGACTCTTTGTCGGACTTAAACTCTATTACTGTAATCAAGTCCGCATCCGGCGCGTAGACCCTAAAGGCGTCTCTGACGTACCTCTCGGCGTCCGTCAACCCCCTCTTCCTCATCCTCAACTCCAAAGCCAGTTTTATCCCTCTCCTGGCCCCCGGCCTCACTATGTCCTTGATGCCTAGGTCCACCACCACTGCCTTCTCCTCGCCGAGCAACGCCTCTCTCAGCAAAGTGGCGCCGTCGATGCCCTCTTCGCTTCGTTGAAATACTGGGTCGCCGGCCACTATCAACTTGCTGTTCCTGCCGAGCCTTATTAGAATCTCAGCGGCGCTGTCGGGCTGTACGTTCTGGGCGTCGTCTAGGAAAATCACAGAGTCGTCGAAGGTCCTGCCCCTCAGGTAGTTCACGTCGGTCACGATAACGGCCTCGTCTCTCAACATCTTCTCTATTTCCTCCCTGCCGACATATTCGCCCAATATATCGCCGAGATATGTGGAGGCCAGCTTGTAGTACATCTCCCCCAAGTCTTCGGGCGTCAGGGCGCGGCCCGTCGAGACGTCGACTATAGGCCTCGCTATTATGAACCTCTTGTACTTTCCGCTCTGGACCGACGATATGCCGTAGGCTATACTCAAAAGCGACTTGCCGGTGCCGGTAGGCCCGAAGAGGCCCACTATCTCGTTCTCGGGGTCCGAAAGAGCGTTCAGCGCCCGCTCCTGTCCAATAGTCTGTGGCTTTATCTTCTCGAGCACGCTAAGGCGAGAACAACGATTTAAAAAGAATTGCCCTACGACAACCTTTAAAGCCGGACCGCTTCGACACGACATGGCTAGATACCTCCTCGGGAGGGACTTCGCCTTTCCGGAATACGTCCCCCGCTTCCCCCGTTCCTACGACTTCGAGGTTGTGAGGCTCGACGCAGACGTCGAGGTCGATTTGGAGAATAGGGAGGTAAGAGGCGTCGTGAAGTATAGGGTCAAGGCCAAACGGGATCTTTCCAGAATATCGCTGGACGCCGTCGAGCTCGAAATATTGGGCGCCTCGGCCGGCTACCGCTACGACGGCGAGACGATAACTCTAGACGTTAAACTCCCGCGGGGCCAAGAGGCCGAGTTCGAGATAAGGTATAGAGGAAGGCCGCGTAAAGGCATCTATTTCGTCCTCCCCGACAGATATCATCAGTACAGAGTGCCCATGGCTTGGACACAAGGCGAGTCGGAAGACAACAGGTACTGGTTGCCCCTGCCCGATACGCCCAACATAAAGTTCCCCTTCTCCATCACCATCAGGGCCAAGAAGCCCTACGTGGCGGTCAGCAACGGAGTCTTGAAGGAGGTAAGAGATCTGGGCGACTCTAGGGCCTTCGTCTGGGAGATGAGACACCCCATGTCGCCCTACCTAATAGCCATAGCGGTGGGCGACTTCGAACAGGCGCAGGAGAAGTGCGGAGATGTGCTCCTCGAGTACTACGTGCCCCGCGGCCACATGGACAGGGCGAAGTACTCCTTCTACCACACATGCGACGTAATGAAGTTCTTCTCGGAGTACTTGGGGGTCCCATATCCCTACGAGCGCTACGCGCAGATCGTAGTTCAGGAGTTCGTATATGGAGGTATGGAGAACACGACCGCCACGATCCTGACCGACTGGACGCTTCACGATAAACACGCCCACTGTCCCTACGACGACTTCCCGTGCCGCGACGAGGACTTCTCCTCCGATCCTCTAGTGGCCCACGAAATGGCGCATCAGTGGTTCGGCGACTTGGTTACCGCAAAGGACTGGGGCCATATAGCCATCAACGAGTCGTTTGCGACCTTCATAGAGGCGCTTTGGACCGAGCGGTCGAAGGGCCGAGATGAATACCTCTACGAGATCTACAGCAACTTCAAGGCGTATCTAAACGAGTACAACACGCGGTACGCCAGACCTATTATAACTAACCTCTACGCCATACCGGAAGAGGTCTTCGATAGGCATAGCTACGAGAAGGGCTCCGTGGTGCTCCACATGATAAGGAGCTTATTGGGAGACGACGCCTTTAGGTCCGGCCTAAAGACCTTCCTTACTCGCTATAAGTATAAGAACGCCGATATAGAAGATTTAAGGAAGGCGCTCGAAGAGGCCAGCGGAACTGACCTCGAGTGGCTGTGGCGCCAGTTCTTCTACTCAGCGGGCCACCCGGTTATCAAAGCCTCTTGGAATAAGAACAACGGAGTTAGGTTGGTGTTAGAACAGACCCAGCCCGACGACTCCTATCCCCTATATACCCTCCCTCTGGAGCTCGACGTAGTTTATCACGACGGGAGTAGAGAGAGGATTTCGCTTAATTTCTCAGAGAAGAGGGCCGACGTGCCGCTAGGCGATAAGGCCAAATATGTCTGTATAGATCCCGACTTCAAGTTGTTGAAGGCGCTGGATCTAAACTTCCCAGTGGAGGTCTTGGGGGCAATGCTCGAAGACGACCACGTCTACTGTAGGCTACAGGCGGTGGAGGGCTTGAGGAAAAACGGGAGCCGTAGGGCCGTGGAGCTACTCGCCAAGGCGCTAGGAGACAGATTCTGGGGCGTAGCCGCCGAGGCGGCCAGGGCGTTGGGGAGCATAGGCACTATGGACGCCGTCAGGTCGCTCATGGAGGCGTACGACAAGGTGAGACACCCGAGGGCCAGGAGGGCCTTGATGGAGGCCTTGGGGAATGCCAGACGGCGCGAGGCGGCCGAGTTTTTAGACGGAGTCCTCCACGACGGGGCTGAGAGCTACTACGTGAGGTACGAAGCCGCGAGGGCGTTGGGCAAGACCAAATGGGAGTTCGCAGAATATAGCCTCAAGAAGGCGTTGGAGTACGGCGGACATATGGACGTAATAAAGCGGGGCGCCATAGAGGGCTTGGCGGAGCTCGGCACCGACAGCGCCCTTGAGCTGGTCCTCCGCTATGCAGGCGAGGAGAACCCGACTTGGGTGAGGATGGCCGCCGTCCAGTCCCTATCTAAATTCGGCCCGAGGCCTCAAGTCTTGGAGACATTACGGAGGGCGCTACGCGACGAGAACTACCGCATTAGGGCGGCCGCGCTGGCCGCCGCCCTCGACCTGATGGACGTAAGGCTGTTGCCGGACCTACAAGAGAGGGCCGAGAGGGATGTCGACGGCCGGATACGCCGCATGGCCCGCGAGGCCGCGGAAAAGATAAGGAGGGCGGCCGACCGCGGGACCGAGTACCAAAAGCTGAGGGAGGAGGTGGAGAGGCTACGCGACGAGTATAGAAAGTTGCTGGATAGGTTGGCCAGATCGGAGCGTTAAAACATCCACAGAAATATAGAGGCCACTAGCGCCACGGCCCACACGGCTATATTCCATCTGAATATCTTAGCGCCGTCCAGCGGCCCCAACGGCAACAAGTTGAAGAACGCCACAAATGCGTTTAGGCGCATTAGATATTCCAGAAATCCCGCGGCGACAGGCCCTATATATATGGGCGACAACAAGACGGCGTAGGACGCGAGCGCTATGGCTATATTGGTCAGAGGGCCCGCCAACGAGATAATACCGTCGTCGCCTACGTCGTGGCCGTAACAAGATATTAGGGTGTAGCCCGATATGAAGAGGACGGGGCTTCTGGCGAGAGCGCCCACCACCGCGTTTACAAACAACGTGACGAGAAAGCCCGGGGGGTACAAGACGAAGCGGGACCAACAGCCCCGGCTCCGCGCCGTCTGTCTGTGAGCAAGCTCGTGGGGGACTATGGCTATGGCTATGGCTAAAGTGGGCAGCAATATCCCGTAGATGGGATAGCGGAAGTTCGGCAGATAGGCCACCGCCACCGACAACACCGCCAGTAGGAACGACGCGGCCTCGTTGACCCTATATATCGAGTACGACCAGCCCATGCCCTCCCCCCTAGAGCCCATATTAAAGTTCTTTTAAGCTCTGTCCATCCTCCCTATATGCCCGTCCATCTAGTCGACCACCCCTACGCCCAACACGTCTTGACTAAACTACGCGATAAACGGACGTCCAGCCTGGAATTCAGAAAGAGCCTGGTCAAGCTCGGCAGGATAATGGGCTACGAGATAGCCAAGACCTTCCCCAAGAGGGAGGTCACGATCGAGACGCCTCTAGGCGAGGCGAAAGGCGTGGTGCTAGACGATTTGGATAAAGTGGTGATAGTCGAAGTCTTGAGGGCGGCGATGCCTCTAGTCGAGGGCCTCCTTAAGGCGTTCCCGGAGGCCAGAATAGGCGTGGTAGCCGCCAAAAGGAGGGAGGAGGGCGGCGCCATCGACGTAGATATTTACTATTCGCGGATCCCCGATGTCAACGGCTCCGTGGTCCTACTGGCCGACCCAATGTTGGCCACTGGGACCACTATGTCTTCTGCAGTACGCGAAGTGCTGAGGCGCGGCGCCCCCAAGAGGCTTTTGACGGCGTCCGTCATCTCGACGCCGGTCGGCATAGAGCGAGTCCTCTCGGCCTATCCGCAGGCGGAGATCTTCACGGTGGCCATAGACGAGATTTTGAATAAAGACGGATTTATAGTGCCGGGCTTGGGGGACGCCGGCGATAGGGCTTTCGGGGGCTAGGCCTTCTGGCAACCTATCGCCTCCAGCGCCTTTAAGTCGCTGTAGCCGTCTTGGTAGGGCGGCAGGGACCACCAGTTGGCCAACACGGCCCATAGGGGTACTGGATATGTCAACCCCCCGGCCGTCGACGTGTAGTTGATCGCGGGAACCACCTCGGCCGGGTCCCACGGATATGCCGCCAGGCCGTCCGCCACCGCCCAAGGCATGTGTACGTCCCGCCCGGGGCAGTAGTAGGATTTGACCCAACTGCCGTTTCTAAATAAATAAATATAAAATCCGTCTATATATTTACTTAAGTTATCTGGCACATAAATATAAATACCAGTCCTATTTACTTCTATTATCGGCTTTATATCTATATATTTTATTTTCGCATCGAATAAATCGATAGAGCCCAGCCTTACCCGTAGGTCGCCGTAAGGCTCCAAGTTCCCCTCTATCTGGGCGTCGCCGGCATGACAGCCGGCCTCCCAATACTCAAAGGGGCCTTGATATATAGAGAGGGGGGTCCAGCCCAGTTTCAGACAGCCGTAGGGGAACCAGGCCAGCAGGCTTGCGGGATACGCAGTGGTGCCGTTTATCAGCTGGCAGAAATACGCTCTGAACAGGGCGCTCGGCCTCAAGAGCCTAGAGAAGTCGTTGGTGACTGTGTAGTTCAACGAGATACCTGTAGTGTAGTAATACGAGCGGACGACGCCTTGCTGTGTCGCGAATTCGACCCAATAGACGCCCTTCTGTGTAGGCGCCAAGAACCAGCCGGGGGGCACTGGCGCCAATTCGCACTGTGAGGCGTTGGGCAAGAGGGCCGCCGAGCCCGGAACTACGACGTAAATGGCGTTGGGTATCAGCGTAAACGTGCCCAGCGAAATGTTGTAGGCGCTTGAGGAAGGCCACGCGGGGCCTGCCCAAGTCCCGTTCACGTAACGGGCCGACGCCGCCGCGACGTATATGCTCACCGTGATCGGCGAGTTGCCGAGCCATTTGACGGCCAGCCCGTAGGGGGCCCCCTCCAGCGCCGAGTTGCCCGCGAACTTTCCGTTCCACCACGCCTCTCTGGGGTTCAAACAGTAGAGAGATCTACATGGAACCAAGGGCACGAGGGACCACAACAACACGCCGGCCGGCCTCCCGCTGGGGCCGTTGGCTATGACCGTCGCGATGTAGTCGGGGGCCCGGTTGCCCGAGCCCCAAGGCTTGGACACGGCTATGTACATATCCGCTGGATACGCCGTCGAGCTGGCGTATGGCGGTAGCGGGTAGACGACGCCTCGGGCCGTCCCCGAGGTCCCCGTTACTGGATCGACCGCAGTAGTCCAGCCCTCATAGTAGCCGTCCGTGAGCGACGCCCAGATGTACTGCGGCGATTTGAGGTAGGACCAGCGGGAGTACCGCATGGCGAGTCCGTAGGTCCCCGCGACGTCGCTTGCGGCGGAGTCCGGCATGGGGTAGCTCCAAGGAGCTAAGACGGTGGTGTTGCCCGATCCCACCTCGGTCTCCATCAGATTGCCCGCCCCTACTGCGCCGTTCCAGGCCACGTTGCGGCCCAGCGGGCTCTCGACTATATAGCCCATAAGCCCGTCGTATTTGCCCGGCAGATAACCGAGGTAGTGTCCCCCATACACCAAATAGCCGTAGAGCGACGCGTAGAAGTCCGCCACGCCGCCTTCAGGCAGATATATCGAGAGGGAGCCCCCCTCTACCCAAATCTCGTCCGGGCCCAGCAGGACGTAGGGCTCCCACAAGGCGTCCACAGGCCATTCGAGATACGTATAGAGCGCATAGTAGTCCCAGCCGCCGGACCCCTGGCCTATAGGGGATATGGCGAAGGGGCCGTAGGAGGGGAGCTCGCTGGGAGTGGCCTCGGCTAGGAGGTGGCTCACCGCCTGCGCGAATCCGCCCCACTGCGATATGTAGGTCTCGGCCACTACGTTATACGAGGAGTCGAACAACGCCACGCGGCCCTCGACGGTCTGGTTGAGCAGGATGAAGCTCGTCGGCAACGCCACAACCCCCGGCGCGTTCGGCGACTTTATTACAAGCGGCTTGGACCAACTGGCCGGCACGAACCAGGCGTTTAGGCTTACGGAGCTGGGGTACTGGGAGGTGAGCGGCATGGACCCGGACAGAACTCCGCTCCGTCCCTCTGGACTCCAGGAGAAGTATGACGGCGAATATCTGGTAGTGAACGGACTTCCTTGAGGGAGGCCACGCGCGTCGTCGCCAAGAACCAGAGTTGTGGAGGCCACGGGGACCTTGACCCCCAGGGGGCCCGAGTTAGTCCGGCCTGCCGACAGGCCGCTTAACGTGGTGGGCTCCGTGACGCCGACCTCGACGTACATCTGGTCGCTTACGTCGGGCCCTTGATACCACGTTGCTGGCAACGACGTGTAGGGTCCAGGGATGGAAAACGTCCAAGCCTCGGCCCAGGTCTGCGTTATGGGCTCTGCGACAGATATGCTATATGTGGACAGACTGCTCGATTTTATTACTGCAAGAGTTCCATTCTTGATATTTCCAGAACAATTGTATGAAACATAATAAATATCATATGTATAATTATAGTAAATTAAATTGATATTTACATAAAATCTGCCGTCAGTGGGGAGCGGGCTACCTGCGACCAGCGCCGAGCCCTCCTTCAATCCGTAGGCGGCACCGGTTCTGTGTTGAGCTATATAGGTCGTCGCGCCGATTATGTAGACAAATAACGGAGAGCTCGGAGTGGGGATGCCCAAGAAGTTCAGCGATATGGAGACGGGGAGCTGTGTAGAGCTAGGCGTCAGTCCGGCCTCAATTAAGGTCGAGTTGACGACTGGACAGTTTGGAGGGGGGCTTGCCGCCAGCGCCAGGACGCCTAGGGTTAGGGCCAAGAGGTAGGCCGTCTTCATGAAATACATGTTAGTGTAACCTCCACAGGGAAGTCCACAACTTCGACGTGGGGGCTTTTAGACACCACTACGAGGAATAGAGATTTGGGCGACAGGTGGGGCCCTCCTCCCAGTTGGGCCACCTCCATGTTGGTGCTGTTGACGTAAAGTTCGGGGAGATAGTCCAGCGTGGAGTTCAGAGCTATGTACATGACGTACGCGACGCCTCCGCTAGGCGCCACGGCCTTGGAGCAGTTCAGAACCGCCAGATAGAGGGTGTAGTTTATCGCGCCCCATGACCTAGAGAGGCGGACGGCCGCCAGCCCTCCGTGATACACTAAAAGGGACTTGTTGACGCCCGATAGGGGCAACGAGGAGCCGTTACAATAGATCTCGAGGCCGGAGGCTACATATGTGGCGCAGTGGACGGCGGTCGCGTTAAGCGATTCCAGCTTCAACTCGTAGAGTATCTGGGGATAGTCTACAGGGACGTAGCGGGGCTCCATCGCGTTAATTACGGCCGCGACCCAGGCCACTACGGCCAGAGCCACTAGAGCATAGGCGAGGGACCACTGCCCCCTCATGGCAGACATTTCGCGTAGACCACGCCGTCGACGACTTCTAGATACATGCCGTCGGCGCAAGCCAACATGCCGCCAGGCGCCAAGGGGCTTCCGTTGATCCAGTAGGCCCACGCGTATTGGGCCAATATGGAGGAGTTCGCCAACGTATACCCGCGGACCAAATAGGCCGAGCCCTCCGTCTGTATCAACGCCGCGGGGCCCCTCACATAGAACACACAGTCGGAACAACCGGGGGCCCCTCTTATCGAGCCTATTTGTACGACAAAGGCGCCGATCAGAACCGCCGCAAGGGCTAGGGGAATTGCCGCGAGCAATAGATCTCCCGTCATGACGAGGCCACGGCGTATTGGTATATCTTCCAGTTGGCCGCACAACCGCCGTTGGCGACTCCGACAGCCACCCCATAAGTGCCCGCAGGCGGGACGGAGAAGCCGTAACTTGCCAGGTCGTAACTATACGTCACGTCGAAAACGTTTGGGACCGTCCATTGGACCGTCAACGTATTGCTAGAGGCGTTGTATATCAGATACGTAGTCCACGTGCCGTTAGGCCAGTCCTTGTTCCGGTCGAACCCCGAGGGCAGAATCGCGCCGACCCCTCCACTAGAGTTCATCACAGCGAATTCTATAGACCCATCGTACCTACCGCCGTCATATGGGTTGAACTGGACGAATATCTGTCTGGCGGCGCCGGCTGGCACGTAGTCGGCGCCTCCAAAGGGCAGAACGCGGAGGCCTTCGTCGGAAGGCGCCACTAGGCGCGCGAAATTCAGCGGGACGAAAAAGGAGACGTAGAGGCCATCGGCGAGGCAAGTAGAGCTCGTATATCCCCACTTGATCTCGGCGACGAGATATCCGCGGCCCGGCCAGTAGAGCTCCACTAAGGAGTAGTTGTAGGAATTGCCGACCGCCCCCAAGGAGGGCCCCGTTCGGGAGTACTTGAGCTCTCTAGAGGGCATCTGGCCCCCGTATTTATTCGCCTCGACGGCATAGACCGCCCCAGTTGTTATCTCAACAGCGCCGCGGTTGCCCGCCCCCAATAGGGTGAAGCCGTACCGGCCGCGCGAGGGGTACCACAACTGAAAACCGCAAGTGGCCGCCGCCCCCTCGGTCAGCGGTCTGTCGAACTCGACGCCCAGAGGAGTCATACGGATAGTGGTATTGGCCAAACAGTAAAGCGGTTTGGCGTACCAGCTGGAGCCATCCGGCGCCTTGTATATAAGAGATACGCCGTAGAGGGCGCCCCTCAACACGGATATCGAGGCCGTCAGGACGCCGTTTTGTTCCGTAATTGAGGCCGAGGCGCTTAGAGAGCTCGCCGCGAGGAAGCCCATATTGCTCACCACGAGGATTAACAGAGCCGATACCGCCAGGAGCGCTACGGCCACAATTAGGGATGAGATGGGGACTTCTCCCCTCATGAAATACATTTTACCACTAAAATCCTCCCCATCGACGACACGACTCTGCCGCCGGCGCATCTGGCCGTGGAGCTCCACGGCGGCGGGCACCAGAGGCCCGTGTAGGGGTCCCGCCCTATACGTAGGGGGTTGTCGACGCCTATGGGCCTTCCGTCAAGTAGGAAGGAGGAGTTGTAAGTACAATTATACCCGCCGGGCCATAATAGAAACGTGGCGACCCAGATGCCGTTTATGCCCGCCTCGGCCTCCGCGATATTTGGCGACGAGACGCCGGCATCAACGACCCAGAAGGTCCCGTTGAGGTAAAAGACGTGTATCCAACGCGCAGGGCTCCCTTCAGACGGCGAGAGGGGGGCTACGTATCCGCCTTTAGGCAAAGATTCTATTTTGAATACGGCGAACGTCACGAGCACGACTACGGCCAGGAAGAACATAGCGGCGGCTATTGGCGTCGAGAGCTGGCCCTTCATCTATACGGCACTATGTACAACTTGCCGTCTGGCGTCGTGCCCACCAACACCACGCCTGGCACTCCTCCAATCTTCGGAGTCCCGTTTACGTAATATATCCTAGAGGCCGGCACGAACAGCCCGCACCCAAAATAACAGCCCGACGGACTGCAGGAGGCCTTCCCAAATACGCTGACCACTAGTGCCGTGCCGTTATGGGCGAGCGCCATCTCGACTGCCCTACAGAGGGCCCACGAGGAGGAGTTGACGTATGCCGTAAAGGCCAGCATGACCGACATAGCCGATATAGCCAAGACGGCCGAGATCTCGACGAGCTCTTCGACGCCCCTCATATAATTATCTACAAGTCAAATTGAGCACAGATGTAGAGACCCCCACATCGCTGTAATTGGCCAGAAGCGTCCACGTCCTGTTTACATAAATCCAGCAGGTCAGCCCCTCGGTTATGGGCCTTAGAGCCGCAGTATTTCCGCTAATAGTGTAGTTGTAGTACTGAGGCCAGTAGCGGTATATGGCCGAAAGCGATGGAGTCGTGTAGTCGAGAGGCTGTATTGCCGCCATTACCGTCAGGGCCAAGGCGGTTATCACCACTATGGCGTATATATCAACGTCCATAGTCGCCAATTCGAGGCGTCAAGTAGCGTGGGGCTGTCCGCCTCGGCTGAATGGAAACATAGTCGGTGCTCTCTTCCATGAAAATTACTGCAAGATGTTATAGAGATCCGTTCAGGAAGGCTTGGGGCCTTATGTTGAGGAGGCCGAGGCCCGTCCTGCTCGTCGAGGTTAACTCGATACATACCTTCTTCATGAGGGGGCCCATCTGGGCCGTATTTCTGGACGAGGGCATGCGGGTCTTGAGCGTCGTCCTCATGAGGCCTTGGAGAGCCCACAAAGAGCCTAGGGCCGAACACGTACTGGAGATCCCCTTTGAGGAAAAACCGCCAAAAATAGGGGAGCTTTTAGAGGTAGTTTGCGTTTAGGTCGCCCCGGCGGTAAATATGCCTCTAGCCAACTGTATTGTACGCCCGCTGGAATCCACGCCATATATCACATAGCTGTACTGGACTCCATAGTTGACGTTCAATTTGAAGTAACAAACCGCCGACTGGCCCGTGTAGAGCTGGAGCGACGACGAATCGGAGCTAGTCATGCCGCCGGTGCCGTTGTAGTAACAGGTGCCTGAAGTCAAATTACCTGGAGTTCCGCCTTGTTGCCAGTACTGTAAATAAAGCGCGTTCAGCTTCCCATTTAGTACTTGTACCTCTACAGTCATGACGCTACTGCCCACAGTGGCTATCACTTGCGCCCTGGTGTTCGCCGAAGCCGACTGGCCCATACGCATCATGGCCAACGCTATAATGGCTGCCACCGCTATCACTACAGCTATTATTATCAACGCGTCTATCCCCCCGGCCTGTCCTTTGAGCTTCTTCATGGAAAATTAATTAACAACACATGACTGGCAGTACGCCCTAAAGGGCTCCGATTCGACTCGACAAAATGCCTTGCGCGTTCTGGCGGGGCTTAGGCGAAACGGCGCGATGAAGGACTACGAGCAACTCAGCAGGACGACCGCAACTGGGGGCTTTGTTGAAGCTGACTGAAACAGCCTCTCGGAGAGGTAGTAGCCGCCTCTGCAGGCGGGGTATATGTAGTACAAAACGCCGTTGTCGAAATAGGGCGGCATGACGGCCACATGCCCGAGCCATAGGGTGTTGTTGTGGGCATCGTAATATACGCCGTAGATGGGAGACGCATTTCCGCCAAACGAAACCGAATATAACCAGCCGCGCGGCGGGATACATGAAGTACAGTTGGGGGGAGACGGGCCGGGCATCAAAACGTAACGTCCTTCTGCCTCCTCGTAGTGGACCTCCAGAACGTAAATAGGCACGTAGTCGGGCAACTGGACCGGCTTGAGTGCCTTTACGGCCTCTACGGCCTCCACGATGGGGTAGACCGCCCTCTCGGCCACTACGGCCTTGTACACGGCCAGGGCCGCCACAGCTACAACTCCAAGAGCCGCCGCGGCGGCTATTAACTGCCTCATGGCGAAGCTCATGACCAGACCGCCCAGAGCCAATTCGCCGAATAGAACAACGCGAGCCCCATGAGGCCTCCGAGCAGTAGTCCGATCCAAAGGCCTCTAGAGGGGAACAACGTTACGGACACAAAACCGGCCGCCATCACCGAAAGCAACTGCGCCGTGGCGTATTCCACCTCCTCGGGGGGCAGAGGATACAACAACGCCTGGCCGGTCGACGGCACGAGTTGCAACGCGTTTGTAGATACGGAGAGGGAGTATACCAATATCGTCGACGCGGCTAAATAGACCGCTATGAACGCAACAGTCAGCGCGGTGACTCTCCTAAGCCCTCTCTCCCTCTCGCTTAGGATCGTCTGTATGTAGTCCACCGCCTCTAGGCTGGGGCCGGCCCAGCTGACGGCCTCGAACATGGCCTTGGCCAGCGAGAACATCAGCGAAGGCACCTCGTAGAAATAGGCCACCATCCAGGCCGTCTTGTACGCCGTAGAGACTTCTCTCAACGCCAAATCTGCAGGCACGCCTTGAGATATACGAGAGGCGAAGTCTCTCAACATGGCCGGCACCTCGTGGGCCAGTCTGAACCACGACGCCCTCTTCGTCGAAAAAAGCCATATGGTCAACGCGAGGCCCGACGCCAAGGCGGATAGCGATAAGGGCAACGAAAAGGAGAGGGACAAATAGAGCGCCAAGCCTCCCGAGGCTACGGCGATAGGCGCGGAGGGCCCGTAGGTCTTGACGGGCGAGAGGTCTTTCGGCATGGCCCTATATATCAAGAGCCCTATTAGCGCCGAGAACAGCCCCGCTACGCCCAACAAAGTGTAGAGGTCAATGGGGAGGAGGCCGTAGGCGTATAGGAAGAGGAGGAGCAGGGGGGCGAACATGAGGCTCGAAAGCGACGAGAAAAGGCCCAGGAAGTGTTGCATGGCCGCCTCGAGGCGGCCCAGCGCTATGGCTTTCGTCGACTCTAAAAACGACTTGACCAACACTTGTTTCGGCACGCCGGCCTCTTCTTGAGATATGGCGAAGCCGTACTGCCTCACGACTGCCAGCCTATCCGAAGACAGCGCAGACGCCGGATTCGGCATCAGGCTTGCCAGAAGTAGTTCCCGCGAGAACTTACGGTTCAGGCCCTCTGCGGCGGCCGCGGCGCGCCTGAGGGCTTCTGCCGACGAGGCGTGGGCCAGGTATGTAGCGAATATCGGCGCCACGTATAGGTAGAACTCCTCTCTGTTCATCCACGCCTAAATAGTTGCAGTATTGTCTTCTTGGCCCTGCCGTCTTCCTCCACCACGAAGTACTCGGGCGCCTCCAGCGCCTTCAACAAATTGCCGAGGATGTGGCCCCTCTTGACCGAAATACTCGCAGCCACCGGCAGCTCCTCTATTATCTGCGACGCGGAGAGCCCCGCCTTCCGCCGTTTTATGATATATTCCACCACAGTCGGCAACGAGAAGCCCTTGTCCAGGACCTCCTTGACTACAAGCCAGTCGGAGGGAGAGAGCGCAATGCCCTCTTTCTCCAACCTCTTAGCCGCCGATATCAGCTTGGACGGCTTTACGCCTATGGCCTTGGCGGTCTCGCAGAGCTCGTCGGCCGCCTCTCTGGTGTACCCCTCCTCTATTAGCTTCTTGCAGTCGTTCATTTCCCACATTTCTCCAAGAGCATCACGGCAAGTCTGGCCACGGCCCCCGCATCGCCGTCGGTCTTGGCGAGCTCCTTCAATACGGCCTTCAACAACTCGCCGCTCGCCATATCCAATACCTCACGCGGAGCCCTCCCCAACGACCTCAAGAAGGAGAGCGCCCAGTCGCTTGCGGTCTGGACGTCTAGATATTCGGAAATCTCTATAGAGTCCTGCTCGTGGCCGTTTTCTTTGAGTTTGAGCTTCATGGAATTATTTTTTGATAGCCGTGTTTGACGGCCTCCTCCGCTATCGAGATCTTCCTACGCGAAAACAACTTCAACACCGCATCCCGCGCCTCCGACGGCTCGAGCTCCCGCGACGCCACGGCCTTCAACACGCCGACTCTCAGCTTTATTTCATCCGATATATCTTCGTCGTATACGGCTCTGGTGTATTCGTCGAGGACGTCCAAGACGTCGGCGGTAGACGCCTCGACCACCTGGCCTTCAGACGCCACTAGGGCTTTCCATTCTTTTAGGTACCTCGCCCCGCCCGAGACGCCCAACTGCAAAATGATAGTGTTGGACAGCGCCTCGACGGGCGCGCCCGATCGTTCTATACGTAAGAGCGCGTCGTGTATCGTGTCTGCGTGCATGGTCGTGACGCCGCCGTGGCCCGTCAGCTTATAGGAAACCAACGTGTTCAGCTCCTGCGCCGTCCTCGCCTCGGCCAGCGCCACTATTGTGTGCATAGTGCCGTATCTAAGGGCCTGGTCCAACGCGTCGTTGAGTTTAGACTCCGAAGGCACCGAGATGTGGAGTATCTGGTTCTCCAAAGGGGCCCATATCTCCCTAGCCCCCCGCTCGATCACCACCACTTGCATCCAAGGCGGTATGAAGTAAAGCAACAAGTTGAGCTGGGTGGTCTTGCCGGTCCCCATGGCACCCGAAAACACTACAGTCCATCGCGCCTCTGCGGCTATTGTGGCCAAGGCGAATACCTCCAAGCCGTATATCCCGTCCAGCCCTATGCGCTTGGGGGCTCGTTGTTGCTGTTTGGGCGGCTCATACAGCCTTAACAGGCCCCGCGAGGGGCGGGGCTGTTCGCTCATCTTCCTTATATTGACGTTATATTCCAGGAGGTCGGCCGCTATACGTATCCTATATATCGAGTCCTCTCTAGTCTGGAACGGCCTCTCCAAAGTCAGGCCCGGCACCAACTTCTTGACTAGTATCGGGAGGAACGCCTCCGGGATTACTATATTTGTGGGCAACCTGGCTTCGTTCCTAACGGCGACGACTCGACGGAAGCGGCCTAGTTCTATCATCTCCGAATATATCTTATCGAGGAGCTCGACGGGGCTTCTGGGCAGTTCGCTCCACCTCCCCTGCGGCGCTAGAGGTTGCGGTATAGTCACTTCTGTGAGCAAGTCGTCCCTCAAGAGGGCTTCTAAGGCCCCGTATCCGCCGAACTCGCCGTGGCCCGTCCAGCGGTCTAGGATGTAGTGGACCAACTCCCTATGTTCCCTATAGGTCCTCAAGGCTCCTCTATACCATCTCCACCCCCTCACGCCGCGTCCAGGCATCAAGGCGCTGAGGGAGTCCTTCATCGCTTTATCGTATTCGTCGTAGTCGGGCGGCACGGCGCCGCGTAGCGCCGTGAGGGCAAGCGCCTTCTCCAACAAGTCCGGGACGGGGGGATCCGCCACTACGTACTCGCCGTCTTCCGTTATACAGATGTCTGTGGCGTAGTTGCGGTAGACCATAACGCCCCTTTTAATCAAGGCGCACCTATCTAACAGCGACCTTTCCGTCTTAGCCAAAAGCGCGCCTGCAAGCGACATCTATTTTTCTTTAATCCATTGGACTAACAGAGAGACGGCCTTTTTGTTCTTCCTCTCGCTGGTCACAGCCCGATATATCCTCTCCGCCGAGTAGTCCGACGGCATTTTCACCCTAGTGAGGTAGGCGTTGACCATTTTTATCCCGGGCGCCTTTTCGTCCTCTTTTTCGAGCATATTCGCCACAACTAATGATGCATATCTCATATATTTACTATATATCTGCATTTTAATATCGGCAATTTTTGTTATTATACGTCTATCTGCAACGAAATACATTAACGCCTTCAATTTGCGTTGCAACGCCTCGAGCCAAGTTAGTTGCATTGCTTTAGGCGTGTCGACTATTACGGTGTCCACTGGCAGTCTCTCCTCGACTATGGCGTCGGGGAGCGCCGAAAGGGCCTCGAAAAGGGCCTCGAAGAGCTCCGCGTCGCCTATCTTGCCCGCTTGATACAACACGGCGGCCTCGTAGCCGGGCAGGACGTAGAGATTGGGCTTCACTTTATGCACGTAGACGTCCCTGCCGTAATGGCCGGCGAGCCATCCCGGCTTTTTGGGGACGTTGAATAGAGACGATAGGTCCGCCTTCTCCCAATCTGCGTCTACGATTAAGACCCTCTCCTTCTCGAAGGCTGTAGCGACGGCAAGTGTGGTCTTGCCGACGCCGCCGTCGACTGAATAAACTACGGCGAATTTAGTCCTCATGGAATATTCTATCGAGGGCGTTGCTCCTATACGCCGCCATGTAGGCCTCGGCGAATTCTGCTATCCCCCTCGCGACGTGCTGTAGTTGCTCCTCCGAGGCCAGGACGAATATCGAAGATCGACGCCAAGAGATGCGGGCCGCCACTGGGGGGCTCTTCGATATTGTTATCGTCACGCTCTCGTCGTAGGGATTTACGGCGGCCCTATACCTAGTGGCGTCTAGGTACTCCACCACGGCCCTCTTGAGGTGGAGCTCGCGGCCTCTATACCTCACGACGGCCCTGTAGCGCCTAGGCCCGACTTGCTTAAATAGGACTTCAATATCGCCAAACTTATACCTCATATCTGTTCAGAAGGTCTAAAAGCTCCCTCTTGAAGTCGGGATTCGCGAGCCCTCTTACTACCCTCGCCACGATAGCCCTGTCCTCTTCGTCCAGCTGGGCTATACTTATTCGGGCCGCAGGTCTCGACTTCTGCCTTCTGGCTAGCAACGTAGTCGCCAAGATATCTATGTCTACTTTCCTCAACGCCTCCTCCCGTCCGTCTTCGCACATGCCGCATACACAACGGAGCGAGCCGGCGGAACCTGGACCCCTCACATCGAGGTATTTCGCGACTACAGACCTCACGACGCGGGCTAGAGGCACGTCGTCGACTTTCAGCTCCATTAATTCTGGACAGACATACCTCTTGACGAAGACGTCATTAAGGGCGAGGCCGAGGTCTCTCAAAACCACCGCGACGGCCGTAAAGGGGTATTGGGGGTCTCCCTCTAGCTCTATATAGAGCACTTTGAGGTCCGGATACAAATCGGCCAGCGCCTCGTGAAGCCTGGCGGAAAGGACGTAGCGGACGCCCCCCTTCTTAAAGGAGAAGAGCGGGAGCGGGCTGATGCCGCCGTATATAGACGACGCCAGATAGAGGAGTTTGTCCTCCAGCGCGCTGGGAACCACTTCTGGGTAGGGGTCGAGCAATAAGGCCCCGGAGGCCTTCAACTTCTCGACCAAGGCGCGTATCTGCCCAATGTCTAGAAGGTCGGCCTTCACGCCCATATCTCCACCCCCACCTCGCCGCATTGAGGAATTATATCGACCAATATCCTAGACATAAAGGGCTTCCACGCCGTCCCATACGGCTCGCGTTCTTCCGCCTCGTCTATAAGAGAGAGCCACTGGCCGGCGTAGGGCCCATCGACCTTAAGGCCATATAGGGCGTAGGCGGCCAGATTCGCGGCGGCGCCTCTAACGGCCCTCTGCCTAATCCTCTCGTCGTATACCAACCTGTAGGCATATTCGGCGCCCCACTCCACTAGGAACTTAACGCAACCGTTGTATCTAATCGAATCTATACGTAGGGCAGTCCTAGGCGAACAAGGCGGCCGTACAGACCACGGCGTCTTGAGGAGCTCCATAGATCTGCCCAACATCTTCGCGAAGGCCCTACAGGCTTTGCTCCTCAAGTCGGACCCCGGCGCGTCTGAGAGCGCCCTCAAGACCCAGCTGTTGGCTATCTTCAAGAACGCCATCGGCGCATAGGGCTCTCTATCTAGAGCAAATAACGCGTGGACGACATCGGCCAGCCTGTAGATCGAGAGGTGCTCCACATCTATACTACAGTTTAAAAGCTCCTTAGATGGGAACCAACTCGCCGTCATGGATGGACCATACTAGTCGATTTTCGCAATTAATCTATAATTTATTATTTATAAATATACGAAAATATATTTTATATAAATTAATAATATCATAACTGAAATAAACTAAATATATTCACAAAAACAAAACCAGATCATGACGATATTCGCGCCGAACGCGTCGAAAGCTGGTCGTCGCCGTTGCGCCTTTTTCTAGATGTGTTGTGCAAAATATAAAAAGAGGATTCCGTAGAGTTGCATGAAGACGATAGTCGTAGCCTACGACGGTTCTCAATACGCCAAGAAGGCCCTAGAGGTCGCCAAGGCCATCGCCGAGAAGTTCGGATCTAAGGTATATGTAATACATGTGGTCGACACTGCCGTTTTGTCGCTATCCGAGGCCTTCTCCACGCCCAATGTAGTTAAGAGCCTAAGGGAGGGCGGCGAGAAGGCGCTTAGAGAGGCCCTCGTCGTGATTCCAAACGCCGAGACGAAACTGCTAGAAGGCGACCCTGCCTATGAAATCGCCAAGTTCGCCAGAGAGGCAAAGGCCGATTTGGTCGTCGTGGGGAGCAGAGGCCTTTCGACGATCAGGAAGTCCCTATTGGGCAGCGTGGCGGGCAGACTGGTACAAGAAAGCGACGTGAGCGTATTAGTGGTCAAATAG
>JBEULO010000101.1:0-3090 GCA_041287225.1 Thermoproteus sp.
GATCACCACGTCGGCGCCTCTCCCCTCGGTCAGGTCTTTGACGGCCTTTACTGGGTCGCCCTCTCTAGCGTTTACAACTTCTGCGCCCAGCTGTTTAGCCAGCTTTAACTTCTCGGGGTTTCTGCCGACCGCGATGACCCTAGCGCCCATAGCCCTCGCGACTTGTACCGCAGCCAGCCCCACTCCCCCCGTGCCTATCACAGCCACCGTATCGCCCGGCGTAACCGAGGCAGAATTGACGACGGCGCCGTATGCCGTCAGGTAGGCGCAGCCCAACATGGCGAGTTCAGGCCTTCCGTGTAGCGACTTGGGCAACTTCGCCAACGCGGACGCCGGCACGACGGCCTCTTCCGCCCAGAGCCCCCCGAGGAAGACCCTAAGGGGCGATCCGTCCATGCTGAGGCGGGTAGTCCCATCGAGCAACACCCCCTTGAGTCTGACCTCGGCGAATCTCTCGCATAAGTTCTCAAGACCTCTGGCGCAGTTCCTACAACGGCCGCAGGGCCATATGAACGAGGTGACCACCACGTCGCCCGGCGCGACGTTAGACGCGCCTGGCCCCACTTCTTCTACCACCGCCACTGCCTCGTGGCCTGGAACTAGCGGCGGCGGAACCGGCGTAGCTCCCTCCAATACGTAGAGGTCGCTGTGGCATACGCCAGCTGAGAGCACCCTCAAGAGGGCCTCGCCTTCGTGCGGGCGGCTTATGTCTACCTCTCTCACCTCGAGGAGCGTGTTGTACCCGCGAAGCACAGCGGCTTTCATGCGCTCGGTAAATATCTCCATTTATAAATTTTAAAAGTTTAATTAATTTAAATATATAATTATAAACTACTTACATTGTCTTTATGTGACAAACAAATAAGTTTTAAATACCTTGAGATTTTAGGCCTATGCACATCCCGCGTCTGATGTGCACGCAACATCCCGACACCACGGTCAAGATCACCGCAGCCGAGGAGGTGGACGAGGCTCTGGTGGACTACACCGCCTATGGGTGCGACGAGGTCATGGTGGACTACGAGGGCAAGATGACGCCCTACGGCCAGCCTAAAGAGGTCGTCGTGAAGGCCGCCAAGAGCGGAATCCCGCTGGGCGAGAAGATGTACATAACCGTAAGGCTTCCCAACCCCAAGTTGGAGGAGTTCGATAGGGCCGTGCTTTCGCTGGAGGCCGCCATAGTGGCCAACTACTTCTCCGTAAAGTATACCGACCGGCAGGCCGTGAGATGGGTGGTGCTTCCCATGGTCGAAGACGTCGATACGGTCATGCTGGTTAGACGTATGTTGAAACGTAAAAGCGAGGTCTATAGGTCAGAGACCGGGGTCGATGTGGGCGATGTGGAGGTCATACCGTTGCTTGAGGACGCATTCGCCCAGCTGAAACTAAAGGGCATTCTAGGCGAGGTCTTCAAGGGCGAGGAGGTGAGAGATGTAAGGGTCTTTTTGGGTAAGTCCGACTCCGCCGTGCGCCACGGCCATCTGGCGTCCGCCTTGGCGATAACCTACGCCCTCTCGAAGATGGGGGACATCGAGGCGGAGCTGGGGATAAAGATAAGGCCCATATTGGGCATGGGGTCTCCGCCCTTCAGAGGGGCTCTGAACAACTTAAGGCTGGCGCACCTCGAGGTGGTCCAATACGCCGGATATCACACGGCCACGATACAATCGGCTGTGAGGTACGACGCGTCGCTCGAGGAGTACCAGAAGGTCAAAGAG
Organism: Thermoproteus sp.; assembly: GCA_041287225.1. GTDB lineage: Archaea > Thermoproteota > Thermoprotei > Thermoproteales > Thermoproteaceae > Thermoproteus. The sequence goes on from JBEULO010000101.1 coordinate 1,719, forward strand.
TCCATACTAAACGCCTGTTGCGCCTCCAGGAACAAAGCGCCCGAGGAGGTCCTCCACATAATACAAGAGGCCTCGTCGAGATACCGTTCTCTCGTCACTAGGTACGTGGATAGGCTACTTGAAGTCGCGAGGCTGGTCCCCAGCACTAGGGATAGAGTAAGCTGGAGGGAATACGGAAGGGCTCTACTAGGCGAGGGGGGAGTCGTCAACATGCCTAGGGCTATAGTGTACACCTCCGCCTGGTACGCCATGGGCCTGCCCCCCACCCTATTGGACGCCCCCTACCTATTGGAGCTGGCCAAGTCGGACAAGTTGGACGTAGTCCTCAAGATCTTGCCCACATACGAAAGGGAGCTAGAATACGACATGGAGTTCTTCGACAAGACCGTCGCGGAGAAGTACCTAGGCGAGGATGTCACGAAGTCGGTATTGGAGCTGGCCGACCATTTGGGGCTCGACATCAGGCCGAGCCCCGCATATCTGGCGCTCTTGAGGATGCCTAGAAGCGAGCCGAACATAATAGCCCTAGGCAAATACCGCAAGTTCTTGGGATGATATGTCGCGGGTAGGCGACTACATAAAGGGCCCCCCCGTGACGCTGAGCAGAGACGCCACTGCGCAACAGGCGGCGGAGCTCATGGCCGAGAGGAACATAGGCTCTGTGCTCATCGTCGACGAGGCGGGGAGGCCTCTGGGCATAATCACAGAGCGCGACATAGTGAGGGCCGTCGCCAGAGGGGCGTTGGGCGCCAAGGCACTCGAGGTCGGCACGAGCGGCAATTTGCTCACGGCGTCCCGTAACGACGACATATATGAGGCCTTGAGGAAAATGAGGGAGAGGAAAATTAGGCACTTGATAGTAGTGGACGAGGAGGGGAGGGCCGTGGGGGTCATCTCGATTAGAGACCTCTTGGAGGACAAAGCCCTGAGGTCTCTCGGCGATAGGGTATGGTGGCCGCCGCCGGAGGAATGAAGGTGCGAGACCTGATAAGGAGGCCCCCAATCACCATATCGCGCGACGCCACTCTACTCGACGCAGCGGACGCGCTGACGAGACACGGAATCGGCGCGTTGGTGGTAGTCGACAAGGAGAGGCCGGACGTGCCGGTGGCCGTGCTCTCGGAGCGCGACATAGTGAGGGCCATAAGCGCCAGGCTGCCCCTATCGACGCCCGTCGAGGCCTTCATGTCGACAAGCCTCATAACCATAGAGGCAGACGAGCCGCTGACAAGAGCGGCAGAGCTCATGTGGATGTACAATATTAGACACTTAGTAGTGATGGAAGGCGGGCGTATGGTAGGCGTTATATCAGTCAGGGACGTAATAAACCCCCAGAGGCTAAAAGAGGTCTGTAGGGAATAATTTTGAGCCG
>JBEULO010000102.1:0-2188 GCA_041287225.1 Thermoproteus sp.
CCAAGTGGGACGTGGGGAAGGTATTAGACGAGATGTTGAGACGAGGCCTAATGGACAGACTGGCCGGGCTCAGCGACGTGGAGAGGGGGGTGTTGAGGGAGGCGCTGGAGGACCCCGACGCCTTGTTTTACAGTATTAGAAAGGCGCCGGGCCTTGTGGATAAGCTGATCGAGTGGAGCCTCATAGCAAGAGTATACGGCAAAGACCCCTACTTCTGGATAGACGCGCCGCCCCCCGAGCGGGACCCGGAGCTGGGCGTCGGCAAGTACTACGCATGGCAGACGCCCCTCCACCGCGAAGCAGTTAGGAGGGCTCTAGGCGGACGGTAGGCCGGACCGGCGCGCGATATCCGCCCGCCCAGCTACGCGCCAGCGCGGAGGGCTCCCCACCGCCGGCCGACCTGACCGTCGCGCCCTAGCGGTAGAGGAATAGGACGGACTGGCGGCTAGGTCTTGGCCTTCCCGTCTAGGTACTGCCTTATCCCCCTCGCGGCCAGCACCCCCGTGGCGGCGGCTACGTTTATGCCCCTCGAGAGCCCGGCCCCGTCGCCGGCCACGAAGAGGCCGGGTATTGTCGTCATGAGGTTCTTGTCGACGGCGGGCCTGGCCGAGTAGAACTTTATCTCGGGGGCATATATGAGGGTCTGGGGGCTCGCCACTCCGGGGGCCAGCTCGTCGAGCTTCTTGAGGCCCTCTATTATGTCCTCCACTATGCGGTGGGGGAGGGCCAGCGAGATGTCGCCGGGCGTCACGTCCTTCAGCGTGGGCGAGATGCTGGAGCGCCTAATCCTCTCCCAAGTGGACCTCTGCCCCCTCTCCAGGTCGTATAGGCGCTGTATGAGGGGCTTCCCCCCGCCGAGCTTTGTGGCGAGCCTCGCTATGGACTTGCCGTACTCTATGGTGTCCTCCATGGGGTCGGTCAGGCGTAGCGTCACCAAGAAGGCGAAGTTCGTATTTTCGCTCTTCTTTTCGAGGTAGGCCTCGCCGTTGACGCCGACGGTCCCGTCGGAGTACACCTCCTTCACCACAAAGCCCCTCGGGTTCGTGCAGAAGGTCCTCACCTTGTCGTCGTGCTTCGAGGTGTAGAGCACGACCTTGGGGTCGTGGTTCATATCGGTCAGCGGCTTCATGACCTGGTAGGGCACCTCCACCCTCACGCCGATATCTATAGGGCCGAAGTCCAGCTTGGCGCCGAGCCTCCTCAACTGGGCCACAAGCCACTCGGCCCCTCCCCTGCCGGGCGCCAAGAGGACCGCGGGGGCCTCGAAGACGCCTCTGTTGGTCTTGACGACGAAGCCCCCAGGGCTTTTTTCGACCTCCAGAGCCCACGTGGAGGTGTAGAGCGCGACGCCCCTGCCCACTAGGTGCTCCGTCATGGCTTCTACTACCCTCCGCGACCCGTCGGTGCCGAGGTGCCTCTGCCTGATGGGCACTATCCGGGCGTTGACCCTCGCCGCTATGGAGGACAGCTTCCCCAGAGCCTCCACGTCGGGCTCGTGGACCTCCCCAGGAGCTCCGAACTTGACGAATATGGAATCTATATAGTTTATAAGGCCCATGGCCTTGTCCCAATCGCCCATAAGCTCGTGGAGGTCGCCCCCCACGTCCGGCCTGAGGTTTATAAGGCCCGAGCTCAAAGTGCCGGCGCCCCCCACGCCGTACATTATATGGCACGGCACACAGAAGGTGCACTTCTCGAGGGGGGTCTGGAGGGGACACACCCTCTGCGAGGCCCGCAGGCCCCCGTCGATCAGCGCCACTTTGAGCCCTCCCGACTCGGCCAGCTCGTAGGCCGCAAACATGCCGGCCGGACCGGCGCCCACTATAACCACGTCGAACTTGCCCACATACCTGTCGAGAGTCCTCAGGCGGGATAGATACTCCCTTATCACCAACCCCACCATGATATCCTTTATAAAGATACCGCCGGAAATATTCCAATTGAAGGGGCCGGTTAAAGATATTCCCGACGGCCCGCGTGGGGGACGCAGAGGCTTTTAACCATATGTTGAAACAGGCGGGCAATCCTTATATGGGGGGCCCATTGTGGCTTACGTGTTGACCGTAATTGTGGACGGGTTCTTCGGGGACGTGGGGAAGGGCAAAATCGCGGCCTATTTGGCGCTGGCCGACAAGCCGGCGCTTTGCGTCAGGACCGGCGCCCCCAACGCGGGCCACACGGTGGTCTG
>JBEULO010000102.1:2293-3084 GCA_041287225.1 Thermoproteus sp.
CTCATGAAGACCGTAGGCTCCACGGGGCAGGGCGTCGGCGCGGCCATGATGGACAGAGTCTTGAGGCGGTTGAGGCTGGCGAGAGACTTCGAGGAGCTCAAGCCCTATCTGGCCGACGTCCCTGCCATGATCCACGAGATGAAAGACAGAGGCGTGTTGATAGAGGGGACCCAAGGCACCTTCCTCAGCCTCTACCACGGCACATACCCCTACGTGACCAGCAGAGACGTCACCGCCAGCGGAGTCCTCAGCGAGGCCGGAGTGGGGCCCAAGGCGGTGGACGAGGTGGTACTGGTCTTCAAGGCCTATGTGACCCGCGTCGGCGGGGGCCCACTGCCCGGCGAGCTCCCGCCCGAAGAGGCAGAACGCAGAGGCTGGGCCGAAAGGGGGGCAGTCACCGGGAGGCCCAGGAGGGCCGCCCCCTTCAGCCTAGACCTCGCCAGAAGGGCCGTGCTGCTCAACACGCCGACGCAGATAGCGGTGACCAAAATAGACGCGCTGTTCAGAGAGGCGGCAGGCAAGACCAGATGGCAAGACCTCCCACCCGAGGCCAGGAAGTGGGTAGAAGACCTCGAAGAGGCGCTGAAGGTCCCCATCACGCTGTTGGGCACCGGGCCGGAGCCGCGCCACATGGTCGACCTAAGGAAAGAAAAGGGAAAGGCCTAGCGCGCCCCCTCGCGTCCGCCCGGCGGCTATAAGGGCGGCTGGAGGCCCCAAGGGGGCCGGCGGCCTTGGGAGGGCCCGCGCCCGGGCGCGCAACTGCCGGCCCGGCTAGCAGACCTCCAGCGCCC
>JBEULO010000103.1:0-3080 GCA_041287225.1 Thermoproteus sp.
AGTTGCCACATACATGATCCCGGGCGTCTGCCGGAACTGATAAGGAGGGGTGCCAGGGCTGTCGTGAGGCCGACGCGCGGAGCAAAGACGGACTGCTCCATAACTGCAATAGAGGCGCCGAACGGCGTCTGGGTCGTGGCCGACAGTAGGATACACAACGATGTTGCGAGCTTGTTTTTAGGCGAGGCCAAGAGGGAGGTCAAAATCGGCGGGCATAGGCTGGACTTTGCGGTCGGCGATATGTATGTAGAGGTCAAGGGCTGTACTCTCGTCGTCGACGGAGTCGCCATGTTCCCCGACGCCCCCACCAAAAGAGGCGCCGAGCACATGGCCATATTGAGGTCTCTAGTGGAGTCCGGCAGGAGGGGCAGGGTCTTGGTCTTAGTCATGAGGCCCGACGCGGAGTGCTTTAAACCCAATTGGCGTACAGACCCGCGGTTTTCGCGCGAGTTTTCTTCGTTCTTGGAGGCTGGAGGGGAGGCGAAAATCTACAGGTTCAAATACGGCGGCGGCAAGGTGTTTTTCGACGGCGAGATAGGCCTCTGTGACGACTGGAGGGAACCTTTATAACGTATATTTTTGCGACTTCGTGGATATTACATATATAGTTCTCGCAGTGCTCGGAGCCCTAGAGTTGTGGACCGTTCTGTACCTCTATAGAGGATTTAAATCTCTGGAGTCCCTCATATATCCCATATTGGCCAATTTGGTTTGGATCAGGGAGAACAACAACGCCATAGTTGAGAGCCTCGTAGATATGCTTGGCTCTAGAGGCGTCATATCCCCCAGCGAGGTGGCCTCCCTTAAGTCTCTAGCGAGACCTAGATTCTTGACGCAAGAGGATCTGGATAAGGCCGAGGAGCTCCTAGACAAAAAGCCTGAGGAACTGACCGACGCCGACCTCAGGGAGTTGAGGAGGATAGCCCTGGCCCTCTTGACTTGGCCTTCGAGGGGCGCCGCGAGGCTGGCGTTGCGGCTACTTCTATATGCGTCTCAACTGGAGAGGGGACGGGAGGCCGTGAGGCTCGCCGATAGGGTCGAGATATCTTATGTAGCCGAGACATGCACCATCAAGTTGCAACTACGTAAAGGCGACGTGGTGGAGACCGTCGAAGAGGCCGACAGCGACTGTGTCGCCGAGAAGGTAGACAGCCTTAAGAAGCTAGCAAGGCGCGAGATCTCTACGTCGGACGCGCTTGCCGTGTATAAAATATGTAAGACGAGGGAGGACGCCGGCTGTAAGGCCATAATGTCCCAACTGAGCCCCTTGGAGAAGAAATCGCTCGATCTGCTCATAGATGAGTAGGCAGTTTCCGCCGGCCTCGATAGACCAGGTATTGGGCCTTTTGAGGGTTTTGTACTCCTTGGGGGGCAAGACCGACATATACAAGATAGACGAGGAGGTCGAGATAGATTTCGACGAGTTGAGCTTGGCGGTCAACGCAGCCGAGGCGCTCGGCCTAGTGGCAGTCAGGGCCGGCGATGTGGAGTTGACGGAGTTGGGCCGTAGGGCGGCTGTGAGCGATCTGGACGACGTGAAGGAGGAGATCGCCCTCAAGCTCTCTTCTCTTAGACCCTTCGCCGACATATTGAATAGGGTCGACGGGGATTCCGCGCCTCTCAGCGACGTGTTGTCTCTACTATGCGATCTGGGCTATTGCGGCGAGGTGGCCGCGAGGAGGATAATAGCGTGGGCGGTCCGCTTCGGCCTCATAGAGGTCACGCCGGAAGATGTGGTCCTGCCGGGGAGAAAAACCGCGTAGTATAAAGCTTATTTAGATACACTAAAATCCTAACATATGTCGTTCAATCTGGTCGTAGCTACGGGGTGGCGACAAGAGAGGATGTGTATGGAGGAGCTCTACAAGATAGGCGACATATTGGCCAGACGGGTCAAGGAGGTCTGGTTTACCGGCTTCGACGGCCTCTTGACGGCGGAAGTCGAGGGAGACCCCGTCGAGTTCACAAAGGCGCTTGCGGATTTGGTGTCGTCGGGGTACTACGTGCCTCGTTTCGTCCTCAGGGCGACGCCGATTATGGTCGTAGTCAAGACCGACTTGGACGAAATAGCCAAGGCCGCCGCCGAGCTTGCGGCTAAACATATAGGCGCCAACGAGACCTTCAAGATAGAGCTCAAGAAGAGGGGCGTCAAGTACGACAGGCTGGCCATAATAGATTATGTGGCCAAGGGGATAGATAGGAAGGTCGATCTCACAAAGCCCGACAAGTACTTGTGGGTAGAGATGTTCCCCACTAGGACCGGCTTGTCGGTACTTCTCGAGGGGGACAACTTCTCGTTGATGAAGGTCAAAGTGGGGAGCCGCAAAGCCGAGGGCGACTCCGCGCAAGAGCCGACATAACGCTGCCGAGAATAGGGGCGCCGTCGGTCGGCCCAGCCGGATTACGGCCGGAGAGGCGCCTCACGGAATTTAAATTCGAGTTTTATGGACTATATGGAGGAGATTTTAACGGTAGGGGGCGTGAGGATACGGTACATAAAGGAGGGAGGGGGCAGGCCTATAGTCCTCCTACACGGCTACTCCTTCAACGCGGACAGCTGGTTCTCGTCTGGCGTTGCCCAAGACCTCGCGAGGGATTACGCCGTATATGCAATAGATATGCCCTACGGCGCCAAGTCCAAGAGCGCCAAGTTCCGATCGGACGCCCGGGGCTATGCCGACTTTTTAAGGAAGCTACTGGACGCCCTATCTTTAAGGGGGCCGCCTATCGTGGGCCCCTCTATGTCCGGAGAGGTGCTGTTGTGGTACGTCGCGTCGGGCTACGATACGGCTTTGGCGTTGCTCGTAGGACCTGTGGGGCTCGACGACAAGGACCTACAGGTTGCCTTGTCCAAATCCAAGGCCCGCGTGGCGGCCATATGGGGCGAGAAGGACGAAATATCGCCTCCGACGATATACGCGCCGTTGTTGAAGAGGATATTGCCTCAAGCGGAGGTAGTAGTCATACCGGGCGCGGGCCATCCGGCATATCTGGACAGACCTAAAGAATTTTTGGAGGTGGTCAGAGGCCTCCTGTCCGATATAGGGTATTAGGCCTTTTGGAACACAAGGGCGTAGTTG
>JBEULO010000104.1:0-3071 GCA_041287225.1 Thermoproteus sp.
ATATGTGGCGGAGCTTGACGGCGTAGTTGTGGCTACGGCGAGGATCGTCAAAGTGGGCGATTCGGCGTATCTACAAGGCCTGAGGGTCCGCCCTGAATATAGGCGCAGAGGCGTCGGCAAGACGGTCACGGAGTTCCTGTTGGGCGAGGCCGAAAGGCTCGGCGCTAAGGCCGCCACTTTGCTCGTCGCCGAATGGAATAAGCCCAGCCTTTCTCTAGTGGAGAAAGTGGGCTTTAGGCCCGTCCTTTCGATATACGGCGGGGTCCCCCAGCCCAGGAGGCCCGATAGGTGCCTAGAGGGCGCAGAGGCCCTAGAGGCGTTGGAGGAGGCTCTGGGGCTTACAGGAGGCTACGCCTGTCTTCCAGAAGACCCTTGGATCTGCGTCAAGGCCACGCCGCAGTTGTTGCTACAAAAGGCGAGGCCATGCGTGTCGGAAGGCCTGTACGTGGGCCGTTTTTCTTTCGGCGGCGCCCGCGTGGAGGCTCAAGACGACGTGACGGCCTTGAGGCCTGAAGGCTTCGCCAGGCTGTACGGCAGATATATATTGTTTACTTACGACTTATGACGTCGATATACTTATACAAATCGTCGGGGAACACCATGGCGTATATGCCTTCGGCCTTCCGTCTGAGGTATTCATAATATACGGCGCCCGAGCTCAAGCCCGCCAACACTCCGTGGCGTCTAGCAAGGACCTTCACGCCCTCCAACGCCTCGGCGAAGGAGACCTCGGCCACCTCGGCGGGGACGTATTTTATCCACTTCATGCCCGTCTCTACGCGCCTCAAGCCGGGTATCCAGTCTTTGGGCTGGACTCCTATCAACCGGGCGCCGTACTTCACGCCGAAATAGAACCCAAGAGCCGCGGAGTGGCCTGAAGTGCCCATCCCCGCAATTATGTAGTCGGGCTTCCGGCCGATAGAGGAGAGTTGCCAGTCCAGCTCTGCAGCGGTCCTTATATGTACTAGGAAGTTCGCATCGTTTTCAAACTGATTCGTATGGACTGCGCCTTTGGCCACGTCGCCCCTTATGTGTTCCAGCGCCTCTATGGTCATAGTCACGTCGAGCACTTCGTGCTCCACTCCCAATATGTCCAGAAGAGGCTCCACGTATTTGGCGGCAGAAGGCAGATAGACCTTTACTTTCTTCCCCAACAAGACGCCCAGAGCGCTCAGCGCTATGGCCACATTGCCGCTGGATACTTCGACCAGCTTGTCGCCGGTTGCCGACCTCACCAGCGCATATGTCGTCCTGTCCTTTATGCTCCTACTGAAGGGGTTGTACCACTCCAGTTTGGCCCAAGCCTCTTTCGGCCTGTCCCCCACCTTCAGAATTGGCGTCGGCAGTCCCCTCAACAACAAGTCAAGCGGGCTTTCGTAGGCCCTATACGGGTCCGGCTTCGGGTACAACTCGTCTAGCTTCAACTCCTCGCCGGGTTCGACATCTCTGAGGAATATTCGAGAGAAACACCAAGCCGAGTCCCCGTCGGCCCTATAGGACCCCCTCTTTATGAGCTCCGCGATGTGGGGGAGGCATTGTAGCACCCCGACATGGTCCCCACGAGGCTAGCTCCTTTAAAAGTTTTCTATATGCAAAAATAGCACAAAGCACAAAATTTAATATATGGAATCAAAGAAGCGGTTATGTGCACACCTCCGAGCAAAGTGAAGAAGGAAGAAAAGAAGGAGAAGACTGCGTAGTCCCCCCTCCCCCATCTACAACTAAACCTCTTTTATTTTTAGGAGTATGGGCTTCCTCAAGGGGTTCATCAAACCCGCCACGAAGAACTCTCTAGGTTGCAGTTGGGTCAGGACCCCCTCGTTCACATCTGCGAGGTCCAAATAGGCCGATATCTCCTTCAAATCCGTAGGCGCCGTGAGCCTACTGAAAAACACAGTGCCCAAATTGGCCCTTATGGAGGGGTCTATATCGCCTGCTATGCGCTGGCTCGCCAAAACGACAGAAAGGCCCCATTTGCGTCCCTCCCTGGCGGTTGTCTCTATGGGGTCTTTGGAGATGGCCCAGCCCGCCGGCGCGTAGTTCTGCGCCTCGTCGACTACGAAGACGGTGGGCCTCGGCTCCCTCGCCTTTCTGACTTCGGCCCACGCCTCTTCTATCACCGACGCGATTATGGCTTGTTTGACTGCTAGATCTGTGTCGTAGCTCAAATCGACGACTACGGGGTACGGCTTGGCGTTTAGGATGTCGGCAGGGGATTTGGTCCTCTTGTTGAGCGACGTGAAGAAGTCGGGCTCGATTAGTTGTTTGATGAAGAGTTCTACCCTCTCTGTGGTCGTATCGCGCGCGTTGAGCCTCTTCATGGTCCTCCTGACGTGGGCCAAATAGGCCTCTTTGCTCCACTGCCCCTCGAACGTCATTGTGGCTATCTCCATATATTCGCCGTAACTCTGCCAGGGGAGCTCCGCCAGTTTTGATATAACTGACGCCAAGACGTTAGGCGGGATTTTTATCTCCGACGACTTTATCACGTTGTCGTAATAAGGCGCGTAGTCCACGCCTGTGTGGTCGAAGACCACTATCCTGACGTCCCTCTTGGAGAGCTCGCCTAGAAGCGCTCTTATCAGCCTCGACTTCCCCATGCCGGTCGCGCCGAACACCCCCACGTGGTGGGTTATATAGGCCAAATCCAGCGGTACCTCCCACCCCGAGTACTTATGGACCCCCACCGCCGCCGCCCTTTCGGGGGGCACCCTGACGGGAGGCCCGCCCTTCATCAAGAAGACCCGCGAGCCCGGAGTGGGTATGTGCTCCACCTCTTTTAGGGATCCCGAGGGGTCCAGCTCGACGTACGGCTTCACCACGGCGGCGGTGTAGGGCAACAACACGCCGTAGTCCAACATGTCGGGTCTGTCCACATAGGGCGTCCTCACCCTATCGCGGACTATAGGCTCTAGCTTCGTTATCCTTCTGAGAAAGCCGAGGACCACCACGTCTGGATCTCCGGCGTCCCTCACGGCGACCATTTGCTCCTCCTGGGCATATCGCTCGGCCTGCCTGTATATTTGGATCGGTATCGACGAGATCGTAGCGCCGCTGACCACGAGGCCTAT
>JBEULO010000105.1:0-3022 GCA_041287225.1 Thermoproteus sp.
TGTCGGCCGCGATAGTTTAGTACATATGTACGGACCCCTCCCTCAATATCTTCTCGAAGGCGTATCGCGTGAGCAAGACGCCTAGCGCCATATAGGCGGCGGACGTGGCGGCTAGACGCCATAGGTATGGCCACACCGCCGCGAGCCCCGCCCCCTCCAACATGGAGGCTCTCAGCCCGTCTAGGGCCCAGGTCAAAGAGAGGCCGTAGCTGACGTATTTGAGCCACTGCGGCAACATGGAGACTGGAAACACGACGCCGCCCAGTAGGTTCGAGGCTACTGATGTGAATAGGGCCACGGGGTTCCCCTGTTTGACCACCAACACTACAGCTCCGGCGATTAGGTTGAGGCCCACTATCGAGAGGAGGTATAGGGCGAGCAGGGCCGACGTAGAGAGGACATCCGCTACGTACTTGACGCCGAGGCCCAGCCCTATGAGGAGGACTGAGGCAGCGCTTATGGAGTTTATCGCGAGGCCCCATATGGTGTTGTAGAGCATCAAGGCGGTGGGGCCGACCGGCGAGGCCATTAGGTACTCCAAAGTCCCTATGAGCTCTTCGTTCCTTATCCTGCCCGCGAGGGTCACCACAGAGGCCGAGAAGTAGCCCTGGAAGGCCGTGCCTACTACCATGAAGGCCGTGTAGTTCGAGACGGCCTCTAGGGAGCCTCGCCCCAAGGTGAGCCCTATGAAGAAATATATGAAGACGGGGAGGACCCAGTTGACCGCAGTAAGCGCCACTTGGGTCCTATAGCTGGCCCACATCTTGAAGCCTCTAATCGTCAGGAATACGTATATCCTATCAAAGAGGCCCATGGTCCCTCCTGGCGACCCTCTCGGCCCTACGCGCGTTCCTCTCGGCTACGGCCACCTCCACCTCGACGTCCACTATCTTCGCGCCGTTGAGCCTCGCGACGTATTCGCCCAACTGCCTCACGTCCAGCGTGACCACATATTCGTCCTCGCCTATTTTCTCCACGACGACGCCATCTCTAGGCGGCTCCCCCCTCACCAACAGCTTTACGACTTTGAGGCTGGGCGCCTCGGCTAGGACCCTCTTGTTTATATAGACCACGGAGTCGGCCAGGGCGATCTCTTGGGGGTCGTGCGAGGCCACTATCAACGTCTTCTCGCCTTTAAGCCTCTTTAGGTACTCCAAGACGGCCCTCTTGGCGTCTACGTCCATCCCGCTGGTGGGCTCGTCCAGGAGGAGGACATCGGGGTCGTGCATCAACGACCTGGCCAGCTCCAGCCTCCTCATCATGCCGGTGCTGTAGCCCGCCACCAAGTCGTAGGCCCTATCCCTAAGCCCCAGCTCGTCCAGTAGCTCCAAGGCCCTCCTCTTGGCCTCCGATAGGGAGAGGCCGTAGAGCGCCCCGAAGAACAAGAGGTTGTCCACGGCGTTGAGCCTCCAGTATATGCCTCTATCCATGGGGGTCGTGAACCCCACGCGCCTCTTGGACTGAGGCCTCCTCGCCGGCGTCCCGTATATATAGACCTCGCCCTTGTCGGGCGCCAAGACGCCGGCGGCCAGCTTCAAGAGCGTCGTCTTCCCAGCGCCGTTAGGCCCCACTAAAGCCACGGCGGCCCCTTCGGGCACCGAGAGGGTAACTCCATCCACCGCCACGACTCTGCCGAAGGCCTTGACGACGGAGTCGAAAAAGACCGCGTCCATGTGCTCGATATATCAGCTCTTTATATGCTTAAAGGCGTCACGTATTTTTTAACTCTACTCGATATGTCTATGGACCCGAGGAGGCTGGCGGCCGAGTTCGACAGGAGACCGCTTTTAGTCTTTTGGGAGACCACTAAGGCCTGTCCTCTGGCCTGTAAACACTGTAGGGCGAACGCCATCTTGAAGCCTCTTCCCGGCGAGCTCTCCACGTGGGAGGCTAAGGCGTTCTTGGAGCAAGTGGCCGAGTTCGGCGAGCCTCCGCCGGAGTTGATAGTGACCGGCGGCGACCCACTAATGCGGCTCGACCTCATGGAGCTTCTAGATTACGCCAAGGAGCTTGGGGTCCCCGCGTCTCTGGCGCCCGCCGTGTCTAAAAACCTCTTCGAGGCCCTCTCTGAGCTAAAGGGGAGGATAAAAAGCGCCTCTATAAGCCTGGACGGGCTGAAGGAAGTCCACGAAGAGCTCAGAGGGGTCCCGGGCGTGTTCGACTCCACGATAGAGGCCATAAAGGCGCTGATGGGCGCCGGCATAAAGGTCCAAGTGAACACAGTGGTCTGGCGTAAGTCCTTCCCCCAACTGCCCGACATATTTAAACTGATATACGACTTGGGGGTGAAGGTGTGGGAGGTCTTCTTCCTCATCGAGACGGGGCGCGCCGTGAGGAGCCTCGACATATCGCCACAGGAGTACGAAGACGCCGTGCAGTTCCTAGTGGACGCCTCGCGGTACGGCGTACAGATAAGGACCGTGGAGGCCCCCTTCTACAGGAGGGCCAAAAGGCAGAGGGCACAAGGTCTGTCCTACAGCTCTCCGGCCTACGACAAGCTGGTGGCAAGGCTGAAGGAGCTCATGGGGGAGCCGCAAAGGCCTTTGGACCCCTCGGTGGTGCCTACACGCGACGGCTACGGCATAATCTTCGTGGCCTACGACGGCACCGTGTACCCCAGCGGCTTCCTGCCGTATCCTCTCGGCAATGTGAGGAAGGAGTCGATAGTCCGCATATATCGGGAACATCCCCTCTTGTTGAAGATGAGGAGGGGGGAGTTCGGCGGGAGGTGCGGGATCTGCGAATTTAAAGACATATGCGGCGGCTCTAGGGCGAGGGCCTTCGCGGCCTTCAAGGACCCTCTAGCCGAAGACCCCGCCTGTATATATACGCCGAGGCGCCAATAGGCCGCCCCCGACATATACGCGACTTCGATCGGCCTAGCAGACAGACCGAACTAGGACTGGGAGGAGGAAGCCCTCGGCGAGAGCGGCGGCGATTAGACATAGATTAGATAAATTTAGGTCTATGTTTTTCTGATTGAACTGGGACGGCGCGCCGTAATTCTAGGTTGAAGTAGACT
>JBEULO010000106.1:0-3010 GCA_041287225.1 Thermoproteus sp.
TGTAGAGGAGGTAGTCGATTACGGATTATGCGCGTATTTGAAGGGCGCGCGACGCGGCACGCCGTCCCAGTTTACGCCTCTCGCCTTAGCTCCCTCCGGCAAATCGAGGCGGATTCTTGCGCACATGCCTCCATATACTCTTTATGAACGTCTCGGCGCGCCTCGCCTCATCCTGCAATGAGGTAGTAGTTACAAATCTACGGCTTTTATAAAAACCAGCTTTCCCACCTCATCTGCGTATACTACTCCGTCTTTTGCGACAAATAACACAAGGGCGCAGTTCAAATTTTCGAATGGAGGCGTATATGTCGGCGGGAACCCCTGCGGCGTCTACGACCTCCATGACGTTCAGCCCCCTCCACGTCTCCGTCCATATCTACGTCCAGGACTGAGGCGCGGACGGCGCCCGGCCCCACGCCACTCCGACAAGCCCCACAGCCGAGCCGCCCACGCCGAAAGGTATAGGAACACAGACAAAACAAAAACATGCCTCGACGAAGGCTAGATGAGCAGGATGAGAAGCTACTTCTCGCCGCGGCGTGGGGCTACATAGGCGAAGTAAGAAGGCTAATAGAGAAAGGCGCGGACATAAACGCAATAGACAAAGACGGCCATACGCCTTTATATCGTGCCGCTTTGGAGGCTGACGCCGAGACGTCCCGCCGGGCGGGCGCGCGTAAGACGCACGACGCGCGGGGATTAGCTCGTTGCCTCTCGACCGCAAGCGCTTGAGGCTGGCGCCCGCCTGGCCGCATCGCCCTCCTTCAGCGGCGCATCGCGAAGTCCGGCGTCCGCGAGGCGCCCCCTGAAGGCCGCAAGCGCCCCAGCCGCGCGGCCCCTAGGCGAACTCCGCCCTCTTCCCAACTCCTTCATCTTGCGAGCCGACATAGCTCGCCGCCCATTCGGGCGGAGGCGGGCGTGACGGCTCACGCCCTTCCCGGCCAAGCTCGACCGCATTGGCTGTCGGCCGTTGCCTCCATAATTTTTTATACCCCCTCTCTGTACATGTGTGTGGCTCCCATCCTCGCCGCTGTGTGCGGAGGAGGAGCGGCGGCTCACGCCGACAGCAAGGCGGCGCCGCCCACGAGGGCGTATCCCGAGTCCGTGCGCCTTGAGCGCATCGTAAAAGTCGCGGCGGAGCCGACATGATCGCCCTTATCGTCCTCATCTTGTTGCCTGCATCTCTTCACGCGTTGCTGACGTACCTGGTGGCCAGGGCGAGCGGGCCGGCCCCAGCCGCGGCCTTCTTCCTCGTGGGCGGCATCGTCTTGTTCTTTTCGCTCTTCTTTCCGCTCCTCCTGGCCCTCTACTTCTTCCTGGCGTTCATGATGATGTTGGGGAGGCGCAGATAGCGGCTGGGGGCGGCTCTAGAGGCGCTTGAGGAGCTCCTCTGGAGGGCCGGCTCCACGCCGCCGCTCTGCGGCTCCGGGAAGTAGGGCGCGCCTAAAGCGGAGGCGTTGCGTCAAGTCAAGACCTCGCCCGTCTCCAAGAGGCGGAGGGCCCCCTTGGAGGCGACCGCCACCGCCTTGCCGAAAGCTCTAAGCCCCACCAGCGGCGAGAAGCGGCAAGTCCCCTTGAAGTGCTCCTCCGATATGACGAACTCCTCAAGCCTGAAGACCGAAAAGGCCGCGGGGGCGCCCGGCTCGAGCCTCACGTCGAGGCCCGCGAAGCGGGCAGGCCTGAAGGAGTACAGCCTCAAGACCTCGTCTAGGCCCAAGAGGCCGTCGCGCCAAAACCGCAAGAGGAGGGAGGAAGCCACGTCGAGGCTACATATCCCGGGCGGAGGCGAGGCCGACCTCTTCTCCTCCAACGTGTGGGGCGCGTGGTCTGTGGCGTACATGTCCACTAGGCCCGAGAGGAAGAGCGAGAGGAGGCCCCTCCTCTGGTCCTCGCCCCTCAGAGGGGGGTTGACCCTACAGAGGGGGCCCCCGCAGGAGTCGGAGCTGAGGAGGAGGTGGTGGGGGGCGGCGTCCAGAGTCGCGAGGCCCCTCAACGCCTCGACGGTATACGGCAGGGAGACGTGAGTCACATGTATCCTATAGCCCCTCTTGGCGTATAGGGCCACGCGGTCGGCGCAACGGGCCTCCGCCTCGGGCGGACGGACGCCCTC
The DNA here is from genome assembly GCA_041287225.1 of Thermoproteus sp. Taxonomy (GTDB): domain Archaea; phylum Thermoproteota; class Thermoprotei; order Thermoproteales; family Thermoproteaceae; genus Thermoproteus. The sequence continues at coordinate 2,111 of JBEULO010000106.1, forward strand.
CGCGAAGTAGGCCGGGTCCTCGCAGTGGAAGACCGCGACACAGCCGAGGGAGGAGCACCTCCCCAACAAGGCCTCTATGTGGCCCCAGCCGAACTGCGCCACGTCTTCCGGATATATCTTCACCGAGCGGGGCCTGGCCGAATCGAGCTCCGAGAGGTCCTCGGGCACCCCCATGTGGGCCCCGTAATATATCGGGAGGGCCGAGCCTTGAGAGAGCCTCTTGGCGTATAGGGCGGCCGTCCTGATATGCGGCCTCGTGTTGGGCATGTCGAGAACCCCCACGACGCCTCCCGCCAGAGCCGCCCTGGCGCCGCCCTCCAAAGTCTCCTTGTGGGATAGTCCCCAGTCCCTGAAGTGCACGTGGACGTCGACGAAGCCCGGGAGTATTAAATGCCTCCGGGAGAATTGAACTGTTGTGCAGCCATCCCGCCGCCCGTCGAGCGACTTAACGACGCCGTCTTCGACCAATATCGATACATAGCGGACGGCGCCTCTTATATACGCCTTGCCCTCGACCACGAAACACATAGAAGGAGGAGCGGCCCCGCTTTTTAAGCCGATCGATAGAGATATAAAGACGGAAGGGGTATAGAAGTGCCCGCCGAGGGGGAGAGGGCGAAAAGTTTTTAACTACACAAGTTCGTGATAGAACGCGCCTTGATTCGTGTGGCCGAGGCGGGGCCTCGGCCGAATCATCTTCATGTTCCCCCGATGTCCCCTCCTGGGTCCAGCCCGGGCGGGGGCGCGGGGGAGAAAACCCCACGCCGCCACAACGCGCGCGGAGTCCGGGGTGGTCCCGCCCCCGAGGGCGGCCTGCGGCCGCTCTCGAAACCGGTTGATCCTGCCGGACCTGACCGCTATCGGGGTGGGGCTAAGCCATGCGAGTCGCGCGCCCGGGGG
>JBEULO010000107.1:0-3000 GCA_041287225.1 Thermoproteus sp.
TCCGATATGCCCCTCAGCATCGCCGCGGCGAACGCCCTCTCGGCGCCCGAAGAGGAGTCGCTTGAGAGGACCCCTCTGAGCACTCTGAGCATATCGGCCAGATATTCGGCGCGTCCCCGCCTTCCTCCGCCCACTAAGTCGAAGACGGTGAGATACATCTGAAGCCTCGACGCGACGAGCTCTGCGAGCTTCATCACGTCGTCGTTTCGGAGAAGGCCAGCGGTCTCCCTAAGCGCATTCGCCAAACCTCTATACTGCGAGAGGTCGTACAGCGCGATCCTATCCGCATAGACGAGAGTGACGCGTTGGCCCTTCTGAAACACCAGCTCCATGTAAGTGGTCGGGTTGCCCCACAGTGCGGACATCCACAGCCTCTTCACGGCATGGCTGGCGTAGGGCGGGATCTTCGCCCGGGACTCCGCCAACGGCAGGACGTCTTTCCACGGCTCCTTGGAGGTCGGGACCGCGTAGACGTAGTACCAAGCGTCGCCGTGTTGGTAGATCCCCGCGTAAGACAGCGCGGCGCCGCAGAGCGCGATTATCGTCTGGTCGCCCGTCAGCCGCATCTCGTATTTCGCAAAACCGCTCCTCACGAAGACCCTCCCGTGTTCGTAGAAGTTCGCTTTCAGAATCGAAAGCGCGGCGTAGTCGCCGCCGACTGGCCATGCGGCATCTGCGTACCTGCCGACAGCTTCCGCCACATACCTGCCCAACTTCTCCTTTTCGTACTGCACGCCCAGCGCCTCGGCCAGCTCGGGGATGATGTGTCTAGTGTCGTTGCCCGACAGCGGGATCTTGGCCGAGCCGTCGGCCAGCCTCTCGGCCGCCTTTTTACACAGGCCCCTGGTCAGGCTTTCGTCCCCGCTCCACGCCAGGTTGAAGAACAGCCTCGCCACGGTGCCCTCGGGGGGCTTCTCGCCGACAGTCGACGTCATACGGCCAGGGCGTACTGCTGTCCGCAGAACTCCACAACGTGTTGCGACTCGTACGCGGCCGGCCTCAAGAACGCTGGCGCGTAGAGGGTGACGAACTCAGACGGCTTGTTGCCCGGCACGAAGGACTCGGGCCTGAGGGGCCACGCCTTGAGCTCGACCACGTCCCCTCTCGGCTTCGCCCAGTCGGCGTTGACGTATAACGGAGTCTTGAAGACGCCAGCGCCGACTCTCGCCACGTCGCAGACCTCTACGTCCAACACATTCGTCAGGGCCTCCTTGTTGCCGAGCCTCACGATGCTCCACGCGCAGTCCTTGTACCTCTCGACGTCGCCGAAGTAGACCGCCAGCGCCTCGAAGCCCGGCGCGTACACCTTCTCCATGGCCTGCACCCCGAAGGCCATATCGAGCATCCTGTTATCGGACCTCTGGTACGGCGCGATGAGGTTCTTGTTGAAGTCCCCCACCACCAAGACGTCCAGCGGCACGTCTACGTCCTCCAAGAAGCCGAAAGAGGCCCACCTGACGTCTCTCAACAGCTCGCCGGCATCTCCGCCAGCATCTCTCTTGTAGCCGCACGCATATGCGAGTGCGCCTACTAGAGTGGTGGGAGGCGGCATATAGACGGCGAACTGGGCGGCGGATTGGTTGGGCATCTTAACGGAAAAACCCCAGTGGATTTGGAGGCGCACTACAAGCGCCTTCACGGACACTTCAGCTTCTCCTCATCTATTCGTTTCGGCAACTCCTCTACTGCGGAGAGCTTCACGGCGCTGGGCACCTCCTTCTGCCCGTAGTAGAGCACAGCCACGTCCCCTGCGATTTTCGCCCTCCCGACCGTGTCCTCTATGTAGTCGGCTACGTGGGCCGACGTGACCATAAACGGCTTTTTCGACAGAGCGAACACCGCGCTTTCCAGCTCCCACCCCGGGAGGAAGCGCGACCTCTTCGCCCCGAACCACATGTTGCCGAGGAGAACCGCCAACGCCTCGACGGCCAGCTTCCTCCTCCTAACGGCGTCGTCTACGCACTCCCTCCTCACCATCGTCGTGCATCCAATGCCGCAGATGTCCAACAGCCCGCTCAGCGCATAGACGGCGCTACCCGTCTCCACGTAGTAGAGCATCTGGCCGGACACGCCCTGACCCTCTTCGCTCTTCTTTTCAACCTTGGCGGACACCCTGGTGTGTAGCTGGGGCTCGAGCGCCGCGGCCTGATAGAACGCCCTGGAGGGGAGCGCATAGCCGAACCACGCCTTCGCCGTCCTCCTCACGAGGGCGTCCGTGTAGAGGAATCCGCCTACGTCCTCCACCACGCAGTGCTCCACAACCGCCTTCTCAACGTTGTGCCTCGCCTCTTCGTTCTTCGCCGTTTTGGCGTCCTTCAATGCATCCTCCCACTGCTCGCCTGCGAAGAGCTCCTTCGCGGCGTGCTTCACGAACTCCCCCCTGGCGCACAGCCTGCACACCGGAAGGCCGTCCTTTAGGGCCAGCTCGGCGAGGACTGCCTGGTAGCCGTGGGCGATGGACTCCCCAGATATGGCCGGGACGTAGCGCACCACATAGCCGCCGTCGGCGGTCTTCACGACTAGAGGCGCCCTCCTGTGGCGGGTGTAGTTGCCGGCGGACTCCGCCATGTTGAGCGCCTCGGCGTCTAGGATGACCCTGGCGGAGAACGAGAGGTACATGGCTATTCAGCGGACTCCTTCTTGGGGTGCCACGTCAGCGCCAACGCGGCGACTTTATGCGCCACGCCGATGTCGCCCCTCACCGCATCTAGGAATTTACGCACCTCGTCCTCGCTGGGCACGGCGGGACAGACCACACAGCAGTAGTCCCCCGCCTTAAACCCGACGTCGCACCTCCCGCCCCTCGCCTCCTCGTAGTAGCAACACGGCACCTCCCTATCTTCCAACCTGACGGACAACGCGCTACCCCACAGACTCCTCAAAGTCCTCAAGGCGTCGACGACGGCCTCCTCGACGCTCACGGGCGATATGGCGTAGGCTATCCTGTCGACGAAGCTATACGAATTTATATCGGCATAGAACTTCAACATCTTTATAATT
>JBEULO010000108.1:0-2979 GCA_041287225.1 Thermoproteus sp.
AGGCCGAACTTGTCTGAGAACCACTTCAGCAGTATCCACGGCACCATGTGGCCTATGTGGACGGGCCCGCTGGGCCCCCTCCCCGTGTAGAGGGCCCAAGGCCTCCCCGAGCCGTGCCACTTCAATATGGCGTCGAAGTCCCTATGGGCGTAGAAGAAGCCCCTTCTGATCAGCGGGTGGACCTCCCCCGCATATCTCTCCAACAGCTCGATTTCCGTCTGCGTCAACGGCTTCGCGCCGAATTGTTGGAGGAGCTTGTCGTAGTCGACTCTGCCTTTGACCTCCCAGGGAGTTACGACGAAGTCCACCCCATGGTCCAACCGGACGGCCCCCCTATTTAAAAATCACGCTTCTGTAGGTACAGCTCGTAGTAGCCGTCTCTCCTCCTCGCCCTAAAGCCCAGCTTGGCCCCCGCCTCGACCGCCTCGCGGGCAGCCTCCGCTAGAAACCGACGGGGATGGGGCGAGGGGCCGCTCCCATCGTAGTCGACGACGTAGGCGGCCCTCCTGGCCGTCCTGGCTATTTCCGACAGGGCTTTCTCCACGTCGTCGAAGTGGTGTAGGGCAAGCGCCGACGCCACTACGTCGAACGCCTCGTCCCTAAAGGGGAGGCTTTCGGCCGCGGCGGCCACTAGGTCCAGCCTTTGTTCGCCCTTGAATCGCTTCAAGACGGCGACGTCTATATCTACGGATGCGACCATGTGGAATCCCCGCTCCAACAGCTCGCCCGCCGACCAGCCGAAGCCCAAGCCCACATCGAGCGCAGTCCTCCCCGATAGTCTGGGGTACACCTCAAGACTTCTGTATCTCCTCTAAAGTCTTTCTGGCAGACTCGAACCCCTTTAGGTGCCAGAGCAACGCCGCCGCCGCGCCGGCCGCCCAAACCGCCGCGTTGACCGCCATAAAGGTCGGGGCGTCTATATAGCCCTCGGCCGCCACTAAGGCGGTGTTTACGGCCCAGGCGGTCGCAGTCACCACGCCCACTACCGACGCCCTGACGCCTGTGGGGAATAACTCGCTCTCCAAGACGCCCAGCGAGCCCCAAGCCCACTCGGCGAAGACCATGTTGACGGCCAATACGGCCAGGAAGGGGGCCGGCGCCGCCTTGAGCACTAGGAGCCAGAGGGGCGCCGCAGTGGCGAGGCCCCCCAGGAAGGCAGAAGTGAGGGAGGCCCTTCTGGATTTGTCTATTACTGGCAGTAGGAGGAAGGCCCCCAGCGACGCGCCGAAATTCGCCACGGCGACCACTATAGGCGCGAAGTCGGAGCCGTAGGGGAAGCCAGGGGCGTAGGGCGCGTAGTAGGCCGCTATGTTGTAGGTAGTCAGCTGAGCAGAGGTCACTACCAGCAACACGAAGAAGCCCAGGGCCCTAGTCCTCAAGGCCTCTTTGAGCCCCAGCCCCTGTTGTTGCGGCGGGGGGTCGGCCTCGACTCCGGTGAACAACGCGACGACCCTTCTGGCCTCTGCGGCCCTCCCTCTGGCGGCGAGCCACCTAGGGGACTCCGGGAGGTGGAGCCTGGCCAGCAACACCACGAGGGCCAGCGCTATCGCCGTGGCGAAAGTCCATAGGACTATGGTCCGGGGGTCGCTGGAGAGTTGCGCATATATTAAAGAAAGCCCGGCTATCACGGCGGCTCCTATGTTCCAGAAGTTCGCGGCCAACATGAGGGCCTTGCCTCTATGTCTGGCCGGAGAGAACTCGGCGAGGGCCGAAAAGGCGGACCCCGTCTCGCCCCCCACGCCGAAATTTATGAGAGAGGTCAAGAGGAACGCGGCGGCGACAGTGAGGGCGTTCAGCCAGTAGGCCGCGGCGAAGGCGATAGAGGCGGCTGTGTATATGGCCAGCGACAACACTAGGCCGGCCCTCCTGCCCAAGAGGTCCGCCGCCCTGCCGAGCGCCAAGGCGCCTAAAAGGAATGCTATGGAGTTTGCGGCGAAGATGTATGTAGCGTAGGGCGCTACGTCCGGCAAGAGGTAGGCCAGAGTGGGGACTAGGCTGAAGAGGACTCCGTCGAGGAAGAAGCTGGCGGAAACTATGGCGAAGAGGAGCCAGTGGGCCCTCCTCCAAGGGCTCTCGTCGAGAGGGTGGGACATAAACCAATTATCTTTTCCATATAAAAGGCTTATTGGCCGAGGATCAGCTTGCCTACCTTCTCCTCGTCTAGATCCCTCGCGGGCCCCGAATATCTGAGGCGCCCAGTCACCATCACGAAAGCCCTATCGCCGACCTCTAACGCCTTCCTCACGTTCTGCTCCACTAGGAGCACGGTGATTCCCAGCTCATCTCTAATCCTCCTCACAGCCGAGAAGACCTCCGACGCCACCTTAGGCGCGAGGCCGGCGGTGGGCTCGTCCAGCATGAGCAGTTTGGGCCTCCTCATGAGGCCCATGGATATGGCCAACATCTGCCTCTCGCCGCCCGACAGGAACTTGCCCTTACGCCCCATGAGCTCCTTCAGCTTGGGGAATAGGCCCAGGGCCTCCTCCAGAGCCCTCTTCGCCTCCCTCTCGTCGACGCCTGCGGAGGCCGCCAGCAGGTTCTCGGCCACTGTGAGCTCCGGGAATATATTGGGCGTCCCGAAGTTGTTAGGGGACTGCATCACATAGCCCACGCCCGCCCTTCTTATCTCGTCGGGGCTCCTGCCGGTCAGGTCGAGCCCGTCGACTTCTATCACTCCGTTATAGATAGTGGCCAGCCCCGCCACCGCGTTGAGGAGGGTCGACTTCCCCGCGCCGTTGGGGCCCAACAGGACCGCTATCTCGCCCTTCTCCACATCAAGCGAGACGTCGTTGAGGACGTGAAACTTGCCGTAGCCGGCGTTGAGCTTGTCGACTTTAAGGAGCGGCATGTTCACCCTCCTATATAGCTTTCTATCACCTTGGGGTCCCTCGCCACCACGTCGGGGGTCCCCTTGGAGATCACCCGGCCGCTCGCCATGGCGTAGACGTAATCCACATACTTAAAGGCGATGTCTATACG
>JBEULO010000109.1:0-2926 GCA_041287225.1 Thermoproteus sp.
CAGCGGATCGCAACTGCCTGTGAGGGCCCTCGCGACCTCCACATGGGCCACGCCGTGATGGACAGGCACGAGGGGCTTTTCGTACTTAACCGCGAGGGCCCTAGCTAGAACTGCCCCTATCCTTAAGGCGGGCCCCAGCCCAGGCCCCGCCGAGTAGGCCACGGCGTCGAGCTCCTCGACTCTCCTTCCCGACACCTCCAGCGCCTTTTTGAGCAGCTGGACCGCCACCTTCGCGTGGTGCTCGGCGGCCTCGCGGGGGTGGATCCCAAAACCTGAAGGCGGCGCGTAGGTGTCGTTGACGTTCGCCAGAATCTTGCCGTCCTCTACAATTCCAACCCCGATGGTATGCGCGGTGCTCTCTACCCCTAAAACCAACACTACTTCCTCCCCTCAAATATGGTCATTCCGCACTTGCCGCAGTGCCATCTCGGCGTCGGGGACTTGTGGTAGGCCATCACAGACCCGCAACGAGGACATAGCCTCCTCAAGAACTTTATGGTGCCCTTCTCGTAGTCGTATTGATACCAAGTGGCGGCCCTCGGGAGCTTTTTGGCCTCGCTCATTTCTTCGCCGCGCCTTTCTTCTTCCTCCTCTTCTTCTCCCTAACCTCTGCCCTCCTCTTCTTGGCCTCCTCTAGGAGCTTCTTTCCGTCTGGCAGATTTCTCGCAATTATATAGAGCGGCTCAACCGCCTTGGCGGCGTCCTCCGAGCTGTAGACGTGGACTTCAGCCCTAGAGGCCCCCAGCCCGAATTCTGTTGCTATCTTCCTGACGTAGACCATATTGGGCTCGACGCCCAGCTGGGCCGCGACGGCCTCTCGTATCTGCTGTCGAGTTGGGGTGGAGGCTCCCTGGTGTATTATCAGCGCGACGACCTCCCTCCTCCCCAACAGCTTGTTCTCCCTTATTTGTTCCAACTTGAGGTCCACGGCCGCCGTATAAATCGGCCTTATAAACATTTATGCACGTTCCCTCCTATGTTGGAGGTAGTCCACAATGCCTATTACAAGCACGCTCGCCACCAAAGTCGACGCGTGGACCAAATCGAAGTTGGAATTGACGGGAGACATATAGACCAACAGCTCTCTGGCCAGAGCCACTAGAGCTATATCTATTATCTTGTACACAATAACTTCTTTATGTTGTATATATGTAATAAACGTATCTATTAATTCAATAAATATTATAAAAAGAAATAAATTACCCAATAAATAATAAATATTAGATTCTGACATAGATGAGGCGAGCCCCATCACGCCTATGGCCACCAAATAGAAGGAATAAAATGCCAGTATCACCGTAATTACGAGCGCTACCCCGTAAAGGGCTACTTCTATTGTCCTCAGCCATTTGACGTAGTCCACGTCCCGTAGATTTTTAACATAGAAAAAGATGATCGCATGAGCACGAAGGAGATCTTCGACGCATCTGCCGAGAAGTATGACGGATGGTATGTAAAACATAAAGAGCTATACATAAGCGAACTGAAGGCCGCCTCCTCCTTCGATTGTAGAGGCGGGCTCGAGGTGGGGGTGGGCACGGGGAGGTTCGCCGGTCCGTTGGGGCTGAGGGTCGGCGTCGATCCCTCAATCGCCATGTTGAAGTTGGCAAGAGGCGATCTGGACCTAGTGGCCGGCGTGGGCGAGATGCTCCCGTTTAGGGAAAACGCCTTCCCATGCGCGTTAATTGTGGTGACGTTGTGTTTCGCCGACGATCCCCGGGCCTTGGTGAGAGAGGCGGCCAGAGTAGCCGAAAGGGTCGTCGCGTGCATTGTGCCTAGGGACTCGCCCTGGGGGGTGAAATATAGGCGGGAGGCGTCGGCGGGCCATCCCTTCTACTCCAGAGCTCGGTTCTACACAGTCGCCGAGACTGTCGGCTTCGGCGAGGCGGCAGGTCTAAACCTCGTCTACATTTCGGCCACACTGAAAGACCTAGATGAGAGAGAACAGCCGGTAGCTACGCCGGACATAAACGAGGCTGAGAGCTACGGCTTTGTGTGCGTCGAGCTAGCGCGTAGGCGCTAGATAGATGACGGTCCATATGGCGTTGTTTGCGGCGTGGAGCGCCATAGAGGCGGCGAGCCCCCCGCCAATATAGGCCAGAGTCAACGCCACGGCGTAGAGCAGGGCTAAAAGCGGATATGGATGTAGTAGGGCGAACGCCGCAGTTGATATTAAGATTGCCCCCCAAGTCGGCAACACTTTAAACGCGAGGCCTCTGAAGACTACCTCCTCGACGACTGGCGCCAAGACGTCGGCAGTTATTATGTCGACTTGTTGGCGTTTAGGTCCCGTCGCCAGATCGACCGCAAAAGCTACGGCGTAGGCCAACAGGGCTAGGTACAAGCAAGTCTGCCTCCTATCGAGCCACTTCAGCTCCCTCAAGAGGGGCGACGATATGGCGAGGGCGAGGAGGTATCCAAAAGGCGGCTTGACCGCCAGAGCGGCTATAGAGGAGACAAAAATGGCGAGGTCCACTAGGCGCGACATGACAGCTCTCTTAATTTCTTCAAGACTTCGACGACCTCGGCGATCTTCTCGACCACCTTGAAGTCGACTAGGTGTTCTAACTTCTCCGCTTCGGTCTCGGCGAGATTCTCCTCGACGCCTATAAGCTTAAAGAACTCCGCGAGGACTCTATGGGCCCTATTGAGGGAGCTCACAAGCGCGAGGCCGCGCTCAGTCATCTCCACGCCGCCTCTGCCTCTATACACCACATATCCCTGCGCCTCGAGCCTCCTCAACATCTTCTGGGCCGAACTGGGCTTAACGCCCAGGGCGTCGGCCAGAGCGCTCAAGGTGACCCTCCCGCTTCTAGACAGCACGTATATGGCCTCCAGGTAGTGCTCGGGCCTTACGTCCTTAACCTCGTGGCCCCTCCTCATGGAGGATATATCCATGTCAAATAAACGACAAGAAGTTTATGAA
>JBEULO010000011.1:0-7574 GCA_041287225.1 Thermoproteus sp.
GGTCTATAACTTGACGCTTTCGAATATGTGTTTGCGGTAGTACTTAGCAGATATTTCAGGCCTCGCGTTTGTGAGCTCGTCCTCAGGCAGTATCGACATGACGTCCCAGCCTATGTCCAGAGTCTCCTCGAAGGTCCTCCGCTCGTAGACGCCCTGCTTCACGAACTTCTGCTCGAAGGCGTCGGCGAAGCGGAGGTAGCGCCTTTCGCGCCAGCCCAAGTTGCGCTCTCCCACCAATGTGGCTAGGTTTCTTATCTCCAAGGCGCGGCTGTAGGCGGCGATTAGGGTGTTCGCCACGTCTTTGTGGTCCTCTCTGGTCTTGCCTTCGCCTATTGCGTCCTTGGCGAGGCGCGAGAGCGACATGATTATATCGAAGGGCGGATATATGCCCTTGCCCCACATGGATCTGCTCAAGACCAGCTGGCCTTCGGTTATATAGCCGGAGAGGTCGGGGATGGGGTGTGTTATGTCGTCGTGGGGCATCGTGAGTATGGGGAACTGCGTGACCGAGCCCTTCTTGCCCTTGGCCCTTCCGGCCCTCTCGTATATACTGGCCAGGTCTGTGTACATATATCCCGGATAGCCGCGTCTCCCCGGCAGTTCGCCTTTGCCCGACGAGAGCTCGCGGAGGCCCTCCGCGTAGTTGGTCATATCGGTCATGACGACGAGGACGTGGTACCCGAGATCCCAGGCCAGATATTCGGCTATGGTCAGGCCCACGCGCGGCGCCAAGATGCGCTCGGCCACGGGGTCCGAGGCCAGATTTATCACGGCGACTGCCCTCCTGAGCGCGCCGGTCTTCCTGAACTCCTCCGTGAAGTACATGGCCTCCTCGCTCCTAATGCCTATCCCCACGAAGACTACGGCGAACCCCTCCTCGCTCCCCCTCACGGCGGCTTGTCTGACCACTTGAGCCGCCATGACGTTGTGGGGCAGCCCCGTGCCCGAGAATATGGGCAACTTCTGGCCTCTGACCAGCGTGTAGAGCCCGTCTATTGCCGAAATGCCCGTCTCGATGGGCTCTTCGGGGTACTCCCTGGCGTATGGGTTCAGCGGCTCTCCGTTTATGTCGCGGAAGTCCTGCGGCGGGGGCAGGGGCATGTGGTCGCGGGGCTGTCCTTTGCCGTCCAACGTGCGGCCTATGAGCTCCTCGCTGACCCCCAGCCTGTAGGTCTTGCCGTAGAACCTGACGGTGGTCCCCTTGGCGGGTAGGCCCAAGGTCGGCCCGAGGACTTGGACCACGGCGTAGTCCGTGCCCACTTCGATCACTTGCACCCTCCTGGGCTCCCCGTCGGGCCCCACCACCTCGCCTATCTCGTTATAGGCTACTCCACGCGTCTTCTCTATTACGAGCAGAGGCCCTTTGACCTCCCTAACGGTGGAATAACTGACAATGGGAGATACTTGCATGTGGCTACAGAAAGGGACCTTTTTATGTTTTAATTATAGGGTGAACTCCACCATCCCGCTGGTGGCGCCTTCGGCCAGCACGTCGTCTTCAAGCTCTATGTAGTAGTTGACAGACGCCGTGAAGACGTAGTTGTTCCCCTCCTCGCCTGTAGGCCTTTTCGGTATCCTCGCCTGCATGACCGCCCTCCCCTTGACCTGCCCGCCTTTAAGCAACGGCACCTCTAAACTCGCCTTCACCTCGTCGCCGGAAGAATCGGCGCTCCATTTCTTCTCCCCCAGCTCGAGGCCGTAGTCGGAGGCGTACATCTGCATCAACTTGTTGAAATTACTGCCCGACTCGTCCAGGACGAGGCTTAGGCCGCTCTCCCTAGGCCACCTCTCGAGCCGCCTCAGCCTGGCCTGTTCGTCGGCGGTCTTGGAGATCCTGATGGGGACCTCCACGTTTCTCTCGTAGACCTTGTACATGCCGGAGAGGAGGCCCCCCATATATATTGTTTCTTCTTGCCGTAAGGCGCCTAGTAGGCGGGCGCGCTGGCCGGGCGCCGCCGGCGTTAGGCGTAGAGGAGGCGACAAGCTGTTCGCCGCGGGCCGCCAAGGCTGGAGGCGATGCGCGCCCCGAGCGCGGAGAGCCGGCATAAATAAAGGGCGGGGCGACGGGGGCTAGGCCCCATCGACCTCTAATAATAGAGGCTCCCTCGAAAGCCTTAAATAACAATGCGCCGATTCTTTCGACAATGGACGCGGCTGAGTACAAGAGGTGGCTCGACATGGCCGAGAGGACTTTGAGGTCCGCCCTCAGAGACGCCGAGAGTGGGGACTACAACTGGGCGTGTTTCAAGGCGCACCAGGCGGCGGAGTTCGCCCTCAAGGCCTTGCTCTACGGCATCGGGAAGCCCGCTAGGGGTCATTCGGCCACTAGGCTTTTGAGGGAAATCTCCGCCCTAGTGGAGGTGGGGGAGGAGCTCTTCGAAGACGCCGCGTTGTTGGACAAGTTCTACGTGCCTACGCGTTATGTAGACGCGTGGAGCGAGGGGGTGCCCTACGAGTACTTCACGAGGAGAGACGCCGAGTCCGCAATAGGCGCGGCCGAAAAAATAATTGAGTTCGTAAAAAAGACGTGGACGCGTTTGGGTGGAGGAGGCGGTTGAGAGAAGAGGCCTTGGCTAAGGCGCGGAGCCTAGCCGACAGGGTGGGGGGCACTGTGTTCCTAGTGGGCTCGTATGCGAGGGGCGATTTCTCGGAGGACAGCGACGTGGACGTCGTGGTGGTGGGCCGCTTCGCGGAGCCGCCGCACCGTAGGCTTCTAGGCGTCTGGGAGCCCGGCGTGGAGGTCATCGCCCTCACCGTAGAGGAGGCGCTCAAGGTCGTGGAGAGGTGCTACCCGCTGGCTCTGGATATCGCGCTGGGGGTAGTACTACGAGACGACCTAAAAATCGCGGAGATGCTTATAGGAAAGGCCAAGAGGTGTATGAGGGCCTTCTCCTAGCGAGAAGAGGCCCCCTTGTTATTGCCGCCAGGGGCCGGCCTCAAATCCTCGTCGGGCCTCCCTCGCCTAAGAGGCCTTGGAGGGCAACCGACAGCGTTGAGTGCGGCGTCCTTCTTTCTCAGCGCGACGCGTAGGGACTGGAGGACATCGAGGCGGTATGGCGGACGGAAAGATTTTAAGCCGGCGCGCCTTTCAGTACGTGGCCGTCGACAAATACGTATCGGCCGTCAGGGCCGTAGTGGCCAAGGAGATGGTGAGGAGGGGGTTTTCCGTAAACGAGGCCGCAAGGCTTTTAGGCGTCACAGCGGCCGCGGTCAGCCTCTATGCTAGCGGCAAGAGGGGAGGGGAGCTCGCGGCGAAGATAGAGTCCGACGAGAGGGCCATAGCTCTCATAAAGTCCTACGTGGACGCCATAGCTGAAGGCGGGAGGAACGCCGTGCTGGATCTGGCAGATCTGGCCCGCGCTGTGAAGAACGTAATGGAGGCGCCGCAAAGGGCCGAGGCCGATATGTCGGCCCTGATAGCGGAGCGCATAAGGCTGGAGCAAGAGACGGCGAATAGGGGGCTTGTCATGGCCTACAGGTCGGCAAACCCCTTGGTCAGAGCACTCTTCATGCAGATAGCCATGGACAGCCTCCGCCACGCCGAGATATTGACCATGATATTGGACTACATGGCCGGTAGGATAAAGGCGGACGAATTCGCCCTGGGCCCCGAGGAGCTCCAAGCCATCTCGGAGGAGGAGAGAGGGATGAGGGAGAGCTTGGCGGTCCTGTCGGCCGTCGAGGATCCCCTAGTCAGAGCGCTCCTTAAGTCCATAGAGTTCGACGAGCTTAAACACTACGAGTTGGTCAAGGCGTTGATGTCGGCGAGGCCCAAAAAGGCCTAGGCCCTTTTGAACTTTCTATATATGGGGAGGTTCATCAACGCCACGTGGGTCCTCCCGGAATAGAAGAGGGTGGAGACGCCCCTATCGGCGAGTATTTTGTCCACCTCCTCGGCCGTCAGCGCCCTCGGGTCCGCCTCGTCGCTGGCCAGGATGAAGTTGACCGCATAACCGAACGACGGGATCCAGACTGTGTACTCTACGACGACCTTGAAGTTTGCCGAGATGTTCCTCAACACCGCGTCGTATTCCTCCTCGAAGAAGAAGGAGTCGCCGGCCTGGGTGACCAGAACGCCGCCTCTGCCCAAAAGCCTCTTGACGTTCCCGAAGAACTGCGTCGAGTAGAGACTCTGCGCTATCTCGGGCCCGTAGGGGTCGGTCAGGTCCATAATTATCACGTCGAACTTCTCGCCGCGGGCTAGAGCCTCCTCTACGTACTTGAGGCCGTCCATGATCAACACCTTGGCCCTCGGGTCGTCGAAAGCGCCTTGGTGCATTACTGGCAGGTACTCCCTCGCCGCCTGGACCACCTCCCCGTCTATATCGACCATGACGGCCTCAGCGACTGTTTTGTGCTTCAAGACCTCCCTCAACGTGGCGCCCTCGCCGCCCCCCACTATCAACACCCTCTTGGGCGAGGCGTGGGCCACCATGGCGGGGTGTACCAACGACTCGTGGTAGTAGGGCTCGTCGAAATAGCTGGACTGTATGAAGCCGTCCAGCACCAACGCCCTCCCGAAATCGACCGTGTCTATTATGGCGAGCTCTTGGTATCTAGTCCTCTTCATGAGCCTTATCCCCTCTATCTGCATGGCCAGCGACGTGTGCCAAGAGACCGTCTCGATCCAGACGGGCCTCACTGCGGACAGAAGCTCTTTGCCCCTCTGCGGGATCATAGGCCCCTCGAAACGGCCCTTTATAAGCCTAAATGCGCCTTTATGAACTCCACGACCTTGCCGTATATTTTAGGCCTCGCCGAGGGGGAGAAGACGTGGCCCTCGCCCTCCAGCCTGAAGTACTCCACGGCCCTCCCCAGCTCTTTGAGCCTAGCCACCAATTGGTCCGCCTCGGAGACCGGCACCCTTATGTCGTTCACGCCGTGTATCACCAAGAGGGGGGCCGTTATCTTCTCGATATAGGTCATGGGGCTCAACCTCGCGAGGAGCTCCCTGTCTTCAAGCCGCCCGTATTCGGCCTCTCTGTGTCTTCTCCTCCAGGGCGCCGTCCTTTCGAGGAAGGTCGCCAGATTGACTATCCCCGCCATCTCCACCCCACATCTCCACAGGTCCGGGTACAAGGCCAGAGACATGAGGGTCAAATATCCGCCGTAGCTCCCGCCCAACACGCAAGGCCTCTCGGAGAGGAGGCCCCTCTCTTTAAGCCAACCCACAGCCTCGGCGACGTCTCTCACCGCGTTTAGTCTCTTCTCGCCGTCGTCCAACTTGACGTAAGTCTTGCCGTAGCCTGTGGATCCCCTGAAGTTAGGGGCCGCCACCATATAGCCCAGCCTCACCAACAGTTGGGTGAGGGGCTCGAAGTAGGGCCTGGCCTGGCTCTCGGGGCCTCCGTGTAGCAACAAGACGGTCTTGTAGGGAGGGGCGCCGCTCGGCTTGTAGAGGAGCAGAGGCACCTCAACGCCGTCGCTGGCCTTGAACCTCGCCGCCTCGGGCACCGCGTTTTGGCTCATATCGACGCCGTATTTGGGCGAGTCCGTCAGCGCCCTGACCTCGGCCGCGTAGATGAAGACCTCGTGGCCCGTCTTGGGCCCGGAGAGCGAGAAGACCAGCTTGCCGAAACGCCAGCTCAACGACGTGACGACGCCCGGCGGTGTGGAGACCTTATGCGTGAGGCCTGTGGGCAGGTGCATCACGTAGAGCCCCGAATAGCCGTCCTCGTTGACGGTATAGGCCATGTAGTTGCCCCACACGTCCATGAGCTCCACGTCCCTATCCAGCTGGACGAGGGTCTTCGCCTCGCCGCTCTTTAGGTCCATGACGGCTATGCCCACGTGTTCCGAGCCTCTATCCGTCAAATAGGCCATCTTGCCCCCTCCTAGACATCTGGGCGACGTGTTTACCTCCTCGCCGGAATGTTTAGTTAAGTTCTTGACCTCCCCGCCAGACGCCAGATATATATCGCCGTCCTTACTCGACTCCGAGTGGACCACCAATATGCCCCCCTCACACCAATCCGCCGGCGTGTTTATGCCCTGTAGGTCCCCGGCCTTTTGGGTCGACGCCCCGTCGAAGATGTAGAGCGAGAAGTCCTCGGGCCTCTCTGCCGTCGAGGTGTAGGCGAGCCTCCGCCCGTCGGGGCTCCAGACGCCTAGGCTGTTGAAGCCCTCTAGGGCCACCGGCCTCACCTCGTCGCCCTCCACTACGTATATCCTCCACTTCTCGTCGCCGCCCACATCTGCGGCAAAGGCCACGC
Source organism: Thermoproteus sp. (assembly GCA_041287225.1). GTDB lineage: Archaea > Thermoproteota > Thermoprotei > Thermoproteales > Thermoproteaceae > Thermoproteus. The sequence goes on from JBEULO010000011.1 coordinate 6,213, forward strand.
GCCCAGTCGGCGATATGGCGAAGCCGCCTATCCTTCCGTCCCAGGGGAAGTACACGTCGTGTCTCTTCCCGTCGAACCTCCACAGTTGATACTGCCCGGTGGCGTCGGAGAGGTAGAATATAGTCCCGTCGGGCGCCGCCGACGGCGCGGTCGCGGTCTTTACCGACAAGAGCCTAGCCGCGAGCAGGTCCATGGGGGACGGTTTGAGGCCGGTAATTAAATGTAGCCTCAAAATATTTAAACCGGTGCGGTCGAGGGGGCCATGTCCGTCAGAGGCGCCAAGATATACGGCCCGTCGCCGCCTAGCGACACCACGACCAATTGGACTCTGGCGCCGTTGGAGCGGGGAGTGGAATTCGTCTGTCCCAACTGCGGGAGGTCCACGATTATACGCAACTACAAGGCCAGGAAGCTCGGCATATCCTACAAGTGCCCCGTCTGCGGCTTCGAGGGGCCTTGAGAAAATTTTTAAAGGGTTAGGGGGGCGGGTCTTATGTCGGCAGAAGTGGCGTTGGTCTATAGGGTCCTCCCCGACAGCGCCGAAATCGACATAGCCAAATTGAAACAAGAGATCGCAAAGAGGCTGGAGCCCAAATATAAGGTGGACAAAATAGAGGAGGAGCCCATAGGCTTCGGGATAACCGCCCTCAAGGTCTATGTAAGACATCCGGAGTCCGACGAGTATACGTCGGATGAGGTGGAGGAGCTTTTGAGGTCGGTCCAAGGCGTCGGCAACATCGAGCTGGAGTACTTCTCGAGGCTCAGCTTCTAGGCATATAGCTTTTTATAGCCGTATGGCTTTAAGCGCGTGAGTTGGGTAGAGCTCAGAGTAGCAGAAAGCAAGGCGCGCGACGCCAATAGGCCCATAGTTCGTATAGATCCCGACGTGATGGAGCAGTACAACATCATGGTGGGCGACGTGGTGGAGATAGTGGGCCGCAGAAGGACCGCCGCGAAGGTCTGGAACGGACTTCCGGAAGACCGCGGCAAGAGCATAATACGTATGAACTCCATATTGAGGAAAAACGCCGACGTCTCGCTAAACGAGAACGTAAAGATAAGGAAGGTGGACCCCAAGCCGGCGCAGTCCGTAAAGCTGGCGCCTGTCTCCATGACCATCGCGGTCGATCCGAACTTCCTCCAGTACATAAAACAAAGGCTCCGCGACTACGTCCTCGTCGAGGGCGACGTGATCCAGATCTATGTGTTGAGCCAGCCCTTGACGTTCCAAGTGGTGCAGGCCCGCCCCGCCAACGCGGTCCTGTTGGTCACCGACGACACGCAGATCCAGCTCTACGAAAAGCCGGTCTCTGGGGTCAAAATACCGCCAGTCACTTGGGAGGACATCGGCGATTTGGAGGA
>JBEULO010000110.1:0-2838 GCA_041287225.1 Thermoproteus sp.
TCTCCGCCTTCTTGGCGCCGGCGGGCGTAAATCCCGCCGAAGTGAGACGACTCGCTTGGGAGAAATACGGAGTTATGATCGCCGGCAGTTGGGGCAGGCTTGAGGGGTCTGTATTGAGGATAGGGCATATGGGCGTCCAAGCCTCCTACGCCTACCTCTCCCTTGCGTTTACCGCCTTGGGGAGGGCGCTGGCCGATTTGGGCCACAAGGCCGACGTGGGGGCCGCCGTAGAGGCCTTGGCCTCTAACTTCTAAAATTTTTTAAAAACGTAGTTATTTCGCCATATGAAGCGGCTTTCGGCGACATATCTGCCGGTGCTAATCGCGCGTGTAGGCTCCGGCGCGGGCGCGGCCGTTACGTCGTTTTTGTTTCCCGGCCAGGAGATCGCCGTCGGCTCGATCCTCGCGGTGTATCCGCTCCTAGAGGCCCTCGGCTCCTTCGTCGCCGGCAGGTTTGCCGACAAGTTCGGCAGAAGGCCCGCCATGGTTTTGGGCTATCTGGCCAGGCTTGCGGCCGTGGCTCTGATGTATCCGGCCCTTCTGTTCAACTCGGGGCCTTTAGCCATCGGCGTATTGAACGCGGTGGCCGGCTTCTTCACGGCGTTTATCCTCGTCTCGTCGTTGGCCATGGTGACGGACTTGACCGAGGCCTCCAATCGGGGCCTGGGCATGGGCGCCTTCGAGTTGAGCAATTTGGGCGGCTACGCCGTGGGCTACATAATAGGCGCCGGCCTCTTTCAAGCCCTCGGCGGCGCTTTGTCTTTCGCCGCGCTCGCCCTAATCACGGCCGTCGCCACCCCCCTCGTCTTGGCCATGGCCGAGACGGCCCCCGTGAAGGGCTTGGAGATACCTCTCAACCCCTTCAAGGGCCTTCCCCCCAGGACATGGCCCGCCATACCGCTCTGGCTCGCTCTGACCGTATTTATAGGCATGGGGATATATTCAGGCCGCGCCATAGCCAACACCCTCTCGACGACCTCCAGACTGGCGCACCTCCAGTCGGGGCTCCTGCTGGCCGGCGCGTTGGTGGTAGTGGGCCTGGGCGCCGTTATTTTCGGGAGGCTTTCGGACAGATGGGGCAGGGAGAGGACTTTGAATCTAGGCATAGCGGGCGTCATGTCGGCCCTCGTGGTGCTCGCCTTGTTGCTTTCGCTCAACGTGGATCCCCTAAAGGCGGTGGCCGCGGCGTCGCCTCTAGTCTTCTTGGCCTCTGCAATAGCGCCGTCGGTGCTGGCGATCGTCGGCGACGAGGCCCTTATGTCCATGAGGGGGACCGCCATGGGGCTATACAGCGTAGTTTTAGGCGTCGGGATGGCCGTAGGCGCAATGCTCGGCGCAGTCTCCGCCGTGAGGTCCGGCCTCGTGGGCATAGTGCTGGCCGCACTTTTCGTCTTCTCTATAGCGACTATTTCCTACGGCGCTCTGCGCGTAGCCGTCAGGAAGTCCGCACGTAGAGAACTCGCCGATAGGTAATAAAATCTCCGGCGTAGAGCACGGCGGTTATGTTGTATACGCCCGGCCTCAACTGTAGTGTCGGCCCCGCCGCCTTGGCGCCGTTCACGAAGAGCTCCCAACGGCCGTCTGGAGGCGTGAGCAGGACCACGACTCCGCCTGGGACCGCCTCGACGGACGCCGAGGGCGCCCACAACAAGCCCAAATCGGACCGCCCGGCCGTTTGGACTACGGCGGAGCCGTCGTAATATTCCGCCACGCCCTCGACGGAGCTCATCCTCTCGGCGGTCACGGCGTTATGGGACCCCGAATAGGCGCAAGGCGGAGCGTACCAGCCCCCCTTGGCGCTGTAGTAGAGCTCCATCTTCCCCTCCCATTTGAGCACATGTGCTATATATCCCTCGCGGGGGCCCGCCAGCACGAATTCCAGCTCCCGGCCGGGCCCCACGTAGAGCCTCAAGGCCCTATCCCCCGCCGTAACTACGTCGTAGAGGACCCAATGGGCGCCGTCGTAGTAGTAGAAATAGAGCGATGAGCCGTTTACGGCCACCATCAAGCCGAGCCTCAAGGGCAGGGCGGCCTCTCCTATAGTCGTGGAGCTCTGGTAGTAAGAAACTCTACGTCCCGCCGTGACGTATTGGACCACGTTCCCGCCTCCTCGGGCCTCCATATTGCCGTAATCGCTCATATTGAAGAGGTAGTCGGCGACGGCGATGCGGTAGGTCCCGTTCGCTTCGGTCAACAACAAGACGTTCTGGGCCCAATAGACGGCCCCGTCCGACACGGCGAAGACGTTGAGTTGTATCGATATGGCGTTTATCGTAGAGTTGGCGCCGCTGGAGTAGAACTCGGCTTGATCTATCTCGACGAGCCCCTTGACGGCGTCTGTGGTGTAGTTATAACTGAAGGGGCCGCATATGCCGAGGTCCACGATGCCCACGGCGGCAGGGCTCGGCGAGTCTATACGGAGCGAGGCGAAGACGGAGATAAACGCCAGCAGGGCGATCAACGCCGCCGTCTTTCTGCCCACGGGCGGCCGTCGGCGCGTTTATTTAAATGTTCAACTGTTATATGGGCTGGATTTCGAGGAGCTCGTGGAGCTTATGACAGCCGCCGGCGATTCGGAGCTGGAGTCCATAATCTCTAGGTGTAGAGTCGCCGTGGTGTTTTTCAGCGGCCGCCAGTGCGGCGTATGTAAGAGCTTCGAGAGGATGTTGACTGCAATCTGCCGCAACTATAGGGACATATGTTGCGTCAAGGTCTATTCCGAGACGGCGCTAGGCCACGTGAAGGAGCTCGGCGTCATGTGCGTGCCGAGCCTTGTGGGATATGTAGACGGCAGACCTGTAGCCAAGGCCGCAGGGGTCCTCTACGCCCCTATGGTCAA
>JBEULO010000111.1:0-3050 GCA_041287225.1 Thermoproteus sp.
TGGTCTGTACGAGGCAGACCTCGAAGAGCTAGGGGGCTAAGCCTTTATAGCCGGGCGTCTTGGCGTTAGTGTCGCCGAAAGGGCTCGTGAGGCTCGCCTATATATTCGGGGCGCTGGCGGCCCTAAGCGCGCTCTATTTGATCCTAAACCCCTACTCTATCTCCGTCTATTATACAGGGCCCGTGAGGCCTATGAACATCTCCGTCGGAGGGGCCCTCCTCCTCGTATATCTCAACAACACCGGCGATGCGCCCGTCGAGGTGCCCCTCTCAATAGGCGAGTCTGTGTACGGCGTTAACTTCCTCAACAACGTCTCGCTGACGGTAGGGCCGCGGGCCGCCGCGGTCTACAACTTCTCTTTCGCTAATTATGTATATATAAATAAATCTATAGAGAATGTTTATATTATTATTAAAAGTATAAAAATTTCACTACTCAATAAAATATTGACCATAATAATGGTAATTTTATTCTTACTTATGTTGGCATTTCTCATAATTGGATATCTATTTCAGATTACATATAAAACTAGGAGAACCCCCTTGAGGACTAACGAGGAAATGTTAAATACCTCAAAAGGAATAGAGGTCATGACGAGGAAAACAGTCCTACTAGCGGCCGTAGTGGCCGCCGTGTTGGTGCTCTCCGCATATATGGCGGTCGCCCAAACCGCCACCCCGATGCCTCAAACCGTAACGGTCACCGAGGTGCCGAACGACCAAGTGCCGCTCTACTTCCAGAGCGGCAAGATAGATCTGCACTTGAACCCATGGGCCCTACCAGTCAACATTGTGGTCCAGCTCCAACAGAACCCCAACTTGACGCTGGTGAGTCCCGGCATGATAACGGCCTACGACCTCCTGTTCAACCCATATCCCAGCAACAAGACCTTTAACCCCTTCGCCTATAGGCAGTTCCGCTTCTTGATGAACTACTTAGTAGATAGAAGCGCCATAGTGCAACAAGTATTCCACGGCCTCGCCACGCCCATGGTCGCATGGCCCGGCCCCTTCGCCCTCAAGAGCTACGTCCTGATAGTGCCCTTTATATCTCAGTACAACATACACTACGATCCCACGTACGTCAACGCCTCCATATGGGCTCTATTCAAGCAGATAAACCAGACGGACCCGGTCTGGCACAACAGGATCCTTTGGATCAACGGGAAGTGGTACTACATACCGCCCAACTCCACTACCCCGCAACCCGTGACGATAATCTTCTTCATCAGGAACGACGACCCCTACCGCTACCAGATGGGCTTAATGTTCTCTGAGGCCCTACAGGCGTTGGGCTTCACCATAAAGCCCATATACGGCACTCTGACCGACGCCCTAAGCACGGTCTACGGCTCCAACCCCGCAGATATGGAGTGGCAGATATACACAGAAGCTTGGTCCATAACGCCAACGCCTTGGGACACCGGCGCCGGCGCCAGCTTCTGCGCTTCTTGGTCCGGCAACATGCCTGGCTGGGGCGAGCCGGGCTTCTGGCAGTACATGAACGCGACCATAGACAACATAACCCAGATGGTCTCGTCTGGCAACTTCACCAGCCTCCAGCAGTTCGAGGAACTGTCCAAGACCGCCCTCTCCGACTGTTTCGCCGAGGCCGTTAGGGTGTGGCAAGTCGCTAGAGCCGCGGCATATCCCGTAGTAAGCAAACTGAAGAACTACATGCCCTCGGTGTTGGGCTTGGAGACCCCATACGGCGTCAAGTTCGCCTATGTGCCCGGCAAGAACAGCCTAACTGTCGGCATGCTCCACGTGAAGCAGTTCCCGTGGAGCCCGATCGGCTGGATGATCTCCATGGACGCATATACGGCCGACGACGTGTTGGGCTGGCTTTTCGACCCGTTCATGGCTTACGACCCGTTCTCGGGCGAGCCCATACCCTACCGCGGCGCCTGGTCGGTCCAGCTGAGCCCCGACGGCTCGGCCATATACCCGGTGCCGCCCAACGCGGTCGTCTGGAACGCGACTTTAGGCAAATGGGTGCAAGTAGGGCCCGGCCTTAAGGCTAAGTCCGTCATAAGGTACTACTACAACGGGACTTGGCTGGGCACCAACTGGCAGGACGGCCAGCCCATCACTATGGCGGACGTCATGATGTACTGGTATTTCATCTTCGATCTGGCTCAAGGCGCCCCCGACTTGGGGGCCAACGCCAAATATATAGGCGACCTACAGGGCGCGCTACAGCCCGGCGTTAGCACTATACTCGGCGTGCAGTTCTTCCCCAACGGCACCGTCGTCGTGTATTCGAGCTACTGGTTCCCAGACCCCAATATAGTCGGCTCCTACTACGCTCCGTACTATACCTGGTCCGTCCCGTGGGAGGTATATGCCGCTATGTTCCAAGCCATGAAGGACGGCAAGCTGGCGCTGACCAGACCCGAGTCGAGGTCCATGAGCGTGCCTCAAGTGGATCTGACCGCCCCCGATAGCGCGGAGATATTAGCCGGCTATTTGAGGCAGTGGGCCTCCGCCGGCTTCATTTGGGACAACGGGTCTTGGGCTTGCGTCCCCGGCGTCGGCTGTATGCTCAACTCCAGCCAGGCGGTCCAGGCCTACCAGGCCGCCCTGAGCTTCTACAACCAGTACGGCCACCTCTTCATCAGCAACGGGCCCTATATCCTCAAGTCCATAGTGTCCACGACGCCGCAGTCGGCGGTCTTCGTCCTCTGGAGCGGCTATCCCTTCAACTACACCTACTGGTACCACAAGATATACGGCGCAATTCCGTCGGTGCCCCCCAACCCGCTGGTCTCTGTGGTCTCCGTATCGCCGACCACGTTGACAGTAGGGCAGGCCAACACCATAACCGTCACCGTGCAGGGCGTGGGCCTCCCGAGGGCCTACGTCTATATCACCAACCCGCAGGGACAGGTGGTCTACAGCGGTACTGTGACCTCCGACGTGCCCGGCCAGTTGAGCTTCACGGTGCCTGCAAGCGCCGTCTCGACGCCTGGAGTCTACACCTTGAACATGATGTTATATACCGACAAGGTGACTGTACCCACTACCTACTCGGCGACTCTGGCCGCAGTT
>JBEULO010000111.1:3150-22368 GCA_041287225.1 Thermoproteus sp.
GCCCGGCTGGGTCTGGGCGCTTGTGGCAATAGTAGTAATACTGATAATTGTGGCGGCCGTATTGGCGGTTAGACGGCGTTAGGAAGATAAAATAAATACCTCTTTTTCCTATATATCTTCTATGGGTCTATTTAGAACGCTGGGCATTAGGGCGGCCAATTTAGTCGTACTGTTATTTGTGGTGCTCTTCGTGATATCTTACGCCTTGTCGGGACCTGCGGCGAAGCTATTGGAGACTCAGATCCAGCTGGAGGCGAGGGCCTTGGTGTCTCAGTTGGCGAAAAGCGGCCACTACACGCCCGCCCAGGTGCAGGAGCTCTACAACACTATTGTCGACCAGCTCACTAAAGCCTACGGTCTGGACAAGCCCACATACATCAGGGTCTTCTACATAATGTATAACATGCTTACGTTCAACTGGGGCTACTCCTACTTCCCCGATATATACGGCGTTGCTTCTGGGAAGGTCGCCGACATAATCATGTCGGCGCTGCCGGGCACTGTGCTTCTGGACACCTTCGGCATACTCCTCAGCGCGTTTATCGGCATACAGATAGGCCTCCGGTCGGCCTTGAGGTATGGAAGCAAGAGGGATAGGGCGGTTATGTACTACGGCGCGGTCTCGAACGGATTGCCGCAGTGGTGGGTGGGGATATTGCTCCTCTTGGTCTTCAGTTTTTACCTCCAGACTATTAAATCGCCCATCTACTTCCCGTCGGGGGGCATCTTGAGCCCCCAGTACTATTCGATGTGGTTCACCTCGCCTCTGTCCGTCTTGACTAACCCCAACGCGCTCGCGGACCTCTTATGGCACTTCACGCTACCCCTCGCAACTGTGCTGATAGTAAACATGGGCGGCTGGGCCTACTTCGCGAGGACTGTGACCCTAAACACCGCGCAGGAGGACTTCGTGACTTTCGCCAAGATAAAGGGGCTTCCCGACGGGAGGATTACCAGCCGCTACATACTCAGGCCCGCCGCCCCGGCCATAATGACCAGCATACTCCTATCTCTGCCCTTTATAATCTTCGGCGGCTTCATAATAACCGAGGCGGTCTTCCGCTGGTGGGGCCTCGGCTACGTCTACAACCTCGCCATATTCGCGCCGACGCCCGACATGCCGGTCATCGTGGCGCTTACATACGCCTCGACGCTCCTCTACATAGCGCTCGTGTTGGTGTTGGAGGTGCTCTACATATTCCTAGACCCCAGAATTAGGTCGGAGTAGCCATGGCGGCCAGGCGTGAGTTCAGAATCCTCGGGATGACGCCAGGCGAGATATGGCGAGGCTTCATCTCGTCGGTCACAGGGAAAGTCGCCGTAGCCTTTTTCGCCATCATGGTGGCCTTCTCCATATATGCCTTGGTGGCGCTTCCCCCCAACTTCGGCGCCCTTTGGAACACCCCCTCCTACTGGCAGGCAAACCCCAAATACGCCCCGCCGGCGTGGATTAACGCCTTTACGGGCAACGCCTACGCCCCCCAGCTGGCGATCACCAACTTCAACTTCACGGGCGGGTCCAGCGGGGGCGTCGAATATGCGATAGTCGCATTCGATGTGGACTACACGTACTCCACGCCGTGGAGGAACTTGTACCTAATCGTGAAGAACCCCGGCGTGTACAACGCCACGTCGGTGGCCTATCTGACTGTGACGAGGCCAGACGGAAGGACGGTCCAGCTGGGCCCCATCGCCGTAAACAGCCAGTTCATAGGCCTGGGCCTTACGCCGCAGTTGATCTCCCAAATGAATGCGTTCTACCAGACGAACTTCGGCCTCCCCAACGTAGTTCCTGCAGGCTCTTCGGCGATACCCTACATATTCTATACGGTGCAAAACGGCAAGCTGGTCCCGTTGAACGGTATATATAAATTTACATTGACTATATATACATTTAGTTCTTCTACGACAATAAATAAAAAGGACATTTCTATAGTGCTAGAGGGCGAGGCGTTCGGCCTTATGGGCACCGACTTCTTGGGCCACGACCTCTGGCTCGGCCTGCTGGCCGGCTTCCCCATAGATCTCGCCGTGGGCTTAATAACGGCCGCAATAGTGGTAGTACTGGCTATACTGATCGGCGTCGTCGCCGCGTTCTACGGCGGGCTTGTGGACGAGGTTCTGACTAGAGTGACCGATTTCTTCATATTGTTGCCGGCATTCCCGCTTTTGATAGTATTCTCGGTGATGTTCCAGTGGAACATATGGGACGCCATAGTCTTCCTCGCCGCCGTCTCGTGGGGAGGCTCGGCCCGTGTGGTTAGGGCCATGGTCATGCAGATAAAGACCTCCCAGTTCATTGAGTCGGCGATGGCCGCCGGGGCCAGCAGGGCGTGGATTCTTAGAAACCACATCCTGCCCATGGTCATGCCCTACACCTTATACCTCTTCGTGGTCAACGTGCCGGGCGGCATATTGACCCTATCCGCAATAAACTTCTTCAACTTGGCCGGAGCAGAACTGCCCACGTGGGGCAACATATTGGCCTACGCCAACGAGTTCGGGGCGTTGACGTCGGGCTACTGGTGGTGGGTAGTGCCGCCGGGGCTTTTGATAACCTTCGTGGCGGTTACATTTATATTTGTGGCCATGGGCCTGGAGCCCGTGGTGAACCCGAGGCTTAGACACGCGTGACCATGGCGCTCCTAGAGGTCAAAAACGTAAGGCTCTACTACCAGACGACTAAGGGCATACTTAAGGCTCTCGACGGCGTCTCTTTCGACCTGAACGAAGGCGAGACCCTAGCAGTAGTGGGCGAGACAGGTAGCGGCAAGTCGACGCTTGCCAAGGTCATCACTAGGGTGTGGGAAAGGAACGTCTCTCTAGTCGACGGCGAGGTCTACCTGGAGGGCGAGGAGATACTCCACATGCCGGAGGACCGCTTTAGGAGGGAGATAAGATGGCGCAAAGTGGCCATGGTGCCTCAAGCCTCTATGAACGCCTTGAACCCCGTAATAACAATAGGGGAGCAGATGATAGAGCCCTTTGTCCTTCAAGGGATGCCTAAGGCCGAGGCGCTCCGCTTGGCGCAAGACTCGCTTGAGAGCGTAGGCCTCCCGAGGGACGTGGTGAACCGCTATCCCCACCAGCTCTCCGGCGGCATGAAACAACGCGTAGTTATCGCCATGGCCATAATGGCGAGGCCTAAGCTTTTGATCCTCGACGAGCCCACCTCAGCTCTGGACGTGATGACTCAAGCCAACATAATGAACTTGTTGAAGGAGTTGAAGGCCAGGTTGAAGCTCGCCTATATATTCATAACACACGACTTGGCCCTCGCCAGCGAGCTCGCCGACGCCGTGGCCGTAATGTACGCGGGGAAGCTAGTAGAGATAGGCGGTTCCGACGACATATACGCCGCGCCGTCCCACCCCTACACGCAGGGCCTCATGTCGAGCATGCCCACCTTGAGGACCGACAAGGAGCTGTCGTACATACCGGGCGAGGTGCCTAGCTTAATAGACCCGCCGAAGGGCTGTCGCTTCCACCCCCGCTGTCCGTATTTCGCCAACGACAAAAGCCTTAAGGGCCTCTGCGACGACAAAGAGCCGCCTCTATTCGAGTTGAGGCCGTGGACTGCGAGGCGCCATCTGGCCGCATGCTGGCTCTATCAATATAAAGTAGGCAGTTCGTAGTGCCATGGCCTCCAAGGCCCTAGAGCTCTCAGAGGCGCCTTGGGTGCGCGAGGACTCCTTAATGGTGGCACATAGGCTTAGGCTTTGGTACACCGTGAAGAAGGGGCTTTTCTCCAAGCCGATCTACGTGAAGGCCGTAGACGATGTCAGTCTGAGCGTCGCCAAGGGCGAAACTCTGGCGGTGGTGGGCGAGTCCGGCAGCGGCAAGACGACTCTCGGGAGGACGCTAATAAGGCTCTTGAAGCCCACCGGCGGGAGGCTCCTATTCGAGGGGAGGGACATAACCGACGCTGAAGAGTCGGAACTACGTAAGTGGTTTAGGAGGAGAGTCTCTATGATATTCCAAGACCCCTATTCGAGTCTCCACCCCTACCACAGCATAGGCTTCATATTGGAGGAGCCTCTCATAATACACGGAGTGCCCAAAGGCGAGAGGATGGAGAGGGTCTACAAGGCGCTTGAGGAGGTGAAGTTGACGCCCCCTGAGGACTTCATAAATAAATATCCGCATATGCTCTCAGGAGGACAGAGACAACGCGTGGCAATAGCCCGCGCTATAATCCTCAACCCCGAGTTCGTAGTAGCCGACGAGCCCGTCTCGATGCTCGACGTATCGGTGAGGGTAGAAATCTTGAATCTACTTAAAGACGTCCAGAAGCGACACGACGCCGCTTTCCTCTATATAACTCACGACGTATCTACTGCGAAATACTTCAGCGACAATATAGCCATAATGTATGCCGGAAAGCTCGTAGAGTACGGGCCCTTCAGGTCGGTCGTTAAAGAGCCCTCCCACCCCTACACGCAAGCGTTGATAGAAGCCATACCCGACCCGGACCCCAAAAACAGGCTGAGGCCTAGGAAGGTCGCGCCGGGCGAGCCGCCGAATTTGGCCAACCCGCCGAAGGGCTGTCGCTTCCACCCCCGCTGTCCGTTCGCCATGGATATCTGCAAGAAGGAGGAGCCGCCCATGGTGGAGGTAAGGCCTGGCGTCTACACCGCCTGTTGGCTATACGCAAAGAGGTAGTGCCCGAGTGGATTGCCCCCCGCTTGAGGTTCAAATGTCTTCTCTGCGGCGAATGTTGCAGACTCTACTGGGTCCCCCTAACCCACAAGGACGTGGTCAGGATATCCCACAAGACCGGCATCCCCCCTCAGAAATTCGCGGTCGCTGTGCCCAAGGAGGCAGTGGGCGAGTGGGAGCTCCCCGCCTTCTACCTCTCGGGGAGACGTGAGCACTATTTGGCGTTGAAGAAGAGGGTAGACGGCTTTTGTTTTTTCGTAAAGCTCGAAGGGGGGAAGTTCGTATGTTCTATATACGACGTGAGGCCCCTCACCTGCCGCTTCTACCCCTACGTATATGTGCCCGGCAAGATAGTTAAGTTAGAACTGCTGGAGGACGCAGTGACTTTCTGCCCGGGCGTGGGGAGGGGGCCCGTCTACGAGCCCTCCAGGGAGGCCGAGGCGGCTTTGGCCAGAGAGGCGGAGATGGAGGAATACAGGTCCATCGTGGCCGCTTGGAATGCCCTTGTCCTGGCCGGCGGGGTCGAGCCGACGTTCGAGAAGTTCTTGGAGTTCCTATTGGAGGGGGCCAGAAGGCTTTAATGGGCGGCCTATTTTCTCACAATGAGGCGCGGCGACTGGGCGTTGTTGGTGGCGGAGGACGGCTATAAGCTCGTGGTGAGGCACGTAGGACGTAGGGTGGAGACCATTCGGGGCTTCGTAGAGCCCTCGGCGTTGGACTCGGCGGAATACGGCGATGTCGTCTATACGTCGCTCGGGCACAAGCTCTACGTCTTGAGGCCTACGCTTTACGACATAGCGCCGCGGCTGAAACACGCGACGCAGGTGATATACCCGCCTGACGCCGAATTCATAGCGTTGATAGCAGGCGTGGGGCCCGGCTCCAAGGTGGCCGAGGCCGGGGCTGGGTCGGGCCTCCTCGCGTCGATTCTGGCTTGGCGCGTAGGGCCCGGCGGGCAGGTCTTGAGCTTCGAGCTGAGGGCGGACTTCGCCGAGGTGGCTTGGAGCAACATAAAGGCTCTGGGCCTCGACGGGGTTGTGGACCTGGTTGTGGCAGACGTGACGAGGCTCGGCTTCGGGAGGGCTGAAGTCGACGCTGTTGTGTTGGACATGGGCGCCCCCTGGGACGCCCTCGGCTCTGCGTTGAGTTCGTTGAAGCCCGGCGGCGTCGTGGTCATATTCAGCACCACTGTGGAGCACGCCCAGAAGGCGCTGTCGGCGCTCCGCAACTTCGGCGTCCTCGACGTAAATATGGCCGAGCTGTCGGTAAGGCCGTGGAAGCCCGAGCCCGGAGAGATGAGGCCTGAGACGCGCGCCATATCCTTCACGGGCTTTATAATATGGGGCAGGTCGCCGCCCAAACAAAAGTCGCAATAAAGTGTATTGAAGGCAGAAATATCTAGCAGGCTGGAATGTAGACAAAGTATTAGAAAATTTGTCAAGAAGCGCGGCCTGGCGGTCAAAATGGCCGGTCTGGGCGCCGTCGAGAAGGAGGTGCTAGAGGAGGCGCTCAAGGACCCCGATGTTATTCTTCGTGATTTGAGGGGGACGCCAGGGCTTTTGGGGAAGCTGGTATAATGGAGTCTTGTCGTGGACGTATACGGCGGGCGAGAATGCCTCTGGATAGACCGGCCGCCTGGACGCGGCTTTGAGCTCGGCGTGGGCGAGCACTTCGCGTGGCCGCTATATAAGGAGGCCGTGGGGAGGGCCTTGGGGCTGTTTAGGGCCTAGCCGCGAGGGTCCGGCGTCCCAAAATTTATATTGTCTCTGTCGAGAGCGAATATGCGCCTTATTAGAGAGGCGAGGCCCCACCCTCGAGATAAGCTCAGTGCCAACTTGATGGAGTGGTTCCACTGGCTCTTGAGGGAGGCCGAGATATACGATATAAGGTATCCCGTTAAGGGCGCCTTCGTCTGGAGGCCCTACGGCATGAAGATCAGGCGTAACGTCGAGGCCGTAATACGCGAGCTCCACGACTCTACGGGCCACCAAGAGGTGCTCTTCCCCGTCTTTATACCCCACGAGTTCTTCAGCAAGGAGTCTCAACACATTAGGGGCTTCGAGTCCGAAGTCTTTTGGGTCTCCAAGGGCGGAGAGGGGGGAGAGCGTTTGATATTACGCCCCACTTCGGAGACGGCCATGATGCCCATGTTCAAATTGTGGATACAAGACCACAAGGACCTGCCCCTCGCGGTATACCAAATAGTCAGCGTGTTTAGGGCCGAGACGAAAATGACGAACCCCATGATTAGAGTCAGAGAGATCTCTATGTTCAAAGAGGCGCATACGGCCCACGCTGATAGGGAAGACGCGGAGAGGCAGGTGAGGCTCGCCGTAGATATCTACAAGAAGATCTTCGATAGGATGTGTATACCCTATTTGATCTCGCAGAGGCCCGAATGGGACAAATTCGCCGGGGCTGTCTACACTATAGCTTTCGACACCATACTGCCCGACGGCAGGACCCTCCAGATAGGCACCGTCCACTACCTCGGCACCAACTTCTCCAAAGTCTTCGAGGTGACCTACTTGAAGCCCGACGGGACTCACGAATACGTCCACACGACCTCTTACGGCATCTCGGAGAGGAGCATAGCCGCCATGTTGATAATCCACGGCGACAACGCGGGGACCACCTTGCCGCCATCTATAGCGCCCATCCAAGCGGTAATAGTGCCGATAATATACGGCGAGGAGAGGAAGGCCGTATTGGAGGCGGCCGCCAGCGTCGCCGAGAGGCTTAGGGCCGTCGGCGTCAGAGTCCACGTCGATGATAGGGACGACAAGACGCCCGGCTGGAAGTTCTACTACTGGGAGCTAAAAGGCGCGCCTTTGAGGATCGAGCTGGGCAAGAGGGACTTGGAGCAGAGCTCCTTGGTCATAGCCAGGAGGGACACCCTAGAGAAGTACTCGGTGCCTCTGGGGGAGTTGGAGGACGCCGTGAAGAGGCTGTTGGGCGAGGTCGAGGAGAACCTCAGGCGGACCGCCTGGGAGAGGCTACGCTCCTCTGTGGTCAAGGCGGACTCGCTCGACGCGGCCAAGAAGGCGTTGGGCGAGGGGAAGGTCGTAGAGGTGCCGTGGAGCGGCGACAACGACTGCGGGCTCAAAATAGCCGAGTTGACTCAAGCAGACGCCCTAGGCACGCCGCTTGACGCCCCGGCAGATATAGGCGGGAGCGATCTGAGAGACCTCGCCTGCCCCGACAGGAGGGCCAACTACTGGTTGAGGGTCTCGGAGCGTTATTGACGCCTGGCCTTTTTGATCACATAGGGAGCGCAGAACCAACTGAGATACGGCAGGGGGCCTATGGAGACCCACACTGCCCTTCCCCGCAAGAACTCCTCGTCGCCTCTGGAGAGCCCGTCTTGATCGCCCACTACGACCAACGCGTCTTTGGGCATTTCGACCTCGTCTATATCTATCCCCGACTCGTGTAGATAATACACCGGCCCCCTCCAGCCGGCCACCACCTCTTTGAGCGACGCCTTGAACTTCTTCGCGCCTAACAGCTCGCGGGCCAGCTCCTTAGAGCTTCTCGCCGAACTGCGCTCGACTTCTACCACCACGTCGTCGCAAAACACCATATACACCCTAGCCGCCCCGGCCCTGAGGGCCTCCAGGGCGAAGTCCAACAATACGTCGGCCCTCCCCCTCACTAGAGGTTGAGGCGGAAAGTCCCTCCAACAGGCCGTGTCGGACTTTATCAAAAAGTTCAAGCGGCGAGAGGGGCCTTCTTCTTCCTCTCCTCTCTAGGCCTGACTTTTATCAAGCCGAAGAACACGGCGCAGTTTATACAATAGGTCCTCGTGATGTAGTATTTGGGTATTATGGCGCCCTGTTTCTCCAACTCCCTGGCTAGATCCGGCGGGACGGGGCTGTAGGGTATCGTGACCCTCACCGCCTTGGACCTAGGCACCAACTTGCCGCAGTTGTCGCAATGTAGTGTGGGCTCGTGGCCCTTGTCGCCCTTATGTCTACCTCGATTTTTCCTCTTTTTTGGCATACAGCCTCCAGAACTCGACGCCTTTATAAAGCTTTACGCCAGAGGTTTATTAATAGCCCGCTTCAAGCGCCTCCATGATAGAGAAATTGAGGAAATACGTCAATCTGGACAGACTGGGGTCCTACATACCTCTGCCCGCCGACGCCATAACGGCCATATCGCTTCTGGCGGCCCTTCTGGGCGTCTTCTTCACTTGGCGCGGCGTCCCCGCTTGGATATTTATAGCCCTAGTGGGCGTGCTGGACGTCCTCGACGGAGCTGTCGCGAGGGCCAGAGGGACCGCGGGCAGGTCGGGCGCCCTTTTGGACTCGACGCTCGATAGATATACAGACGCCTTGATCCTACTTTATTTCTATGGGGAGGCGCCCCCCCTGTTGATATACTCGTCCCTCATAGGCACATTTTTGATAAGCTACGTGAGGGCCCGCGCTGAGTCGCTCGGACTCTCCATGCGGGGCGTGGGCTTTATGGAGAGGGGGGAGAGAGTGATATATCTGTTCTTGGCGTCGCTGATAGGTCAGTACGCCTTTAGGCCGGCCCTCGTGTGGGCCTTGTACATATACGCCGTGCTGGTCAACGCCGCCGCGGCGTATAGGTTTCTGGCGGCCTACTCGGCGCTTAGGCGTTGAAGTTATTTTAATACCACCAATATCCCACATGAGCCTAGTCGCGAGGATATCTAACGGCAAGGTCGTCGAGAAGAAGATAGTGGGCGATAAGGTCATGGAGGCCGTCAAAAAGGAGGGGGCCCAGTGGCTGAATAGATGGAACCCCGCCATGTCGGACTTCATAATCTTAAGGGATTTTGTGACTCTGAGCTATCCGGCGCCCATAACCAAAGAGCTTTTGGAGAAAATTAGGGAGTTTTCGCCCAAGAGGGTCGGAGACAAAATAGAGGTGACGGTGCCGGTATTCGAGGTGGTCTACAACAGCACGTGGGCTGGCGACAATATGAAAATCGACGACGCGGTCGTCGTGGCTCCCCATATCGACGACTCCTCGGACGAACAGATATTGAGCTCGGTACTACAAGAATTCGCAGAGCCCGAGGGCGAGTTGGAGTAGGTCAGCCCACCAGCTTCCCCACGCCTCTTAGCTCCTCCATGGTGAAGCCCAGGGCCTCCAGCACTTGCTCTATAGTGGTCGCCATCAGCTCTATATACTTTCTGTCGTCTATCTCGTCTATCCTCGCCAGTTGTACCGGCTTTACGCCCAACGGGTCTCTCGTCTTAATGTAGGTTATCACGTCGCCTCTGCCCAATTTGATGCCTGCCGCCTTGCTTAAAAGCTCGGCGGCCTTTACATGTTGGGGCTTGTTTTTGGTGTATTCGTCCAAGTCCTTGTTGAGGGAGGTCTTTATCGCCAGTTTGTCCAGTGTTATCCTCTTCTCGCGTAGTCTCGCCTCGTAGTCTTTAACCAACGCCGATACTTCCTCCCTTACCTTGAATATGTCGTCTAGAGTCCCCACGGCCTTCAGCTTCTCCACCACGTCGTCCATAAGCTCTTTGATGAAGACCGGCGCGTTTCTCTTCTTGCCCACCAGGCCTTTGATCACCACGTTGCCGTCTACGGTCACGCCTAGGTAGTTCTTCTTGCGGCCGCTGAAGAGGACGAACCTATATGCTTTGTCCAGTTCAATGTCTATACCCAATTGGGCCGTGTAGTCCATAAGGCCTTTTATCTTGTCGTCGGAGGCGCCCAATAGGAACAAGCTGTCGGTATCGCCGTATATGGGCTCCATGCCTAACTCCACGGCCTTCAGAACTGCGCTGGTCATCACATATCTGGCCAGCGCCGTGGTCAGTTCGGCCACAGGCGGGCAGTAGAGCGGGAAGGTCTCGGCGCCGAAGACGCCGTACGACGCGTTGATGAATACCTTCATTGCGCTTTGAACTACATCGTAGAGGGCCTTCTCCTGTTGGGTCTGCGCGTTTTTGGCGAGCCTCTTGTACACATGGACTCTGAGGTCTCTAAGGATGCCTACCAGCAGGCTCGTTATGCCCCTCCTCCCCTTACAGATCCAATGGGGGAGCTCCGCTATGGGCTTATCGGCGCCCTCTCTGTTCTGACAGTTGACGGTCTCGTAGGAGAGGTTCCATCTGCTTATGACGGAGGGGTACAACGACGCGAAGTCGAGGACGTATATGTTGAAGAAGACGCCGGCCGGCGGGTCCAGCACCACCGCCCCTGCGTACTTCTTGCCCTTTATTATCGCTTTGGTGTAGGCCTCGCCTCTAGATTTGATTATGTCCTCCTTATTGGGTATGAGCCAGCCCCTTTTCCTATGTTCGTAGTACAACATATTTCTAATCCAAGCAGAGACTTGAGATCTGGTCAGATCTTCAAGCGGCATTTTGGCTATTCTGGAGAGCAGCACCATGAGCCTCATCACGAGCTCGTTGTTGTAGAGGGTGAAGTAAAGCGTAATGAAGGCGTCGCGGAAGTTGTACTCGGCCAGCTCGTCCGGCGGCATGGAGGAGACCACGCCTTGTCTTTCCGCCTTCCCGATTCCCAACACCGCAGAGGCTATGGCGTCGAGCCCCCTCTCGCCTCTATAGACGCCGCCGAAGGCGTAGACCTCTATGGCCTTTATGGCGAAGAACTTATAGAGGTCTATATGTATGCCGGGGGCCACCGTCACGTAGTCCCTCCTGGCCACAATGGGGACTTCCTCCTTCTTGAAGCCGAGCGCCAAGGCCCTGTTGTATAGATAGGGCAGGTCGAAATTATCGCCGTTAAAAGAAACCACGAGGGGGTACTGGACTATAGTCTTAAAGACCTCCGCTATTAGGTCGTACTCGCTGTCGAAAAACAGGACCTCGAAGTCAAGATCCGAAAAGGCCTCCGGGTCGATCTCTACGTCAGGTCTTTTCAGCAAGAGGACTCTACGCAACCCGTCGCTACCGACCAGCGCGACCGATACGACCTCGTAGGTGGCGTCTTTGGGGTTCGGCACTTTGTTCTCCTGCGGCGTAAAGACCTCTATGTCTATGGCGACCCTCTTTATGTGGGGTATGGGGGCCTGGAAGAGAGGAATCCAGTTGACCGCTTCGGCCCTCTCGTCGTCCGACGAAAAGATCTTCGAGAGGCTTTTGGCCACTTCTGGCGGTATTTCGACCTCCACGGGGGCCAGCCCGTTCCCCTCGCTCTTGTACCACATCCCCGGCACTATCCCCTTGTCGAAGAGGTAACTGTGGTGGTATTTTATCCTAGATTCCCAAGTCTTGGGCAGTAGGTCCCTTATGGATTTCCTACCGCCGCCTATGGATAGCGGATCCTTCGCGTATACCTTCGTCATGACGACCTTTCTGTCGGAAAGCGCGTCGTACTTCTCGACCGCCTCCATATGGCTGAACCCCTGATGCTTCAAGACCTCGGGGTACTTCTCGGCGATGACTTCGGGGGGCAGGTCCGTCACCAAATAGGGCCTATGTCCCGTGTTGTCGTACCAATAATAGACGACGTCGCCTGCCGGGTCGTAGAGCTTCACTAAGGCCTTGCCCTCAGCGCCGTCGTATGTGACCGAGAGGACTATAGAGGGGGGTATGGAGGAGGAGACCGCGCCTTTTATTTTAAATTCGGCTATCTCCTCCCCCTCGTACTCGCGGATTTCCTCCTCCTCAATAATTTCCTCCTCCTCGTATGACACAACTATCGAGGACTTGGAGATTTAAACGCACTCCTCCCGCTTGGGTATTACGTAGGGAGAAAGATTAATAAAGAGCCGCGTAAAGGAGGATAATGGTCATTTACGTTTCGCCACATAAGAACGACACAAAGACCACAATGTCTACAGACCTCAAGAAAATCCTCCTTACAGAAGTTATAGGCGAAGTAATACAGGGGGTGACTATATTGGACTCCCGAGGGGTTCCGGTAATACATCACCTCCCCAATACGTTGACGGCGAAGACTTTAAGGCAGGTGTCCAACCTAATAGAGCTGGTCAATATAATTAGGCAGAATCAAGACGAGAGCCTCGGCGACTTCCAATACGTGATGGTGAAATATATGAACTATAAAGTTGGTATTTTCGAGCTCCCCAACAAAAAGGGCTGGCTTATCGTCTTTGTGAATCCCCTATGGCATATAGAAAACGTAATACCTAAAATAAGGCAGTTTTCCCACAAGATAGCTCAAGTCATCACTTAGAGCGTCCGAGGGCTTGATGGGCTTTGGCCAGTTCGTTCCTAGCCAGCGCCAATATTAAATTCAATTCTCCTGCCAGTACCGCCGAGGCTACTATCTCGGCGAATTTAAGCGCGTTGGCGCCTGGAGGGTCGCCGGAGCCCGCCACGCCGAGTATGGAGAGCGCCTCCCTCTGTGTGGGGAGCCAAGTGCCCCCGCCGACTGTGCCCACCTCGAGGCTGGGGAGGAACACCGATATGTATAGGCCCTCCTCTCTGGGCTCCGTCCAGGTTACGCCCATACTGGACTCCACCACCTGCGCCACGTCTTGCCCAGTCGCTATGAAGATCGCCGTAATTATGTTGGCGAAATGGGCGTTGAAGCCGTAGGAATGGGCCAGCGCGGAGCCCAGGAGGTTCTTCCTCATATTTACGTCGTGTACGGCCTCCGGCGTGACGCCGAGCCTCGACAACGCCTCTCTTTTTATCAGGGCCTCGGCCACGACGGTCTTCCCCCTGCCCATTAGGAAATTCACGGCGTTGGGCTTCTTGTCCACACACATATTTCCGCTCAGCGCCACGAGCCGGGCCTTGGGGTAGTTCTCCTCTATATACCTGGCGGCGGCCTCCGACGCTATTGTGGCCATGTTCATGCCCATGGCGTCTCCCGTCTCGAAGACAAAACGCAACCAGACGTTGTTGCCCACCACGAACGGCTGTACTTCCTTCAACCTCCCATGTCTGGTGGTTGACTCCGCGGCCTTTTTCACCTCGTCGAAATGGGCCTTGATCCACTCGACGAAGTCTACGGCGTCTATGAGGGAGGGCAGTCTGAATAGGGGGGCTCTCGCCATGCCGTCCTTCAATACGCGGGCCCGGACCCCGCCCGACTCCGTGACTATTTTCGCGCCCCTATTGACGGATGCCACCAACGCGCCTTCTGTAGTCGCCAGCGGTATGTAGAAAAGCCCCTTGGCGTATACGCCTTCGATCAACAACGGCCCAGCTACGCCGATAGGTATTTGCGCCGCGCCGATGGGGTTCTCTATGTTTCTGCCCACCGCCTTGTTGAAATCTATGACGGTGGAGCCTATGGCCTCCAGCTTGACGCCCAATTTCCTCTCTAGAAATTTCCTCCTATGTTCTGCGGCCTTGTTGGAGTCGCCTAGGGCTCTGTCGAGCTCGTGGAGCTTCAGCCTGCCCGCCTCAAGGGCCTCGATTATATCCTCCATTAAACGTTTTAATATGTTGTCTTATTAGGTTTTCGATGCAAGACGTATGGATAAACGGCACCTCTATGATGCAAACAGGCCGCCACTACGGCCTCAACGCCGACGAGATGGCGGCCCGAGTGCTCGAAGAGGCGCTAAAAGATGCCGGATATCCGGAAATAGAGGCTTTATTCGTGGCGTCCGCCACGGCGGAACAGGCCGACAAACAGCAACTACTGGGGGCCTATATAGCCTCCAGGCTCGGCCTCGACAAGATAGCGACATATAGGATAGAAAACGCAGATGGCTCCGGCGGGGCTGCCCTCATGGCCGCCGCCATGGCCGTGAAGTCCGGCATGTACAACTGCGTCGCAGTTGTGGGGGTCGACAAGCCCAACGACGTGTTGTCCAACCAACAACAAGACATATACTCAACGGCGACGGATACTGTCTACGAGAGGTACTTCGGCGCGACTCCAGCGGCCCAGGCCGCGATAATGGCTAAGATATATCTAAACAAATATGAATATAAATATGAAGACCTAGCCCAATGGCCTGTATTGATGCATAAATATGGCTATTCAAATACTTATGCATATATGAGGAAACAGGCCAAGCTCGAAGACGTACTGGACAGCGAGCTCGTCAGCGATCCTTTGAGGCTTTACGACGTAGGCCCCATGGCCGACGGCGCGGCGGCCGCCGTGTTGTGCAACAAAAAGGGCCTGGCGAAGATTTTAGGCATGTGGACGGCCACCAGCGCGGTGCCTTTTAACAGCCGGCAGGACTACGACGTGTTGTATTCCGCCAGAGAGGCGGCGGAGAGGGCCTACGGGATGGCCGGCGTGACTCCGCGCGACATAGCGACGGCGGAGGTTCACGACTCCTACTCCATATTGGGCGTGTTGGCGACAGAGGCGCTGGGCCTGGCCCCTAGAGGCCAGTTGTTGGCGTCCCTAAAGGCCGGCGCCAATATAAACGTCAACCTCAGCGGCGGGCTTAAAAGCAGGGGCAACGTGATGGGCGCCACCGGCGTGTATCAGACGGTGGAAGTCGTCTGGCAGCTGTTGGGCAAGCCTCCCTTTAAGAGGGTAGACGGCTCTATAGGCGTGGTGCACTCCATGGGCGGCGTCGATAAATCTTCGACTGTTGTCGTGTTGGGGTTATAACAAAAAATATTAATGAGAAAGAGTTAAGGGCCATGGAACACGAGTCGGTGCCTCTGTACTGGCGTAACATACCCAGCTACTATAGGCTCGTCGCGAGGCGTTGTAAAAAATGCGGCGAGGTGTACTACCCGCCGGTGGTCAAATGCCCCAAATGCGGCTCCGCTGAACTCGAAGAATACCAACTGCCCCACGAGGGGGAGCTGGTCGAGTTCACCGTGTTGCGGTCGGTCCCCACGGACTTCTTGAAACAAAAACCTCTAGTGATCGGGCTCGTCAAGCTGGGCCCCGTCAAGGTCTTGGGGCAAATAGTGGACGCCGTGCCCGAGAAGCTCAAATCGGGCCAGAAGGTGGAGGCGGTCTTCAGACGCGTCGTGGTGGACGGGAAATACGGATTGGTGATGTACGGCTATAAGTTCAGGCCCAGGCCATGAGGACCGGCATAGTCTCCTGGGGGGCGTATATACCCAAATATAGGATAAGGACTGAGGATATAGCCGTCACGTGGGGCGACGACCCCCAGAGGATAATCGATATGTATTTAGTCTACGAGAAGAGCGTCGAGGGATACGACGAGGATGCAGTGACCATAGCCACAGAGGCCGCCAGGAGGGCCCTCAGAAGGGGCGGAGTGGACCCCAAGAGGGTGGGGGCTGTGTATTCGGGCACTGAGTCCAAGCCCTACGCGGTGAAGCCCATATCGTCTATACTAGTAGACGCCTTGGGCCTGCCCAATAACGTCTTCGCCGTCGATATGGAGTTCGCCTGTAAGGCCGCCTCAGACGGCATAGTTGCCATAGCGGGCCTGGTGGACTCCGGCAGGATAGAATACGGGCTCGCCGTGGGCACCGACACGTCGCAGGGAGAGCCCGGCGAGCATTTAGACTATTCGGCGAGTAGCGGAGGCGTGGCGTATATAATCGGCAGAGATGGAGTGGCGGCCGAGTTCGAGGCCATATATACCTACAATTCGGACACGCCCGACTTCTGGCGTAGAGAGGGCTCTCCCTACCCCATGCACGGAGAGGGCTTCACCGGCGAGCCGGCCTATTTCAGACACGTGGTGGGCGCGGCCAGGGGCGTCATGGAGAAGTACGGCTATAAGGCGTCCGACTTCGCATATGCCGTATTCCACCAGCCCAACGGCAGATTCCCCATGAGGGCCGCCTCCATTTTGGGGTTCCCCGCCGATAAGGTCAAGCCGGGCATAGTGGTGACCCATATAGGAAATACCTACAACGCGTCGGCGTTGATGGGCTTGGCGAGAGTTCTAGAACAGGCGAAGCCCGGCGACAAGATACTACTCGTGACTTTCGGCTCCGGCGCGGGCTCCAACGCCTTTGTGCTCAACGTAACGGACGTCGTAGTTGAGAGACAGAAGGCCGACGTGCCTAAAGTAGACGACATGATAGCAGACAAGATATATGTGGACTACGCCACCTACCTAAAGAATAGAAAGATGATAAAACTCTTCGAATAGTAGAATAATATCTTTTTTATAGGTCCTCCACTTTAAAATCCGTGCGGTATGTAGTATATGCCTCGCCGCCAGACGGACAAAGTGCTACAGAGGAAGGACCAGATATTGGACCTCTTGAAGAAACACGGAGAGCTCACTACAAGCGCCATAATGAGGCTTACGGGTATGAGCCACAGCCAGATCTTCTACGTCTTAAAAATGTTGGAGAAGGAGGGCGCCATAAAAGAGGTGAGGCGCGGAAAAATAGCCTACTGGCGCCTAAATGTTGAGCAGGAAAGCGGACTTAAAGAGCGGTGAGCTTCTAGGCGTCCTGGGGGCCTCTATACTTTGCGCCAAACAGGGCTGCGAAGCAGACGGCCCCGAGGTGGTCATAGGGCGGGCGAGGCTCAAGCTGTATTTGGGGACCGGCAAGGCCGAGAGCAAAAAGGGAGCCGCAAGAGGCCAGTTGAGCCTGTTGGATATCGCCAGCGGTGGACGTCCCCCAGGGGCGCCCCCGGAGAGGCCCAAGAAGACAGCTACGGAGCCGGCCAAAAGGGCCAGCGCGCCTGTCGTAAAGGCCTCCGCGCCTCCCTCGGCCCCGCAGAAGGAGGCCGAAAAGAAACAAGAACATAAAGAGGAGGTCAAGAGGCCGGAACGGCGGGAAGAAAAACAAGAGGAGGCTAGAGGGGAAGAGCGGCTCGAAGACCTCGACCTCTCGAAGCTGGTCGAGAGGACTGCGGAGGCTCTAGGCATAGGGCAGGCCGAGGCCCGTCGAGTACTAGAGGCCATGTTGTCGTATCTGTCCAACTACCCCAGCGTGGGCATCTTGAGGTTTCTAGAAGACATGAAGAGGGCCGCCAAGGCCGATCCCGATCTAGTTAAAAGGGCCCTAAACGTCTTGAGGGGATACGAGATAGTTGAGCTACACGAATTGGGCGTGGTGAACTTAAAGAAGAGGATAGACGTCAAAAAGGAGACCAAGCTCTAACTGGCCGCCCGCCGCGCGGGGACGTAGACTTCGGTCCTATGTCCCTTCGACACCAACACCAAATCCCCCTTCTCCTTTAGGGAACGTAGCGCCTTTATGGCCACGGTCATCTTGACTCCGTATTTGCTCGCCACGTCGTAGGCCGTGATGGCTTGGACCGACTGCACCTCTTTAGAGAGGGCCTCGACCAGCTTGTCGAAAGCCGACTGCGCGCCGGCCTTTCTGGCCGCGCCTTCCTCCTTCTTCTTGCCTTTAGCCTGCGCTTGTTGCTGTTGTTGCGTCTTTTCGGCCTTTTTGGCCAGCTGGCTTAAAGTCGGCCTCTTCTTGCCGCCCATAGGTCCAATAAGGCCTCTATTTAAAATAGTTCGCCCCCAAAGTAAACGCGCCGCAAGTCGCGCAGCCTTTATTTCTTCAAGGCCATGTATTTAAATAGGGTTTAAAAAGGACATTATGGAATCTTCTAAACGTCACGGCCCTGCCCACAAGATAGAGAACATAGTGGCCACCGTAAATCTAGGGGTCGAGCTCGACTTGGAGCAACTAGCCGAGAGGTTGCCCGTAGCCGAATACAACCCTGACCAGTTCCCAGGCCTCATTTTACGCCTCACCAAGCCCCGTATCTCCGCCTTGATATTTAGGACAGGGAAGATGGTCTGCACCGGCGCCAAGAACGAAAACGATTTGAAGAACGCCGTCCATGCGCTGGTCCGTCTGCTCAACGACCACGGGGCCAACGTGCCGCTCAGCCCCGAAGTGCAGGTACAAAACATAGTGGCCTCTGGTAGCCTCAACGCCGAAGTCGATTTGGAGCAGGCGGCGTTGCTGTTGGAAAACGCTATGTACGAGCCGGAGCAGTTCCCAGGCCTTATATACAGGATGATGAGCCCCAGAGTCGTGATGCTCATATTCGGCAGCGGCAAGATAGTATGTACTGGCGCCAAATCGGAAAAAGACGTGGCGGTGGCAGTCCAACAGCTCTACGACAAGTTGAAGGAGATAGGAGTCCTATATGTAGAAGAGGCGGGAGGCGGCGAGGAGGAGGAAGAAGAGATCGGGGAGGAATTCGAGGAGGAGTGATCGGCCTTTATGCCGACAAGCTAATTAAAACGGAACTACCCCTACTGGTCCCCCTCTGCGAGGCCTCAGCGCCTAACGTAATCCCCTACGTCGGAGAGGACCTGGCCTGTCTGACCAAAGCCTTGAGGACCGCCTATAGGGCCGTGGCGTTGAGGACCCGCAATAAGGTCCTAGTGAGGCTTGTCGAAGAAATGAGGCCCGACGTCATGGTGTTGGTAGACGGCTTGAAGGCGGCCAAGAGGAGAGTTGTCCCCCTCCTGAGGCCTGGAGAAGGCGTTAGGGGCTATTACGTAGTGAGAAATAAGGCCGAGTTGAGGCTTCTAGATGTAGAACTCGTCGAGGGCTTATTCCTCTACGCAGACGCCTTCGACCCCAAATGGGTGGAGGAAATAGTTAGGGGAGGCTTGAAGTGTAGCCGATGCGGCAAATGCGACGTAGTGGAGCTACTACTCTGCGATGCCTACAAGGAGGTCGAGATCTTGTAACCACCTCGCAAGCGAATTACCGCGCAAGTCCTCTCTTGAGCTCC
>JBEULO010000112.1:0-2806 GCA_041287225.1 Thermoproteus sp.
ATCTAACTTCGTCGCGGGCTATTTTAATTTTTCTTGTCGCACCAAATACTCTATTGCCGACGCTAGGGCATAGGGAGCCCTTCGGGTGGTCAGTAGGGCTAGCGCCAGTGTCTTTACGTGGTCGTCGTAGTCGAGGGCTAGGAACTCCGACTTGTTAAATATTTCAAGAGCCTTATAGACAAATTTCTTTTGGTATAAAAGCCTGTAGGCGAGACGGGCGGCCTTCAACCTTAGCGTTATGGGCTTCATCTCGCTTTCGTACAGCGCGGGGTCTCCTTTCCGTAGAGCCTCGCCGAGCGCGATGCCGCTCCTCATGGCCAGCACTATGCCGCCGCCGCTTAGGGGCTTCGTGAGGCCCGCCGCGTCGCCTGCCAACGCGATGCGGCCGTGGACCAGCCTGCCCACTGGCGGTCCGGCCAGCACGCCGCCGCCGAAGGGCTTGCCGACGGGCTCCCCCCGTACCAGCCTTACTAACTTCTTCAACTTCTCCACCGTACAACAAGAGTCGGCGAGTCCCACCCTATATATGCCTCTGTCTATTTCGACGATCCAAGAGAAGTAGCTACTGGATAGTTTTGGGTTGTAGACGACAGTTATGCCGTGTAGCCCCACGCCGCTCTTCACGTCTACCTGTAGCCCCGGTAGCCTCGTCACTTCGCCGTACCTCTTCGAGAACCTCCTTAGGGCGCCTTCGGCCACCACTATAAAATCGTAGGGCCCGCGCCGGCCCTTCGAGGTGTAGAGGTAGGGCCCTCGTATGTCTTCGACCCTCTCGCCGAGCCTTACGGCGCCTGCTCTCTCGGCCAGCCGCCGCTCCAGCCCCGGCCTGTCTAGGAGGTACACCCCGCCTTTGACTCTGAAATATACCTCCCGGCCCTCTAGGTCCGTGACGAGGAGGTCTTCGTATTTGTTCAATATTATCTCTTTGGGTATGCCGAGCCTTTCGGCCGAGGTCCCGCTGACGAGGCTCGTGCAGTGGCGGGGGAGGCCGACCTCTGGGTGCTCCTCGAAGACCTCAGCCTCTATTTTAGACGCCAACGAGAGGCCTGCGGGCCCCGCCCCTATTACGGCTATACGCATGTGGGCTCTACAATATATATTCAAATCTACTTCCCCATCGTGAAGTTTAGAAAGGCCGTTAGGGACCCCGTCCACGGCTTCATTAAACTCGCCGAGGAGGAAGTTAGGCTGGTAGACGGAGAGCCTTTGATACAAAGGCTTAGATATGTAAAACAGCTCGGCTTCGTCTATCTCGTATACCCCACGGCGACTCATACCCGTTTCGACCACAGCCTCGGCGTCATGCATATCGCCACTTTGATAGGCGAGAGGATTATGCAACAGCTCGGCGGCGTCGACGAGGGCGCGTTGAGACATCTACGAGCGGCGGCTCTGCTCCACGACCTGGGCCATCTTCCCTTCTCCCACTCCTTCGAGCCCCTTGTGAGGGAGCTCCTACACGCGGCCGACAGTATGGGTTGCGTCGATGTGGACCTGGCGGCCTTCGACATAGGGAAGCCCCACGAGGTGACCACCATGCTCTTGGTGGAGCGGCTGTCGCCTAGGCTCTCGGAGCTCGGGTACGACCCCGATGTGGTGAGGGCCTTATTGCGTAAAGAGGGCGAATATAGGCTCTTGGGGAACGTCCTCTCGGGGGGCTTCGACGCGGATAGGCTGGACTACATAATGCGGGATATGTACTTCACGGGAGCCGCGGTGGGCACTAGCTTCACCCATATAGACTTGGAGAGGATTATAGAGAACTTGGAGGTGGAGGGGGACAAGTTCCAATTCAACGAGAAGGCGCGTGTGAACCTAGAGGGCTATTTGATAACGCGTTACAACCTCTACAGACATGTATATCTCCACCACAAGACTGTCTTGTTCACTGAGGTGGCGCGTAAAATAATCGCCGATAATATAGCCAAATGCGCCGAGGGCTCCGGCGACCCGGCGATATGCCGGTACCTATGCGATCTGGCCCGTTTCGCCTCCGGCGAAGTAGACGAGGAGGTCTTGTGGAGCGCCACCGACGACCACTTCACGGCGGCGTTTGTGAGGGACCCCCGCTTTAGGGGCTTGTTGTCCCGCAGGCCTCTTGAATATGTCGCCTTGTGGAAGAGAGAGAAGGACTTCTTGGAGGTCTTTAAGGACCCGGAGCGCCTAAATAGGGCAGTGGACGGGCTGGGGCCGCTCCACTGGGCCCTACTGGACAAATTGAAGGACAGGCTAGTCGAGCGCCTCAACGTAGAGCTCGGCGATAGGTGTAGACTCTCGCCCGAAGATATACTGCTGTCCTATGTGAGCTTCGACCCCTACGCCGAGGACCTCTACATATCGACCTCCATGGGGCCTGTCGCCATATCTAAAATTTCGCCCCTTGTGGAGGCCGTCAACGAGGCTTGGAGGAGAGCGCCCCATATATTCCTATACATAAAGAGAGAGGTCGTAGAGAAGTGCGGCAACGAGACTTTAAGCGGCCTGAAGGCCGTCTTGGAGCCGCTTATGGATTTAGCGATCAGGAAGGTTTCAGCCTGAGCGCCTTCTCCACGTAGCGGGCCACTACGTCTTTTGTCTGCTCGAAGAGCCACCTGCCCTCTTTGGTCAGCTCGACCGTATCGCCCCTTACGGCCACTTCGCCCTCCAGCAACTTAGGCCATACGCGCCAGTCGTACTTCACGCCGAGCCCCTCCACGGCCCTTCTGGCCAGCTCGTCCAGCTCCCCCACCGTGGCGGGGCCCTGCGAGAGCCTCCTCATCAAAACCAGCCGCAAATACTCGCCGACTGGGCTGAGGCGCATCCGTTG
>JBEULO010000113.1:0-2798 GCA_041287225.1 Thermoproteus sp.
TGGCTCATGGAGTAGGCGAACACGGCGCCGCTCCTCCTCCCGACTGCCTTGAAGGGGTTCACAGTCCTCACGGCCTCCGACCTGCCTAGAGCCAAGAGGATCAAGACGGCTGCGGCCGATACGAAGAAGATAAAGAGGAGCGACGCCGTGTGGAGGGCCAGCGCCGCGACTAGGAGCGACCCCACTATGCCCCCCGCAGTGGAGAGCACGTTGACGAGGCCTAGGTCCTGGGTCCTCTCCACGGCGTTTTTTGTGTGCCTCCTAACTAGGGCCATGATGAGCGGCACGAAGCTACCCCTAGTGGAGCCCGGCCCCAACATGCCGACCCCGCCGAGGCCGAGGGCCAGCCCCACTGCCCAGGGGTCTCTGACCGACATTATGACCAGAAGCGAAGTGGCGAAGGCCGTCTCGCTTACGGCGAGGCCGCGGGCGTGGCCTATTATATCGCCGAGGGCCGCGTAGAGGATTGAGGAGCCCAGAGAGATAATACCGGCTAGAGTCACCACTAGGCCTGCCGTGAGGGCGCTCCCGGTGAGGTCTTTTAGGTACAGCGGCACGACCACCGCCAGATATCCCGTGGCGAGATTCCTGAGGAATCTCTCCAGGCCTATGGCGAAGATATAACGCCTCACAGACACCGATATATCTCGCCCGTAAAAATTTTCCGCCTGTAGGGGAGATTATTTGCAGAATACTCTCCACTCGGTCTTCTCTCCGTCGCGTCCTTTTAATTGGCATGCCCACGGCTTTCGTGGCTCTGGAGTTGGCACAAGAGGCCGTGAAGAACAAGGTGAGGGACCTCATAACTTCAAACGAGAAGATACTGGACGAGGTGGTCAACATGATCGTACAGCATAAGAGGAGCCTTGAGGTCGACTTCAACGACGTTTTGCTCTTCGACAAGGAGCTCGCCGATCTGGCCGTAGAGAGGCCGAAACAGTTCTTGCCGCTGGCCGATTCGGTCGTCAAGGAGGTGGTCGAGGAGAAGGACCCGGAGACCGCGAGGAAGTTGAGGCGGTTCTACTTCAGGTTGAGGGGGTCGCCCTACTCGATACCGTTGAGGAAATTGCGGTCGGAATATATAGGCAGGCTCATAAAGGTGGAGGGCATAGTGACCAGGCAGACCCCGCCGAAACATTTCCTCTACAGGGCCCTCTACCGTTGTAGCCAATGCGGCTACGAGCTGGAGCTGGTGCAAGAACTGGAGAGGCGGGTGGAGCCGCCGGTGCGATGTCCTCGTTGCGGCGCCGCCAAGTCCTTCGTCTTGGTGACAGAGCTGTCGCAGTACATAGACTGGCAGAAGCTCATTGTGCAGGAGAGGCCCGAGGAGTTGCCGCCGGGACAGCTGCCGAGGTCCGTAGAGGTCGTGGTGCTCGACGACATCGTGGACTCCGTAAAGCCCGGCGACATCGTCTCCATAACAGGCGTCTTGGACCTCACTCTGAGCGAGTTGAAGAAGGGCAAGCCGCCGGTCCTCGACTCGTTCCTCCAGGCCGTACATCTCGAGTCCACCAACAAGGAGCTCATAGAGGACATAACGAGGGAGGACGAAAAGAAGATCTTGGAGCTCGCCAGGAGGCCCGACGTGAGGGACGTCATAGTGAGGTCCATCGCGCCCTCTATATACGGACACGAGGAGATAAAAGAGGCCATCGCCTGTCTCCTCTTCGGCGGCAACGAGATAGTCTACCCAGACGGAGTCAGGGTCAGAGGCGACATACATGTATTGCTAGTGGGCGACCCCGGCACGGCGAAATCCCAGTTGTTGAAGTTCGTGGCCAAAGTGGCGCCTCGCGCTGTGTACACTACGGGCAAGGGCTCCTCTGCGGCGGGCCTCACGGCGGCGGTGGTCAGAGATAAACTGACGGGCGACTTCTATTTGGAGGCAGGCGCGTTGGTCCTCGCCGACAAGGGCGTGGCGGTTATAGACGAAATAGACAAAATGGACGTCAAGGATAGGGTGTCCATACACGAGGCCATGGAGCAACAGACGGTATCTATAAGCAAGGCGGGCATCGTGGCGACATTGAACGCCAGGGCGGCCATCGCGGCGGCCGCAAACCCCGCCTTCGGCCGCTATCTGCCCAACAGGACCGTGGCGGAGAACATAGACCTCCCGGTCTCCCTATTGAGCCGCTTCGATTTGATCTTCGTGGTTAGAGACGAGCCGCAGGAGGACTACGACAAGGCGGTGGCCACCCACATATTGGACCTACACACGGGGACGCTCCCCGAGACCTTCAAGGACATAATCAAGCCGGACCTCTTGAGGAAGTACATAATATACGCGAGGCGCCACGTGAGGCCGCAGTTGAGCGAAGAGGCCAAGGACCGCATAAGGCAGTTCTATCTGGAAATGAGGCGCCACTACCAAGGGCCCGGCACGGCGATAGCCATAACCGCCCGCCAGCTGGAGGCCCTCATCCGCCTCACCATCGCCGAGGCCAAAATGAGGCTTTCCCCCATAGCGACCGCGGAGGACGCCGAGAGGGCCATAAGGCTCTATTTGGCCTTCTTGAAGTCCGTGGGGATAGACTTAGAGTCGGGCGTCGTCGATATAGACTCCATCATGACGGGAGTCCCCGCCTCGAGGAGGGAGGCCTACATAAAGATGACCGAGGTCCTTAAGAAGCTGGAAGAGGTGACGAAGGGCCCCGTAAAGCTCGACGTGCTGCTAGACGAGGCCGAAAAGGCGGGCGTCCCGAGGGCGGAGGCCCAGAGGCTAGTGGACCTCATGATAAGAAACGGCGAGCTCTACACGCCGAGGCCGGGCTACGTGAAGAGGATAGGGTCTTAGG
>JBEULO010000114.1:0-22137 GCA_041287225.1 Thermoproteus sp.
TACCCGGCTTACGACAGATTGCCTGAAGTCTACGAGAGGATGAACGCGGCGATGACTTGGGGCCAGGTGGACAGATGGAGGAAGCAACTCGCCGCGCTTCTGCGGCCCGACGCCGCCAGGGTATTAGACGCTGGATGCGGCCCAGGCAATATGACTAGGCATTTGCTGTTGCCTACGCGGCACGTCGTGGGCCTCGACTATTCCGTCGAGATGTTGAAGGCCTTGAGGTTCGATATAGATAAAGTGCAGGGGGTCTTTGAGTTCCTGCCCTTCAGAGACGACGCATTTGACGCCGCCGTGCTGGCATATTCGCTACACGCCGCGCGCGATTTAGAGAGGGCCCTGGCCGAACTCACGCGAGCGTCTAGGGAGGTCGCCGCCGTCAGTATGGGCAAGCCCGACGGCCTCGTCGCCAGGAAGCTCTTTAGGCTCTACGTCAGGTACTTCGTCCCGGCTTTGGCCCGCGTGCTGGCGCCGGGCCATGTGGACGAATATAGATCACTTGTGGAGATCCTCGACGCCGCATTGCCCAACAGAAAGTTGAAATCCTTACTCGAAGGCTGGCTTGACCTTAAATACTTCGGGACGAGGGGATTCGGCGCTATATATATGTTCTACGGCGCTAGGAGCGCCACACAGCGATATAAAACGGCGTAGTCCTCAAGTAGACCTTCTCCCGTTTGTATCCCGCGGCCTCCAGCATATTGTCGACGTCTGAGGAGCGGAAGACGTGCTTCGCGCCCATGGCGACCACTATCGCCACAAGGCCAGGCGTCGACTCGACGACTTGTTGGCCGACCAACAGCCGTCCGCCCGGCCTCAACAGTTTGCGTATACATCTGAGGTCGGCAATGGGATCCAGCATCCAGTAGAGCGAATGGAACACCAAGGCCGCGTCGAAGCTCTGGAGGTACTGAGCCCCCAATAGGTCCGTCACATCGCAACTACTTGAGGCTTGGAAGATGCAGATGCCCTTGCCCTGACAGGAGCCTATACTGGCGTTCCTCCCCAAAACCTCCCTAGACAGCTCGACGGAGTCGGGCCTGTAGTCGTAGCCCGCCACCAGCTCCGGCGTCGCTATGTTTAAAAGCGAGGCTATGTCGTGGCCCTCCTTAACCACAGGCGCGTAGATCCTCTTATACTCGGCGATATCCATAAGCCTAAAGAACGTAATACGCATTACGTCGTACCATCCCTGCGAGAGCATAGTGGAATACAGAATGCCTATGATGTTCTCGTCGGCTTGATTCGACGCTATTTTGACCGCGCCTATCCTATCAAAGGACTCGTGGAGGCTCACAAACTCGGCGGCATAGCTGTTCAGAGGCGGCTTGGGCTCCTTTACTCTCTTTATAATTTTACCATCTTTATCTATATATCCATTTTCTAATAATGACAAATATAAAGCTCTGACGAATATATTATTGCTTTTATTTAAGCCCTCTCTATATATTTCATACCACCATTTGAGCGCATACCAGACGCTCCACCTCAACGCGTTTCTCACCTCGTCGAGGCCGCCGGCAGCCTTTATGAAGTCGCTATAGTACCTAGTTACGTTCAAGTCCTCTATGAAGCGTCCGAAAAAACTCATGTACAGACCACTATTCCCGCGTCCCTTAGTCTGCGCAGTAGCGCCCTAATTGAGGGGCCGGCCCTCCCGCTCTGTATGGACTCGAGCACTACTTGTTGTTGCTGTAGGGGGAGTAGGGAAAACCTCTCCCAGTCTCTTATCTCGCAGTCCAGTAGCGTCTCCTCTTCGGTTTGTTTCTTTAATACGACAGAAAAGCTGTGGCCTCGAGGACATGTGAGGGTCAAGAAGAGGGCCTCGCCGGACTCATAGGCCCTTAGGGCCTCCGACGACAACGTGGGCTCGACCTCGGCGCCGCAGACCGGGCACTTGAACTTTTGGACTACAGACACGAATGTTATGCTTAAGGATATTTAAAAGGGTTACGTTGGTAGTTCTGAACACATGTCGCTTCATTAAAGCGGGAGACCTCGCAGAAGAGAATATGTATATCTCGATTTAAATGTTTTTCTAAAAAAGCCATTTAAAGCCGGTGCGGAGGATTTGCAGTGGCTCGCCTCTATGTGTTTCCCGGATACGACGACGAAGACGACGAGCCGGAAATACGGCAGAAAATATACAAGGCGCTGAAGGATATAGAGGCGGCTATAAGGCGCCGTATGGTCGGCGAGGAGCACCTAGACTCGTTGGGGAGGGCGCTGAAGGCCGTCAATATGATATCTGTAAAGCTCAAAACGCCTAAGGGCAGGCCTTCGGACGTTGAGCAACTTGAGGAGATCGATGGAGAGATTTTCGACAAGATAAACTCTATCTTTTCCCTATTACAGTCGAAAAACTACGATGGGCTACTACAATTGGTATCGGACTTAGAGAGGCTAGTGGATCGGCGTAACGGACTGTTTAAATGATAGGCTATGTGGATCATCCAGACGGCGGACCTATCGCCGACATAAAGGCGCTCGAGAGGGTTCTGTCAACTCCCAAGCTTTTCCTCTCCTCTATAATATTCAGAGAGGCGCCCGAACTGACTGAGGCGGCATTCAACGCGTGGGCCCGCGTTGGGGCCAAGGATCTGGCCGAAGCTATATACGCATATGTAGTTCAGTACAGGAGGGGGCTCGCCGACGAGAAGGCCCTCCTTTCTCGCATAGCGGAGCTCTTCGCCGACATGGACGTCGCGGACCTGCTGGCGATGCAACGGGCCTTGATGATAAGCATAGGCAGAACCACATGCGATATGGGCGCGGCGGTGTTCGTTGAGAACCCCCGCTTCTCGCTTTACGGCATGTCCTACGGGGCGCCTCCCCGCGGGGTCTTGGCGAGATCCACGCGGGCCCATGCATACTTAGTGCTGAACGGCGGGGGCGACTACGTACTGGACTGGGACACCTTATGTACAGTGCCCTATTCCCCCTCGGGGAGGCCCGAAGAGCTCCATCCGCTTCAACTCTCGCATCAACTGGGCTACAAGATAGCGACGAGAGGCGAGGCGCTCTGCCTCATCGAGGGCCCTATAGGCGCCGGCGGGGTCATGGCGCCGCGGGGCCTCGCGAAGCTCCTTGGACTTAGGCCTTGCGCCTAGGCAGCTCCCACTGGAACCTCAACGACGCTAACCTCAACCCCGTCACGGAGAACGCGGTGCCGAGGAGCGCCGCCTCTCTGCCCGCTAGATATAACAAAGCTAGATATATGAGCCCTCCTACAGCCGCCGCCGTGGCGTATACCTCACGCCTCAAGATCAACGGAACTTCGGCCGAGAGGACGTCTCTGACCACTCCGCCGCCTGCCGCAGTGATCGCGGCCATGGCCATCACCGCCAGCGGGTTCAAGCCGGCCCTGGCGGCTATGTCGGCGCCTATCGCCGCAAAGGCGCCGAGCCCTACCGCGTCTGGATACAACACCACATCTCTATACTTGTTTATTCTGTCGTACAACACGAACGTAGCCGTAGAGGCCAGGATGGCGGTCAGTTGATACGGCAGGGATGTTATATTTACTGGCGGGAATCTGCCCAGAAGGATATCCCGAATTATCCCCCCGGCAAGCGCCGTCGAAAAGCCCAAGACTATAAAACCCAGCAGGTCCATGTCCTTCTCGCCGGCCTTGAGCGCCCCGGATACCGCGAAGGCGACAATGCCCACATAATTTAGCGCCTCAATTATTAAATTCGCTATCATAATACCTGGCGACTTTCCTCAACAACGGTTCGACCTCGGGAAGCCGAGGCCTTATCCTCTTGAAGAACAGCTCCACGGACTCTTGGTCGTATATCACGACGAACCTCTCAGCCCCCTTCTCGTCGGTGGTCTCCATACAGTCTATGCCGAAGGACTTTAATAGATCAGCGAGGATTTGAGGAGGATTCTTGAAGATCACCACTAAGTTCCCCTCGACGTGGGGATCCGGGTCGAAGACCTCGCCTACGGCCTCAAAGAGGCCGCGGATGTAAGATTCGGCCTCCTCTACGGTGCGAGGCACGTAGTCGCATTCGGGCATCCGCGAGGTCGGGCAGAGCCTCCACGATAGGCCGGCTTGATACGCCTCGGAGCTCATTTTAGCTGGATCGTGTAGAGGGGCTTGTATTCGCCGCCCGATGTGTCTATAAGGGCAACGCTCCGCACGTCGAAAGCCGCGCCTTTAAGTCTAGACGCCTCCTCTACGGCTGGAGCCAATTCGTCGATGGTGGGGTTCTTAATACGCACGGCGTAGACGGATAGGTGCGGCTTGAAATCTTCGTGCCGTTCAACGAGGGCCTCCGCCAAAAGCGCCTCTAGCGTCCTTCTAAGCGCCACGAACTCCAGATGCGGCCCCACCGCCAGCGCTATATATCTCGGCTTCGACCTGTTGGGCAGAAACAACACGTCTCCTATGAACGCCGTGAACGCCTTGAAGTCTACAGACACGACTTTAGGCCTTTCTATTTTCAATAGCGTTATGTGGGGCTTGACCGGGACTATCCCCTCAAACGGCTTGAGGGTCGCTATGGGGGGCAAGACTCCGTATATGTAGGGCACTCTAGAAATAACTCAGCCCTTTTACTTTTCTCTCCTGTGCGTAGAGCCGACATTAGCTGTAATAATACTCT
Source organism: Thermoproteus sp. (assembly GCA_041287225.1). GTDB lineage: Archaea > Thermoproteota > Thermoprotei > Thermoproteales > Thermoproteaceae > Thermoproteus. The sequence goes on from JBEULO010000114.1 coordinate 4,617, forward strand.
CCCCTCTCTTTTTGTTCCCTATCGAGGACCGAGCCGGGCTTGTTGACCCTAGGCCTCCCAGTACTGGGCTCCCTCCTAAACGTGACGTCTATCCACTTCAAGAAGACGTTCATGCCAGTCCGCACGTCCAGGGGACCTTCTGCTTGGCCCTCGACGCCAGAGACGCCTATAAACGGCATGATGGAGTTGGACATATAGTCCAGCATGGCCACATCGTGTTCTACTATCAGCGCGGCCGATTCGCTCTCCTCTATAATCCTCCTTATGGTTTTAGCCACAGCTATCCTCTGCTCCACGTCTAGATAGGCCATGGGCTCGTCGAGCACATAGAGCTCCGCCTTTTTCAACAACGCCGAGGCCACCACGACCCTCTGTAGCTCCCCTCCGGAGAGCTCGCCCATTTTCTTCTCTAATATGTTGGAGAGCCCGAGCCCGGAAGACACGTCGGGCCATATGGGCGAGTCGGTATATTCGGGGGCCTCTCTCGCCAACCACAATCTGACCGGCACCTCCGAGTTCTTGACAGCGATGTCTCTGATGTATTGAGGCTTGTAGCTTATCGGCTGGACTGTATAGATCTCGCCCTCAACCGGCTTTATCTCGCCCACAAGAGCCCTAACGAAGGTAGTCTTCCCAACTCCATTCGGCCCTATTACGCCTACTATTTCGCCCCTGCTGATAAAACCGCCCTTTATCCTCAACTTGAAGGACTCCAGAGATATGAACAAGTCGGTCCATTGGGTCAGAGCCCTCTGCCGCGAGGCCCTCCGCTCGGGCGGCCTGTACTCGAACTTTATGGGCTCGTCCCTTATGCGTAGGTTCTCGTGGCTCAAAAAGCCCTTGAGGTATTCGTTCACCGCCTCGCGCGCCCCCATAGGCCGAGAGACTATGCCGTAGGCGCCCGGCTTCCCGTATAGCACCACGGCGGTATCGGCGAGATAGTCCAACACCGTCAAGTCGTGTTCCACCACGACGGCGTACTTACCCTCGACCTTTTCGCGAATTAAAGTCGAGACCCTAAGCCTTTCCACTACGTCTAGGTGCGTAGCGGGCTCGTCGAATATGTAGACGTCTGCGTCTTTGGCCAAGGCCGCGGCTATGGCGAGCTTCTGCAACTCGCCGCCAGATAGATGCGATATGTCCCTATCGGCCAGTTTGGAGAGCCCCAGCCTCTCCATGAGCTCTTGCGGTATTTTGGCCTTCTCCGCTATCTCCCTTACAGTCCCCTTTAGGTACATAGGTATGAGCTCTATATACTGTATTTTATGTACGGCTTTCAACCTCTTTGAGTACAACTCCGTAAAGAACGTCTGGAGCTCAGTGCCTCTAAACGACTTCACCACATCGGAGGGGTCGGCCCCACCCTCCCTACATAAATTGGGCACCAGCTCCCCCGCTATAATCCTCGCGATGGTGGTCTTGCCCAGCGCGTTCCGCCCCATAACGCCCACCACGCCCCCCTTCCTCAAAAGGGGAAACCTATAGAGCTTAAAGCCGCCGGGGAAGTAGCGGTGGACGCAGTCCCCCTCCAGCTCGTCGGGCAGGTTGATAATCGTAATGGCCTCAAAGGGACACTTGTGGACACATATGCCGCAACCGATACAGAGCTTCTCTGAGATAACCGCCTTCCCAGTCTTTTCGTCGAGCCAGACGACCTTGCCGTTTTTGTTCACAGGACAGTACTTAATGCACTCTTGGCCGCACTTCTTGGGGTCGCACGAATCGCGGTCGACGACAGCTATCCTCATAACGCTTTACAAAAGTCGCTATGTTATAAACGCTACTCCTCCGCCTCCTCCCCCTCTTGTAGGTTCTCGAGCAGTTGCTTCCTCAGCTCTTCTAACTCCTCTTGGTCTATCTCGGAGCTCGCCTCGGCGGCGGTCATCACGCCGCGTTTCTTATCCTCCGATACTGTAGTCTTCACGCTGTATGCCTTCTTATCCCGTTCAGTGAGCTTTGCCTCGTAGCCGCATTTGGGGCAACGCAGGACGATCTGGCCGTCCTTCCTCACCGGCACCATCAACGTCCCGTCGCGCGGGCAGAACCGCATCTCATATCTCGTAGCATCTAATATATAAGTGTATCAGTCCGCGAGGGGTGGTAAATTTATAAACTATATATATCTATTTATTTCGTGAGACATCTGCTCTTGGGGAACGAGGCGATAGCTTACGGCGCCTTATCTGCAGGCGTCGCCGTGGCCGCCGGATATCCCGGCACTCCCTCCTCTGAGGTCATAGAGACCCTTTTGGAGTTTAAAGACCGTAAGGTCTACTGGGCGTCTAACGAGAAGACGGCTGTAGAGCTGGCCTACGGCGCGGCGCTTGCCGGCGCGCGGGCTCTGGCCGCCATGAAGCATGTGGGCCTCAACGTGGCTGCCGATCCGTTCCACAGCGCCGCCTATACCGGAGTCGTCGGCGGCCTCCTAATAGTGACTGCAGACGACCCCCATATGTGGTCTTCGCAGAACGAACAGGACACTAGGTGGTACGGACTCCAGTCCTACATACCGGTCCTAGAGCCCTCCGAGCCGCAGGAGGCCTTCAGGATGGCCAAAGAGGGCTTGGTCCTCAGCGAGACTTTAGAACACCCGATCCTGTTGAGAAGCACCACTAGGGTAAGCCACGTGAGGGCGCCCGTCGTCGTGGAGCCGCCGGCCCCTCCCAAATTCGGGAGGTTCTCTAGAGACGTCGAGAAGTACGTATTAGTGCCGCAGAACGCAAGACGTAGGAAAACGGACGTGTTGAGGAGGTGGGAACTGCTAAAGGATATCTCCGCCCGTTTTATGTCGGTAGAGGGCGAAGGCGACGTAACTGTAGTGGCCTCCGGCGTGGGCTACCTCTACGCCGTCGAGGCCTTGGAGAGGTTGGGCGTCAAGGCCAGAATAGTCAAAATAGGCATGTCGGTGCCGCTCTCTAAGAAGGTTGTAGACGTAGTTACAGACGGGGCTATCGTGATAGAGGAGGGCGACCCCGTCGTCGAGACGCAACTACGCGTAATGGGCGTGAAGACCAAGGGCAAGATAGACGGGCTCTTCCCCCAGTTCGGAGAGCTTTCCCTGAGGTCAGTCTTGGAGGGGCTCTCTAAGGCGTTGGGGCTGGGCGTCAAGCTGGCCGATCCGGCCGAGCCGCCGCTCCAGCCGCCGCCAAGGCCGCCGTACCTCTGCCCCGGATGCCCGCATATGGGCACTTTCTACGCGTTGAAGGTGGCAGGAGCCGGACAGAAGATAGTTTGGTCTGGCGACATCGGATGTTACACCTTGGGCATCAACACCGGGCAACAGGACTTGGCCACGCATATGGGCTCTAGCCTCGGCTTGGGCATGGGCATAGCGCTTTCCGATAGGGAGAAGCTAGTTGTGGCCACTATAGGCGACTCTACGTTCTACCACGCGGCGTTGCCGCAACTAATAGACCTTAAGACCAAAAGGGTCCCGCTAGTGCTCGTCGTTATGGACAACGAATATACCGCCATGACGGGCGGACAGCCCAGCCCGAGCAGAGCCGTGCCTGCGGAGCGACTTATTGAGGCGGTCGGCATAAAGCACTACGTCGTAGATCCCGTCGACGTTAAGAAGAGCGTAGAGACCGCCAGGAAGGCGATAGCCGAAGCCAAGTCGGGAGAGCCCGTCGCCCTAATTTCCAGAAGGCCCTGCGTCTTGGAGGCCTTGAGGGCCGCCAGGAGGAGCGGCTTCAAGCCGCCTAAATATTACGTGGTCCCCGATAGGTGTAAGAGTTGCGGTATATGTTACAACTTGTTGAAATGTTACGCCATAACTAAACTGCCAGACGGCAAGGCGTGGATAGATCCGAGCCTCTGTAGCGGCTGTTCTATGTGCGCACAAGTATGTCCCTACGACGCCATAAAGCCAGCAGAGCCGGACAAGGTAGGCAAGTGGCTGGAGCTATGGTCGCAAGCATAGTAGTCGTCGGTGTCGGCGGCCAGGGCGTGATGACTTTGGCCAGATGGCTGGGCAGGGCGGCCGTGGCGGCGGGATACGACGTCAAGATAGCCGAAATACATGGGCTGAGCCAAAGAGGGGGATCCGTCGAGGTGCACGTCAGAATCGGCGAGAGGGTATACGCGCCCGTAGTTTCGGAGGGCGACGCTGATTACGTGGTCGCCATGGAGGCCATAGAGGCGTTGAGGGCCTTCAGGTATCTAAAGGACGAGTCGTTGTTTATAGTGAACAAGAGGGTGATCCAAGTGCCCGGCAGGTATGTAGATCCGGAGCAGATATATAATGCGTTGGCGGCACATAGAGGACTAAGGCTTGTGCCCGCCTTCGAGCTGGCCTTAAAGATCGGAGACCCCATATACGAAAACTCGGTCCTACTGGGATATGTCGCCAAGCTGTTGGGGCTGGACGGCTTCGTCGATTGGCTCGACGAGAAGAACCTGCGGGCCTTCGGGGAGGGGCGCAGACTGGCCTCAACCTCCTAGCTCGTCGATGACCTCATAGAGCGTCTTGCCGCCGACAACTAGCCACCCCTCTTCGTCTTCCTTATATGGCGCCGCCGACCTCTCGTGGATCAGCCGCGCCACGCGCGTCCCGTCCAGCTCAACCCCGAAGAACCTAAATATGTTATTCAGATCTCTGGCGAGGTACTCCAACGCGAGGGGATGTTCCCTCTTTACCGCAGAGCCCCAGTCTATTATCCTGATGTCCCCGTTGTGATACATCACGTTGAACTCGCTCAGATCCGCGTGGACGAGTTTTGCCAAGACGTAAGCCCTTTCTATATTCCTCAGAATCTCCCAAAAAGTCTCGTCGGGGTCTTCAAGCCCCCCGAGCCCTATCTCGTTTAGCGTAGGCGCGGGCCGCCCGCCCTCGCCTATAAACTCCATGGCTAAGATGTTCTTCTCTATGGCTATAGGCCTGGGCGCCTTGACGCCGGCCTTAAAGGCCGCCGAGATGTTCCCGAATTCTTTTCTGCACCAAACTTCTACTATATCTATTATGTCTTTTTTTATTTTTTTATTTTTAAATCTAGGATCACCCAATATATATTTATATCTTGATTTTATAAATGTTGAAGTAGTAGTGTAGTATATTTTCAGGGCTATATATTCGCCCCCCTTATCGCGCGCCAAAATGACGCGGGCCTCCTTGCCTTGAGCCAACGGGCCCAGGACTTCGTCCACCACCCCCCTATTCATTAGGGAAAGCAAGGCGCGCCACGTGTAGGCATTGAACACCTCATCCAGCGTCTCGAAATATTCGTGGTCCTTCTCGGTCCTGTACCGCCTCTCTACATCTATATCGTCTGTCGACCCCACATAGATACTATCGCGTTTAAATTTAGATTCTTGTCGTGTATATTTTTAACTGCGGCGTAGAGCAGACCCATGGGGGAATACCTACGCGGAGCCGTCCAGGTGCCTATTGAGCGCAAACACCTCGCCAACGCCAGGAGGTGGGCCGAAGCCGTTGCCGGCAGATATAGGGCTACGATACAGATCGACTCAACCTCCCTCTATATAATAATAAGGCCCAACGAGGGCGTGACGGTAGATGAGGTATTGAAACTACGCGATATGGCGCAGGCCATCTCTCTGGGCTTTGCGCCCGAAGACGCCTTGAAGTTAGAAGACGAAAGCTATAGGCTTGAGTACATAGACCTCAAGGAGCATGTGGAGCGTCAACATATGCCTAGGGTGAAGGGGAGGATTATAGGCGAGGACGGAAGGGCCAAGGCCACAATCGAGGCGCTGGCCGGCGTGAAGGTCGTAGTGGGCGACAGGTATGTGGGCGTCTTGGGCCCCGCCGACGCTGTTTATGTGGCCAAGGAGGCCCTCTTGATGCTCATATCGGGCAAGAAACATGGAACTGTCTATAAGTATATCGAAAAGGCGCTTAGGCAACCCCCCTAGACTACTGCCTAGTCTGTTGCTGTATGGGTAGCTCCTTAACCTCAACTATCCCCTCCTCCTTGGGATACGAGAGGACTTTTATCTTCGCTATTTCTACCTTCCTCATGGGGTAGATCTTCTTAGCGGCCACGAAGAGCTCCGCCGCCAAAGAGCCCTCGAGCACCTCCTTCAACAGCGACCCCATGTCTAGCGACTGCGCCTTTTGCGATACCAACGAGGAGAAGGCCTTCCTTATTGCCGACTTCCTGCTTGTCGAAATCCGAGTCGACGTTATCCCCATTACCGTAAGGCGCAACTTCCAGCCGTCGCGGGTAGTGACGTCGATGTAGGCGACCGCCTTGCTTGTTCCGCGCCTAATTAGAGACCTTATGTAGTCCCTCGAGAGCTCGAGGCCCTTGAAGCGCGTATGTGCGTTGCTTCCGTCTACTCTGTTTATCTGGAGCCTTATCTTGATGGGGAGGTGCGATATGTCCTTTGTCAACTCGAAGAAGGAAATCTCAAGCGTCCTGCCCAACAGCTTCTGGGGCTCCGATGCGGGGACCTCGGCTACTGCTACCCCGTTTAGATATGAAGGCGTGTATACAGTATACCACCTCTTAGCCGCCCATACGTCCCTCTTGGATAGAGCTACCTTCTCCTGTTGCGCCGCTACTTGTTGCCTCTCGGCCACGACATGGGACACCTAGGGGTATAAATATATTAATCGCCGCCGAGCTCGCGCCACACAGTTTCGACTACCTTTAGGCATCGCATGATGTCATCTACTGTGTTCTTTAGTTTCAACAAGTCAGAGCCCCCTACCGCCAAGACGTACCTACCGTCCTCACATATATGACGGATATAGAGGCTCTGGGGGACATCCATGTCGTCCGGCATCAACGTCCTCGAGACCTCGCAGGGCATATCGGTTGTTATTCTAACTGCAACAAGCGAGATGCCTCCGGCCATTTGTCTCTAGGCACGTAGATCAATATGCTCGACTCGAACTCTATAATATGGCCCAGCTCTTTAAGCCGCTCCGCCAAGCCCCTCAGCCTTTGGGCCTCCTTAAAGGGCGCTATTAGGGAGGTCACAAAACCCCTATTGGTCTCAGCTCTAAGCGCTACAAGCCCTTTTATCTTTATAAAATAAGGCAAATAATTTGATAGTTTATATATAAAGAATATATTATTAATATTAATAATATTCGATCTATTATTTAAGATATTTTCTAGCGTCTTGGATAGTAGCTCTACGTACGACTCGACGCCGTTGGCGTCCGGCGTGAAACCGGCCAGTAACGCCTCTAGCTCTACCGCCTTTGTGGCTATATCGAAACCCTCCGGGACGTATCTAAGCCATTTATCCGCTAGAGCGGGATAAAAGCCGGCCTCGTAGACGGCGCCCAAAGCCTCGTCCAATATGTCGACAACCCGCTTGGGGTCGAGCGACCCTAAAGGTCTATCCTCTTTGACTCCACGCCCTAAGACTCCCGGCAATATGGGAAGAGTTGTCAGGGAGAGAGATCTGCCTAACGGCGCCTCGGGGAAAGGCAACGATAACTCCTGCCGGGCGCCAAGCTCTGTGATTATATCCATAGGGTCGTTACACCTCGTAGTGCAGTTATCTACTAGCCAACTATAGATGCCTATATATAATTTTAATAAATCATCTCTATTAGTAGTTGTTATCAATTTGGTTAATTTATATATAGTATAACTTATAGGAGTTGGCGACTTGAGTTTGAAAACATTCCCCTCTATGCCGACTTCGTTCTCGTTGACGTAAAACCCATCGCATCTGAAACCCAGACAGATCCCGGCGTCTGGAGGCCAGTCGGCGATCTTCAACTGGGCGGTATCTGCGAACTTATCTAACAGGAAATATCCTGCTATAAACGCATCGACAGTCCTCCTTATATATATAGTAAGGATCTCTTGGTCAAGATATTCAAGGATCTTATTTATACTATCTAGAAAGAATTGATCTAGTTCCACATTATGTCGCTAGGTGCGAAAGCCGCTCTGGCGAGTACTCGAAGTCGGCGGGCAGTTTGCCTACCCTCTTGTAGTATTTTATCAACCTATGTATTTTCGATTCTACCAACTGAAGACCTCTACGCGACCCCATGTCTTTTGGATGTTCTTCTAGGTGTCTCCTAATTCTCAGCGCCTTCCTTATCAGATTCAATAGGTCTTCGGGCAACTCCATCTTGACCCCGTGTTCCTCTAAGATCTTAGCTATCTTCTTGCCGGTTATGACTTTAACTAACGGTATGCCGTATTGGTCTCTGAGTATCACGCCTATTTGAGACGGCGGGAAGCCCCTCCTATATAGCTCCAGGACCAACTGCTCCACCTCCTCTGGCGTATATTGTATCCAATTCGGAGCTGTGGAGTGCGGAGGCCTTGTCGACGACGACGAGCCCCTCTTGTGTCTACTACGGTGAGGCACGCGTTCTGGATCTCCACAATATAAAAAATTTCGCTCCTAGAGACCTAATGGCCAGTCCATACCCCTGGGACCTCCCGTTGATAGATTTATATGGGGATATAGTCCTGACCTATATGTACTACGACGTTCCCTTCGTGCCGACTCCCGAGGTGGTCGTGAGGCGTATGTTACAACTGGCCCGGGTGAGGCCCGGCGAGGTCCTATACGATCTGGGCAGCGGCGACGGGCGTATAGTCATAATGGCCGCCAAAGAGTTCGGCGCCTATGCCTACGGCATAGAGATACGTAAAGACCTATACGAACAGAGCACGGCCAAGATCAGAGATCTGGGACTGGAGGGCAGGGCCAGAATTATAAACACGAACTTCTTCGATGCCGACATATCAGATGCGGATGTAATAACGATGTACCTACTTACGTCGGTCAACGAGAGGCTTAAGCCCAAGTTGGAGAAAGAGCTGAGGCCAGGCACTAGAGTTGTAAGTCACGACTTCGAGGTTTCGGGGTGGAGGCCGGTCATAGTGGAGGAGGTATACGAGGAGTGGCGGTCCCACAAGATATACCTCTACAAGATACCGGGCAGAGAGGTGCCCATGCCTTCCGGCAAGAGCGCGTCGTTGGACGACCCCTTCATGAAGGGCGTCATGTCTCTAGTCGACGGCTCCAATTCGGTGGAGGACATAGCGTCGAAGCTCAACACGACGCCCCGTGAGGTGAGAAACGCCTTAAAGAAGCTATTGGAGGCCGGCCTTATAGACGAGATAAAAATAGTTAGATGAAGGAAATTATAGAGATTTACAGGAAGATCGGCGGGTTTCAAGCACTTCATGTAGTCGAGGCTGCAGAAATATTGAAAGAGGCCGTCGAGAGGGCCGATTTGCGTTTTTTCTCATTTACGGCTAACCTAGTCGCCACGGGCTTAAGGGAAATTATTGTAGATGCGATACGTCGAAAATTGTTCAACGTCATCGTGACGACGGCCGGGACGTTGGATCACGATATAGCCAAGGCCGAGGGGGCTAAGTACATGCCGGCCTCCTTCGACCTGGACGATATAGATCTATCCAATAGGGGATATCACAGATTGGGCAATTTAGTGTTGAGGAGGGAGGAATACGGGCCCTATGTGGAGCGTTTCGTGTTCAAGGCGCTTGACTCTCTGGATAGAGATAGAGTGGGCACCTTCGAGCTCGCCGAACATTTCGGCAAGATGATGCCCGAAGGTTCTATTCTCGGAGCCGCCGCCAGGGCCGGCGTTAAGGTCTTCGTGCCGGGCATAGTGGACGGCGCAGTCGGCACTGCGATTTTGACCTACAACGACGTCCAGAGGGTTAAAAGAGGCAGTAGGCGCATCCTAGTGGACATCCTGCGCGATGAGGAGGAGCTACGAGATCTTGTAGGCGCCGCCCGTAGCCTAGCGGCATTAATAGTCGGCGGCGGCATATCTAAACATCACGTCATATGGTGGGCGCAATTCAAGGGCGGCCTCGACTACGTAGTATATATAACAACGGCGACTGAGTACGACGGCTCTTTAAGCGGCGCGAGGCCTAGAGAGGCCATAACTTGGGGTAAGGTGAAACAACGGGCTAAATCCGCACACATAATGGCCGACGCGACGTTAGTCCTGCCTATATTGCTGGGCTATTTGTGATCATGTTGGAGGCGCTGGCGGTCCTCCTGGCGTTTGTAGCAGGCGCGGCGTTGGGGCCCTTATGGCTGGACTACCAGAAAAGGCGCGGCCTCGTTTCTATCGACGTCTATAAAAACAGGAGCGGCGTGCCTAAAGCGGGGGGCCTTATCGCCATGATCTCGGGCCTGGCGGGGCTCGTAGCGCTTTCCTTCTTCGACATGAGGCTGATATACGTCGCGGCGCTGGCGGCGGCCGTGGGCCTAGTGGGGCTCCTAGACGACGTCTATGACGTGAGCGAGGCGATACGCGTGGCCGTGCCCCTAGTGGCGGCGGTCTTCCTATATCTTACCGTCAAGCTCCGCATGACTCTACCGTTTATGGGCACTTTCTACAGCCCATCCTGGCTTGCAGTGCTCTCGATACCGATTATGACCAACGCCTACAATATGTTAGATCCGGTAAACGGCTTCTTGCCCCTCTCCAACGCGATAATCGGCGCATCTCTATCCATAAGCGCATTCCTTAAAGGCGATTTGACGGCGTCTTACGCCTTCGCGGTACATGTTGCCGCCTCCCTTGCGCTATTCCTATACAATAGGTACCCGGCGAAGGCGTTTAACGGCAATGTTGGCAGCTACTTCCTGGGAGCTGAGATAGCCACTCTGGCCGCCGTATACGACATGGTGCCTCAGCTGGTCTTCGCCTCGATGCCGTATATAGTGAACGGCATTTTGATCGTATTCTCTGCACGCGGCATAAAAGGGCGGAGCAAAATAGCGAGACCTACCATCTTGGTAAATGGGAAGGTCCAGCAGAATTGCGACTCGAATATAATCAGCTTGGTTAGACTCCTGGTGGGAGACGGCCCCATGGGCGAATATGATATATTCAAGGGGCTTACCTACCTAACAGTTATTACCTCCATATTGTCGATAGTCGTATGAAGACCGCGCTGGCAGTCGTGTTGTCCTCCCTGGCTCTGCTCCTATTGTACCTCTATATCGGCGGCTTGTTGTTGGGCTATCTGAGGATAAGGTTCCTCCCAGGAGTCAACATAGGCGATGTGGCGGCAGTTGTTTTAATCCTCCTATATGGCTATGCGGTCTATTCGCTCGGGAAAATCGCCGCCAAAAGTCGGTGTGAGCATGAAGGACGTAGAGGTGTTGGCGTCAATACTGGCGGGCGGAGGCGAGGAGATATACAATAGGATAAAACTCGTCGAGCGGGAACTTGAAGAGTTAGAGTTATTAGTAGACAGGCTACTTGAAGCCCGTGAAGAGAGTTATATGGGCAGTTTTGGGAGTAGGCGGCGTAGGCAAGACCACATACATCTATAGGCTTCTTGGACTTTCGCTGAAGCCCCGCGTGACTTTAAGGCCGGGCGTATATAGGTATTATTACGGCGACTACGAGATGGACGTAATAGATGTGCCCGGACAGCTGGCGCGAGAAGTCGCGTTGAATTTCAGCAGGATGTGGTCCTTCTATGTGGACCTGATGGTGTACATGTACGATGTAACTGACCCATCGTCGCTAAGGGCCATAGCTGAAATACATAGCGCCCTCCTAGACAGCGGCTTGAAGCCGTTCCGGAAGGCCATACTTATAGGGAACAAGAGGGATCTAGCCGAGGAGATAGGGACGCTTATAGAAGGCGATGAGATGGCGCAAGCCGTAGGCGCGAGTAGGGTGTACTATATATCGGCCATAAAGGACCCTCCCAACGAATTGATAATGCCTATCCTCGAGAACTTATAATACACATATCCTCATCGTTGTGTATAATTTGACCGCCCATCTTGTTGACGACCTCGCCGCATTGAGGGGGCTCCTCGAGGCCTAGCGCCTTATTTATCAAAGAGGCGAGCTCTCCCAATACGCCATTTATATATATAAATATAATTTCACTACCTATTTTCTTGACAACACTAAAATCTATAGGTCTATGGCAAATTATTACAGTATCAAATATGCCATATTTCGATTTAATAAATTGGAGGTCTGTAGACGGCTCTAGCGCTATAAACGCAGCTGGGGCTAAATACGACGATAGGGGCGAGCTCATTATGGGCAACACAGAAAGCCGCTCGCTTTCTATATCCAACACGTCTTGTAGGTCCTCGCTTAGGACTAAGTCCCTGCCGGCTTGAGCCGAAAGCTCTGACGAGAAACCGCACGGCAAGAAGCCGGCGACTAACGTAAATCCGCCCCAAGGCAGTATCTCTGTGGCTACTCTTATCCTTAAGCCCTGAAATATATAAGTAAATGAATGGAGGAGCGAGGGCTTTAGGTCGACAGGCCTCCCCAAGAGGTACGGGACTATTATTTCATCTACGACTTTAGCCACAATGGTATCTCCGCGTTCTGGAGGCAATTTGCCCGTCCTCACATAAACTTCGCCGCGTTTCACGAAATAACCGAGTTTCGTCAATATGTCGTACAGGGTCTCCAGCCTTTTGTCCGGCCTTATGGCTGCATTCATTAGGGCCAGCCTCGCGAAATTGCTCGCCAGTATTCCGGCCTCTACCGTGCTCACAAAAGGAAACCTGATGGAAAAATATATTGCAGTTAGTCGCTACAAGCGATCCCCTCTAGTATTACATCTACGGCCTCTGCGAATCCCAGACCGCTGGGGCTCTCTACAGTAAGCCTAGCCGCCTTCTTGGCGGCATCGTCGGCGTTGCCCACGGCAATGCCCCAGCCAGCGGCCAACATGGGTGCGTCCACCTCGCTATCTCCGACGACAGCCACTAGGCTACAGGGCACACCCCAAGCCTTACATAAAAAGGACAATCCCGTACCCTTGTCCACCCCCTTAGGCCTTATGTGTATGGCGTAGCCGCTGTACTCCACATGATACCTACCGCCGAGTTTCGACCTCAAGGCGGCCAACGCTAAATCCGGCTCAACCAAGGGATAGAACGCCATGTCGTATTTCCTACACCTATTTTGTTCGCTCTCCCTAACGAGACCTGTGGACAACGCGGCTGGAACCACCTCATGGCGTATATCGCCAGAACAGAGCTCGTAGGTATTGCCTTCGAGGTGTATAATACAGCCGTTCTCTGCGATGACCGAGCCCACGCCGAGGTAGCGAGCTATCGATAAGGCGTAGTCCAGACCGTTGGCGGTAGCCAACGCGACTTTGACGCCTCTGCTCTTTATGATCCTTAAAGCGGCTAGAGCCTCCAGCGAGAGCTCATAGGTGTTCCTAGATGCAGTCAACGTCCCGTCTATATCGGCAACTAGGGCTTTACATCTCATCTGCCCAATGCGGCCTTTAGGGCCGATGGGTTGTAGCCAGTTATGGCCGTATAGGTCCCGTTGGGATATACCACTATTACTACCGGTGACGAGGCTGTTTGGGCCTGCATGTTGAGCCCGGCGAGCGCCAACGACAACAGAGCCGACTCCGAAGAAATATCCACTGGACATGTGTTGTTAGGCAACGCTACGTATGGATCGCTGATGTTGTCCAACAGTCCTCTGTAGATCTCCTGCAATACGTCTATTACTTGGGTTTTATTCGTCGTATTCGCATAGAGACATCTAAGCCTCTCGGCATATATCAACGGCTGGTTTGGCGGGTCCAATATTATTAGGCCTGCCCCCCTAAAGAGCGTATAGTTGTATAGGAGCAACCGCGCTGAAGACGTATCGTTAAGGCCCAAATAGGCCAGTACTGTGGGCTGCCCCGCGCTTATCTCCATGCCGAGCTTCTTGGCTGCCTCGACCAACGAGAGTCCCCCCATATCGCTAATAGGCAACACGCCGGAGAGGTTAGAAATCAAGCTCGTATATGTGGAGTTGACTTGAGCCACCGACCTCAACACGTAAGTCACATTATAGGCGTATTGCTGCAATGGTATCAATATAGAGAATTCATAAATAACCCCATTATTAAGCATATATATTGTATAGTTAAAGTTTATATTATAGAACAAGTAAGTTATTGTTGTTGAGTTTTTATACACTGCGGCCTGGCCAAACGGAGTTTGGGCTGTGCCGATGAGCGACAGCGTAGTTGGCTGGGGGGATTGAGATAAGGTGGACGCGACCTCCACGAAGTTGGTGAATGTCGGGAGCTGTTGGGCGCTACATATGTGGTTGGCGACTCTGGCGGGCACCCCCGCTATTATCTCCGTTATACTGAAATTCATACAGGAGCCCAACAACACGGGGTAGCTCATCGCGAAGAACGTAGTATTTGACGACTTGTAGAGCTCGCTGAACCTACTCTGAGAGAACAGGACATACGCCACGCTGGCGTTTTGAGGTAATACCAACAATACGTTTTTGTTGTACTGAACATAGACCAGCGGGACTTTATTCCTGCCCACATAGACATCGTACACATATACCCCATCGGGCTGGCTTAGAGACGAGACGTTGAGGACCTTCGGGAACTGTTGGGTCTGCGGCCTTAAGATGAGCACAACCGCAATTACGACGACCACGACGGCTATTATCGCGACCATCAATACGGTTTTGTTCATGAAGCCTAAAAACGGGCTATATATACAATTATTCCCTCGTCGCGGGTCTTTTATCCGCCGACAGGCTTTCTATTATTTTGTCTTCGGCTATTAGGTCTCTTATCGACAAGACGCCTACAAGCTCTCCGTTACCGTTAAGGACTACTAAATGCCTTATATGGTGTTTTCTCATGAGGTATGCAGCTCTATATACGCTCTCATCTTCTCGTATCCACACAAAACTGCCCATTGTGCCCGCCTTATCTACTGTAGTGGCTAGAGGCATTTTGCGCGCCAGCGCCCTAATTATATCCCTCTCGCTTATAACTCCTAGAGGCCTCTTTGGCTCGTTGGGGTTCACTATAACTAGGAGCCCCACGTTGCTACCCGCCATAGCCTCGGCGGCTTGTTCTAAAGTGGCCGTTATGGGTATCGTCACCGGCGGTCTACGCAGTATTTCTTTCACCATCATGAAAAGCCCTATTTTAATTGCTTAAAAGTATTTTCTATATAGTTATTCTTTTTATATATTTTTCAAAATATATCTCAAAGACTCTATATCTGTAGAGTCCACTCTTATAGTGGGCAACTCGGACTCTATGATGGAATTAGAGCCTCCTATCAGGAGCACCTTGACGTCTCTAAATGCATCCTTTGCTTGTTTGAGTACGTCGGGGTTCACGAAGTCGTCCTCGCCGTCTGTTATTATTACGAGCTTATAGCTCTTGAGGCCTATATTCTTCGAGTCCATGACTGCCGTATGGACTGCCGAAGTTATGTCCGTGCCGCCTAGAGGCAAGACTCTGAGCAACGCCTTTATGACATCCTTTACATTAGTCAATTGGGGATACACCATCTGGTCGAAAAACCTCAACATGACTTTCCTGCTGTGCCTCATAAGCGCTACAGCCAGCGCCGTCGCCCATGTGATCTTTTGTGTCATGTCCATAGCAAATCCGTCATAAACCGAATAGAACATAGAGCCGGACTTGTCGACCAACATGTATATCTTCTCGCGGGTGTCCAGCGACATGTCCTTGACCGAGAGCGACTTGGTGGCCAACTTGTAGGCGAATAGGGTGGGCGATGCCGTGTAGATGGCCTTGCTGAGATTTGTTACTTTCTTCAAGTCGGAAAAACTCTTGATGCTCCTAATCCCTGAAGGCACGCCTACACGCTCGAATATCACCCCCTCGCTTACATATGGGTCCACCTTAGATAATATCTTCACTAGAGACTCCAATATTTTCGCCAGCCTGGCCCTATAGGGGTCTATATCTACGTCGAATAGGAGGTCGGCGACCTCCTTGCCCACGTCGTCGCCCAGTATTTTAGATATGGACTTCCTAATTCTGTCCAAGTTCTTCACGTTGCCCATATAGAAGCGCAGTAGGTTCGTGATTTCTTGTCTCAACGACTGGTTGTTCATCAACTTCTGGATGTTCTTCTCATCGCCTTCACGCATCCCTTGTACCGTACCGCGTTCTATTCTGGAGAGGAGGCTATTGAACGCTCTTAGCAACTTGACCGAAGCCGACCTAGATATCGAGTAGTTATATTTACTTAATTTACTTATTTCTTGATATAAATCAGATGAAATATAAGATTTTAGAAATACATACCATAAAGACTCTTCGTCCTTAGAGGGCGAGGGGGCAAGGATTGGGATACGATAATGCGCGTAAAACGAATCGGCTATATACTCGTAGGATATCTTGTTGAGCTTTATCGGGAGGCCGAGCCTCTGGATGTAACGTATGATTTCTTGTACTCTAAGTCTGGTCAGCTCGTCTGAATAGTCGACATTCAGCAGGGCGCCCACGCCTACAATTGGCTTCTCAACATGCTGAGGGCGTCCTTTATCTCGGCCATCTCTGTGGTGAAGAACTTATACAGCGTCGGGTCTGCGTAGGCCTTATCTAAAAGCTCTTCGGCTTCGCGTAGCTTCTCGCGGGCTATAGTCACGGCGTTGTTGGCTATAAGCGCCTTTATTTCGTTTATCATATCGTACAGCATAGACAAATTGCCGGGCATGTGCGACGCCACAAAGGCCTCATATTCGCCGAGGTCCTCCTTGTCGTGTACTAGATACTTCAAGACCTTTATGGTTGCCGCGCGTATGCTTGACGCGTCTAGATCGCCGGGCCTTATGCCCAAAATAGTCAGGTACGACATCACGTAGATGGGCACCTTCACCCTAGTCCTGTTCGATATGACTATGTGGTCCAGATAGGCCGCTATTAACGGCGATATGTGCCTAACCAACGCGTCTCTATTTTCGTAGACCATCTTGCCCACATATTCGTTGAGGTTCTTTATATCGTCCATAGTCATCAGAGGGCTCATGTGCTCGAACTCCTGCCTCAAGGCCAAGCCGGACCTCAATAGGTCCTCCGTCTCCTCGGGCGACGCGTATTTAGTGAACGCCCTCAGGGGGAAGCGGTCGTAAAGCGCTTGTAGCTCCTCCTCGTCGGGCACTCTGTTGGACGCGCCGAAGACCGTCCAAGTCCTTACGGGGACCACGGCCCCGCCGTCGAATATCACCCTCTCGTTGAGTATAGTCAAGAGCGTGTTCAATATGGCGCTCGACGCGTTGAATATCTCGTCGAGCAACGCCACGTCGGCCTCGACTATCGAATTGGCGTATATCCTCTTCACGTTCCCCTTAAGCAACTCCACTACGTCTATAGGCCCTATGATCTCCTCCAGCTCCGTGAACTTAGTCAATAAGCGGTAGAACCACCTAGCCTTGAGCAGTTTCGATAGAGATGCGACCAACATGGTCTTCGCAGTGCCGGGCGGCCCTATCATTATGTAGTTTTCGCGACTCAACATAGCTATAAGCGCCCCTATAATTTCATCCGAGAATTTAAAGAAGTAGCCATCAAGATACTGACGAACTTTCGCCACATCTTGGATTAACCGGTCTACATCCACGACATATCTACGCGTCTTCTACTTAAATCTTTTTGGGATGTCCCTAAATACTTGCTATGCGGTACAAAATAGCGGCAACTAGCGCCACAGCCAGCGAAATTGCCGCCGAGGGGCCTGCCACATCTATACCGTGCCCGCTGTACATCCAGACCAGATACGAGACCGCCGC
>JBEULO010000115.1:0-21709 GCA_041287225.1 Thermoproteus sp.
AAGAGGTACCTCGTGGTGAACTACGTCCCCGCCTCGACGCCGCAGACCAAGTCCTCCGTGCCCGTATGGACTAAGACCTATCTGGACGAGTTCTACGACGCTTATGGCAAGGTCGCCGGCTTGGGCTTCCCGATAGGCGGCACTAGCGCTCTGGCCATAGCCAACTACACCGGCCTGCACGTCTGGAACGTCGTCGAGTTGTACCTAGCTGGCGTCACTTCGTTGAAGTTGCCCACCACCGCGCTGGACTATCTGACCGTCTACAACAACGCCTCGTTCCCGATAATCGTATCCAACGTGGTGATGTCTTGTGGTAGCTCCAGCTACGCCATACCCGTCTCGGCGCAGGGCGGCGTCTACGTGCCTATGTACAGCCAGACCACCGTGCCGTTGAACGACTACGGCTTCGGCCTGTCCTACGCCATCAAGGCCAGCGGGATATGGAGCCTCGACGTGTATAGACAGCCGTACAACTACTCGCTGTCCGTCTACTACGGCGGCGTCGTGGATACTCTGAAACACTTCCTGCCCATGGTGTACCAGCAGGCCAACAGGACTCTATCGCCTGTCATCAAGGCCGAGCTGAACAGCGCCATATTGCAGATGCAGAACATGTTGAACAACTACACCTTGCTGATAAAGACCTTCAACCTACAGCCGTTGAGCCCCACCTTCTACCCCGAGAACATATTGTATGCAAGCCACGCTAATAACACCAGCTGGACTTACACCTTCAATGTAGCCCTCGAAAACGGCGACAAGAGGTCCGTAGATAATTATACTGCGGGCACTTGGGGCGCCTTGACCGTCAACTCTAGCGACTACGACTTCAAGTACTACTTCACGTTCCCCGAATTGCCGTTGAGGTACATACTTGACTGGAACGCCAGGCCGCTGGCCAACCAGACCGTGGTGCTGTTCGACCAGAACCACAACGTCTACGCCATAATATTCACCGATAATAGCGGCAAGCTGGTCTTCGATCTACCCGACATAAGCTCCATCGGCAAGAGGAGCGTGGTCTACGTCAGCTGGTTCGACGGATATCCGCTGTCTGTGATAACTAAAGATCCCGCGTACCTCATATGGATATACCAGCAGGATGTAGGCAACGACGTATACCAGCTGGGCAACGCCAGCACTGCCGCGGAGATAAGGACCTACGTCTATCCCGCCACGTTGACGGTCTACGGCCCCAACGGCCAGCCTCTGGCGGGCGTGGTGGTGCAGGTATACGACGACGGCACTAAGGGCGCCATGTTCTACTTCAACGGCACTACCGGCTCCACTGGCGCCGTGACCGTGTACGACAGGCTGATATCCAGCTACCCGGCCGGCTTCTTGTCGCAGTTGCCGTCCACCAACTTCGACTACGAGGTGTCGTATCCGTACTCCACCAGCACTGCCGCCGCTCCGGCCGACGCCCAGATATGGGTGCCCGTCGCCACTGGCACCTTCTCGATACAGCGCGGCGCCACCGTGCCCAGTAGCGGCTACTCCATAACTTCGACAGTCACGTTCATGCAACAACTGCCCATAGCGCAATCCGGCGTAGGCGCCTCCGGCACCTTCTACTTGCAGACCCCGCAGGGGACTGTGGCCATACCGTTCAAGACCGTCACAGTATCTGGAACCAGCTACATAGTGCCGTCGCAACCCATACCCACTAGCGTCAGCTACCCGCTGACCATGGAGATAAACACCGTCTATATCAACGGCGTGCCCGTCAAGCTGTCTACGCCGTTTAAGGCCAGTTTCACCACCACCAATCTGCCCACTTCGCTGGACTTGGCATCGCTAGGTCTGCTGGCCCAGACTACAGTCCAGGCAGTCGACGGCTCCGGCAAGCTCAGGACCGACTGGCCCGTCACCATATCTATTAACGGGCAGACCGTGGCCTCCGGCAACGGCGAGGTCGCCGCCTACCTGCCGTTAAGCAAATACGTAGGGACCTACAACGTCACCGTGGCCACTACCGTCAAGACTCCCAGCGGGGCTACTGTGGTCAACACCACCTCGCTAACTGTCGCCGGACCTGGCACCTTCGTGGTGAGCGTGCCCTCGGCTGTGATATCCGCCAGCGTCGTTGACGCCTTCGGCACCGCCCTTACCAGCTCGCCGATACAGATAGCCAATGTCGCCACCGGCACTGGCTCCGTCACCGCCGAGGTGCTGGCCGGCACTTACACCATATCGGCGCAGGCCTTCGGCTACACTTGGAGCAAATCCGTCGCCGTCCAGCGCGGCCAGACCGCCGCCGTGCAGATAGTAATACCCACCGCCAAGATATCCGCCTCTGTGATCGACCAGGCTTACGGCACCACTGGGCAGTGGCCCATACAGATAATAGGCCCCAACGGCGCTGTGGTGGCCTCGGGCACTGGCTCCGTCAGCGCTGAGGTGCTCGCCCAAGACCCCGCCGGCGCGGCTCTGCAGTACAACGTAGTCGCCAATACGCCGTTTGGCACCTACAGCACTGGCTCCTTCGCCCCGTCTGCCGGGCAGACCGCCACTAAGACCATCACTGTGCCCACTGCCATACTGCAGATATCCGCAGTGGACGACAACGGCTATCCCATAAACAACTTGGTGTCGCAGGTGGACGTCTACTACGCCAACGGCACGCTGTACAGGAGCTTCTCGTCTGCCCCCGTCAGCGTTGAGGTGCTAGCCGGACAGCAGTACACCATTAAGGTGACCGCCCAGCAGAACCACGTGGGCTCTGCCACCATAACGCCGCCTGCTGGACAGACCGTCGCCGTCAAGGTGACCGTTCCGGGCACCGCCGGCATAACCATCGGCGGCGTGAGGATACCGATACCCGAGTTGGTGTTGTGGATAGTGTTGATCATAGTGATAGTGATAATCGTGGCGATACTGCTGATGGAGTACAGCAACTGGAGGAGGAGGCGCTTGATGCAGATATTGGCGCCGCCCAAGTAATACCCCCAGGACCTTTTTAAAACCCTCCCCTTTTTCTTTTATGCTTTCTCTAGAGGAAGGAGCTAGGCTTATCTCCCACGTCCGTTCCTCTATGCAGAGGAAGATCAAAGGCCTCCCCTTGAAGACTTCCGACGAGGTGCTCTCGAACTATAGGCTCGGCGTCTTCATCACTGTGGAGTTCATAGTTAGGTCTAACGGATGGGAGAGGCGGGAGGTCCGCGGCTCCCTCGGCGTGGTCCAGCCCGTCAAGGACCTGGCCCACGACTCGGCCAAAATAGCGGGCAAGCTCGTGATGGAGATACCCCGCTTCTCCGAGATGGAGCTACGACGCTCTTTGATCGAGGCCACCTTGGTGGACGGCTTGAGGGAGGCCTCTCTTGACTCGTTGCGGGGCTTGAAGTGGGGGGTGGAGGGCGTATACGTCCCCCCCAACTTCGTGGTGCTCCCCCAGACCATGTTGGAGCGGCGCCTCCTAGGCGACGCGTTGGTCAGATACGTCACGAGCAATGTGGGGATCCCCGAGAGGCTCTACCTCTTTAATACACAGATATTCTACGAGCTGAGGCCCGAGGGGCAGGTGATAGAGCGGGAGTTGTGGCGTTCCCGCATAATCTCGCAAACACTAGGCTTAAATAGAGGGGCGTAGTTGAAAACGTGTACGTAGAGCTGTTTGTAATCTCGGGGAGGAGCCAAGAGCTCGAGGAGTCCCTCAAGAAGGCCATAGAGGAGATAAGGTCTAAAGTGGAGAGGAGGGATAAGGTGAGGCTCGCCACGGTCAAAATCAGACAGGACGCGGCGGAGCAGGTGGTCAAGCTGATAGACCAGCCCGTGGAGAGGATACCGCCTCACTTCCGCTCCCTCGTCTCCATCCTCAAGAGGTATAACGTCACCGCCTTCCCGGCGGTGGTTATAGACGGCCAGAAGGTCCTAGAGGGCGTGGAGGACGTGCCCAAGGCGCTCGAGGCTGTATACCGCAGGGCCAGCGAGGAGTTCGGAATACAGATCGGCGCCCCGGCCCCACAGGCGCCGCCTGCCCCCACGCCCCCGCCGCCCGCAACGGCGCCCGCCCCTCCGCCGCCTCCGCTCCCGTTGCCGCCTGCCCCTACTCAACCCGCCTCTGAGGTCAAGCCGCTGGCTGAGGCCTTGCCGGCCCAACAGCCACCGCCGCCACAGCCGCCCGCCCAGCCGGCTCCGCCGCCTCCACAGCCCGTCGTCCAGCCGCCCATCGCCCCGCAACCGCCGGCCCAACAGCCCGCCCCTCCGCCGCCTCTGCAGATGCCCTCTGCGCCTCCGCGGCCTCCCGCTAGAGCTGTTGTGCGCATAGTGCCAGGCCGCCCAGACGATTGCCGCGAGTGCGCATATTTCGGCGAGGTCACGTCGAGGTGTTACCTCTTCGGCCTAGAGGTCTCCGACCCGGCGAGGCCGCCCTGTAAGAATGTTGGAGGTTGAGCTCAAATTTCGCGCCGATATAGACAAGGTGAGGGAGGAGCTTTTGAGGCTGGGCGCCTCCCTTCTGGAGAGGAAGGAGGAGGTCGACGTCTATTATCAACATCCCTGTCGCGATTTCGCCAAGACGGACGAGGCGTTGCGCGTCAGATTTTCGGGGGGCTCCGTCGAGGTCTCCTACAAGGGGCCTCGACTACAATCCAGCGCCAAGACCCGCCTCGAGCTGACCGCCGTCGCCGAGGGCGATGTGGAGCGCATTTTGGAGGCTCTGGGCTTTAGGAGAGTCGCCGCGATAAAAAAGAGGAGGGAGTACTACGCCTACGGGACGTTGACCGTCTCCCTCGACGACGTGGAGGGGCTCGGGCAGTTCGTCGAGGTGGAGGCGTTGGCCTCGTCGGAGGCCTCCGTCGAGGCGGCCGAGGCGGAGATAGGCGCATTCGCCGAGAGGCTGGGGCTCAGGGAGAGGGTAGACGCCACATACCTAGAGCTCTACCTACAACGATATTTTTAAGCCGGCCGGTTGAATACGTGGAGTTCGTAGAGCTCGCAAGGGCCCTCGCGTCGATAGAGTCGACGACTCAGAGGACCGTGATGGTGAAGCTGTTGGTGGGCCTCTTCAAGAAGTTGGGCCCCGACGAGATAGACAAGGCGATATACATAATTCTGGGCGACGTAAGGCCGCCTTGGGAGGGCGTGGAGCTCGGAGTCGGCGAGAAGCTCTGTTTAAGGGCGCTGGCAAGGGCCTCCGGCGCCAAGGTCGAAGAGCTGGAGGAGCTCTACAAGAAGACCGGAGACATGGGGGAGGTGGCGAGGAGGGCTCTCTCCAGGCGGCAGGCGCAGACGCTCTTGGCCTTCGCCGGCGCCAAGAAGGGCGGCCTCTCGGTGGCTCAAGTATACGACTATCTGTTCAAAATCGCCAAGGCCTCCGGGGAGGGCTCGCAGGACTTGAAGATATCGCTCCTCTCATCCCTCTTCTCCCAGGCGTCGCCCGACGAGGCCAAATACATAGCCCGCTTCGTGGTGGGGAGGCTCAGGCTAGGCGTCGCCGATATGACCGTCATAGACGCCTTGGCCGAAGCCTTCGGGGTCTCGGAGGAGGCCCTGGAGAGGGCCTACAACGTGAGGCCCGACTTGGGCCACCTGGCTAGGCTCGTGGCGGAGAAGGGGGCGGCCGGCCTGGCCGAGGTGAAGATAACGCCGGGCGTCCCCGTCATGCCCATGTTGGCCCAGAGGCTCAGCTCGTCCCACGAGATTCTGACCAAATTGGGGGGCGCCGCGATATGTGAGTACAAATACGACGGGGAGAGGGCGCAGATACATATATCCGGGCGGGACGTATCTATATACAGCCGGAGGCTCGAAAACATAACTCACGCATATCCCGACGTAGTCGAGGCCGTCAGAAAGGCCGTCTCGGCCAGAGAGGCGGTGCTGGAGGGCGAAATAGTGGCGGTCGACCCCGAGACCGGCGATCTGTTGCCGTTCCAGGAGTTGATGCACAGGAAGCGCAAACACGAGGTTGAGGCGGCCGTCAAGGAGTACCCGGCTAAGCTCAACATATTCGACTTGTTGTACCTAGACGGAGAGGACCTCACAGACAAGCCGCTCATATATAGGCGCTTGAGGCTGTCGGAGATTGTGAAGGAGGGCGAGGACGTAGTCATAGCGAAGTGGGCCCTTTTCGACGACGAGGATAAGGTGGACCTCTTCTTCCACGAGGCGATATCCATGGGCATGGAGGGCCTGGTCTGCAAGAGCCCTGTGTCGGTCTACGAGATGGGGGCCCGCGGCTGGAATTGGATAAAATACAAGAGGGACTATAGGAGCGAGATGAGCGATACTGTAGATCTAGTGGTCGTGGGGGCCTTCTACGGGAGGGGCAAGAGGGCGGGGCTCTACGGCGCCTTCCTCACAGCGGCCTACGACCCCAAGACCGACATGTTCTATACTGTATGTAAAGTCGGCAGCGGCTTCACCGACGCCGACCTCAAAAAGATGTATCAGATGTTGGAGCCCTACAGGATAGACCACAGACATCCGAGAGTCTCCTCTAGGATGGAGCCGGACGTCTGGTTCACGCCGGGGGTGGTCTTGGAGATCATCGGGGCCGAGATAACCCTCTCCCCCCTCCACACTTGTTGTCTAGGCGCCGTGAGGCCGGAGGTAGGGCTGGCCATTAGGTTCCCCAGATTTACGGGGCGTTATAGGACAGACAAGAGCCCGGAGGAGGCCACCACTGTGGACGAGCTCCTGGAGATCTATAAGAACCAGAAGAAGGTCAAAGTGGAGCAGGGCCCCGAAGTTACGCCTTAAGGGCTCTTTCGAGAGTCCACCGGAACGCCCTTATTATTTCCCTACGTCTATTCTCGTCGCCGTAGTTCTTCACCACTATGGCCCTTACGGCCTCCCCCTCCTCCTCTACCTGATATTCGAGCGCCGCCCGTTTCTCGCCCCGCCTGACGGCCTCCTCGTCCTCCTCCTTATATCTCTCCAACAGCTTTTCGAGGAAGAAACGCCTCAACACGCCTTCGAGCTTGACGGGCGCCTTCGGCCTCAATACGATCTCGTCCTCATATATCTCGGCCGTGCCCAGCTCCTCGCCCTCTTTGGACTTCAAGATCTGTACCTCCAAGGGCTTTTTGGCGCGTCTTTCCTTCTCCTCTGCGGCGGTCGTGAAGGACTTCTCGCCTATCGCCTCCTCCAACACGGCCAGGAGCTTCTTGTACAGATCCAGCTCCCTCTCCAACTGGGCTATCCTCTCCTTTACGGCCTCCCTCAACTGTAGGAGGTCCTCCACCACACAACAATATATATGGTGGTTAAATACACTTGTGGCTTCAGTGGCCTCAATAGGCAATTTAAATTACGACATATACGTAAAGACGCCGGAGTTGCCAGGGCTGGATCAGTCCGTAGAGGCCGTCGACATATATACCGGCGGAGGCGGCTCCGCCGCGAACTTCGCAGTGGCCATAACCAGAATGGGGCATAAGGCCAGATTTATAGGCTCTGTAGGCGACGACGTGCTGGGCGACATGATCTTGAAGGACCTCGCCGGGGAGGGAGTAGACGTGAGTTTTGTGAAGAGGATAAGAGGCGTCAGATCCGGCGTCGTGGTGGTTTTAGTCCAGCCCGACGGGGCTAAACGCATGATTGCCTATAGGGGCGCCAACATGGGCCTCTCGCCGGACGATATAAACGAGGCGGCTTTAGGCGGCGTCGACCACGTCCACGTCGCCAGCGGCCGCGTGGAGTTGATCCTAAAGGCCAAAGAGGTCGCGAAGAGGCTGGGCAGAAGCGTGTCGATAGACGGCGGCACCGCGTTGGCCAGGAAGGGGCTCGAAGTGGCCTCTAAGGCGCTCTCCGGCGTCGATGTGGTCTTCATGAACCAGGCGGAGGCGAAGCTCTTGGCGAGCTCTACAGACCACAGGGCGGCTTTGGACGTCATAGCCAAGAACATCTCGGCTAGGGAGATAATAGTGACTCTAGGCGACAAGGGGGCTATGGCCGTCAGCGACGGCGAGTTCATATACGTCGACGCCTTTAGGCTCCAGCCTGTAGACACGACAGGCGCCGGCGACACATTCGCGGCGGCCTACATAGCGGCGAGGCTCGCCGGCTTTTCGCTGTACGAACGTCTGCTTTTCGCCAACGCGGCCGCCTCCATAAAGGTCACCAGGCCGGGCGCGCGCTCTTCGCCTAAATTCGAAGAGGTGGCCGAATTCCTAAAGTCCCTCGGATATAACGTCCCTGTAAAATTTTAATAGAAGCATAAGCTTTATACTGTGTCCGGTAGAGAGCCATGTCTGGGCCCCAGGTGCGCCTTCGGCCCGAACGGGTCTTCGCTCTTTAGGTGCGGAAAGAAGGCCCTAAAGCCCACAATTAGGGGCAACAAGATAGTGTTCTGGTGTACGTGGCTGAACGACGAATGTATCGGGGCCAGGTGCCAATATGCCTACTGCGAGGCCCGCGCCTTGACGCCAGACGGCTTTTGTACCATAAAGAGCAAGGGCGCCGAGGAGAAACGTACCGACATAATTGTGGAGGCCAAGAAGATGGAGAAGGAGGTGAAACAGATAGAACACCACTTGAAGAAATACGGGCTTAAGGACTACCTTTGAAGGCCTTTTTGTTGGCGGCGGGGCTCGGCACTAGGCTGAGGCCTCTGACCTATTTCGCGCCTAAGCCTCTGGCGAATATAGGCGACAAGACCATTCTGGACTACGCAGTAGAGTGGCTTAGGTCCAATGGCGCCGAGATATACGTCGTGGGCTTCTACATGCAGGACGTATTGAGGCGGTATGTGGCCGAGTTCCACCCGGAAGTCGTCTTCGTGCCCTCCAGGAAGCTGTTGGGGACTGCAGGACAGCTCTACTACGCCAAGGAATATATAAGCGACGAGCCCGTCTTGGCGGCCCCCAGCGACGTCCTGACCGACTTGAAGATCGCGCCCGTCTTAGAGGCGCACGTGAAGGCGTCGGCCAAATTGACGATAGTGGGCCAGGAGGTGGAGGCCTCTTTGAGGTTCGGAGTGCTCGAGACGACAGGCGGCAGGCTGGCCGCCTGGAGGGAAAAGCCGAAATTTAAATACGTCGTATCGACGGGCATCTACGTAGTCGAGGGCTCCGTCGTGCGTAGGCTCGAGGAGAAGTACCTAGATTTCAACCACTTCGCAGAGTCGTTGATGCCCGACGTAGTCGTATACCCCTCTAACGCCAAGTTTTACGACATAGGGACGCTGGAGGACCTAAAGGCGTTTCTATCGGCAAGGCGGACTTCGTGACGGCGGGCGGCCCGCGTCGACGCCGTATAGAAAAGGCCCCCATCGTCCGGCGGGTTCGGAGCGTAATAAATATATAACTCTATACAATAGGCGTCATGAGCGTTTGCCCTGCTCTAAGGAGAGTTGAAGGCGGATTTATATGCGGTTATACCAACAAGCCCGTCAATCCGTTCGACTGGTACTGTATAGGCAACTACGCCGAATGTCCCGTCTACGTGAGGTACAAGTCGCAACAGGCGGCGCAACCTCAACGCCAAGAGGCGGCGACACAACAGGCCGAGGTGGTCCAAGTGGTCCAGCTGGCCGCCGTAGAGAAGACGGAGGCCGACTTCGACAAGGCCATAAAGCCCGTCGCCGATAACGTCCTCATGAAGTACGACGAGGTGTTAAAGAAGTTGGACGAGTCCTGGCGGGGCTACGAGTCTTCCGTCTTGACGTACAAAAAGCAGTGGGAAGTAGAGAAGTTGGTGCTCAAGAGGTCTATAGACCTCCTCTCCTCGTCTATAGCCAACTACGAGAGGGCCTTGAGGGAGTTGGAGCTGAAGAGGGAGTTCCTCCCCGAGGAACAATACAGCAAGGTCAGACAGGAGATCGAGGAGAAGCTCAACGGCCTTAAGGCGTTGCTGGACGACGTGGAGAAGCGCTACAACTCGATACAAGAGGTCTTGGACCAACACTTCAAGAGGGTGCTGGCCACCTCCACAAACGCCGAAGTCATAAACCTAAGGGTGTCGTTGGGCAGACTCGACGAGCTGTTGAAGGAGGGGAAGATATCGAGGGAGGCGTACGAGAGGCTTAAAAAAGAACTTGAAGGCGTCTTGACATGAGCGTAGATATATCCTACGTAGCTATAGGCGAGCTGGAGAAATTGCTCTCGCAGTACGAGGAGAGGTTAAAGGGGGTGGAGGACACATGGAGGGCCTTCGTGGAGTCCTCCCAAGCGCTCAAGGGGTCTTGGGACAGCGATCTGGCTAGGATAAAAATACGGCTGGAACAAATACAGGGAGTCGTGGCCGAGTTGGCCAAGGAGCTGGAGGTCTTGACGGCCAAAAAGGAGCTGGGGCTTATATCCGAAGAGGACTTCGCCAAGCTCTCCGAGGAGTCCAAGAGGAAAATCGCCGAGCTGGAGGACAAGGCCAGAGCGCTTAGAGACAGAACGGCCCAGATCGACGCGAGGATTAGATATGCGTGGGCTCGCTCTCTGACCAAGGAGAGGCTCTCTAAAGTGGACCTAGTGGCGCTGGAGAAGAAAATAGAAGATGCCTATTCGGCGGGGGCAATAGACCAAGAGGCCTACGCCAAGTTCAAATTGGAGATAGCGGTCATGAAGGCCGTCTGGGAGATGTTGAACATATTAGAGCCTACTCAATAAATACGGGGGACCCGGAGTATTTGGCCTCCTTCAATCTCGCCTTCCTCCTGGCCATTTTGACCGCCGCCTCGACGGCCCTCCGCGCGTACTCCTCGACCCTCTCCAGAGCTTGCATCCTATTGGCGCCGGGCCCTATCACGCCTAGAGCCACGGGCTTTCCGCCGTCCACCGATATGTCCAGTATTTTCCTCGCCGCCTGGCTGGCCACCACCTCGTCGTGTTTAGTGGCGCCTTGTATCACAGCGCCGAGCACCGCCACCGCGTCTACGTCCTCCTTTTTGACCAGATCTATCAAGAGGGTGGGAACGTCGAAAACGCCCGGCGCCTTTACGACATAGGTGACCTCGGCGCCTAGGAATTTGGCGTGATCTAAAGCCTTCTGCAACATGAGTTGAGTCACGTCGTAGTTGAACTCGGCCACCACTAATGCCAGCTTGACCATATGGCCGAAGAAGCGCCTATATTAATACAATTCGCCGGCTTCGATTAGGCGAAAATACAAGCCGCGAGGAGGAGGATTAAAAGCCCCCACAGAAAAATATAAAAAATAGGAGTAGTGTATAACTATGCCGGAGGGCGTTAAGAATAAAGTATATCAATTCTTGACTCAAAACCCTGGCAAGGAGTTCACGGCGGAGGAAATAGCGAAAGCCGTAGGGGTGGACCGCGTGGCCATAGTCAAGGCCCAGCTGACCAGACTCAAGAAGGAGGGAAAAGTAGAGGAGACTGTAGACCACAGATTTAAGGTGAAATAACAAACGAGACAATAAAATATATTGGCGCGACCGTTTTTTCTCCTGTGTCTATTCCTCAAGAGGTTTTAGACGCGTTGAGGAGGGTGAAGGAGGATATGGACTCCATAGGGCAAGGCGTCTCGGACCCCACGTTGAGGGCCGCCATACGTTACTACATAGAGACGCCGGGCAAGATGATAAGGCCCCTCATGCTGTTGTTCTTCACATATGTATTGGACCCCGAGCGGCTCAAAGACGAGGACATAATAAACGCCGCATCGATATTAGAGGTCCTCCACATAGTCTCCCTGCTCCAAGACGACGTGATCGACAAACACGACGAGAGGAGAGGCGTAAAGACGCCGCGCGCCGTCTACGGCGACAGTATGTCCGTAATAGCCAGCGACTGGCTCATAGCAGAGGCCATAGAGAGGGCCGTGGCGATAGGCTCGGAGGCCGTGAGGTATCTGGCCAATATAGCCAAGAGGCTCTCGGAGGGCCAAGCCCTCGACATAAAAGGCCTGCGGAGAGAAGCCGCAGAGCTCAAAACCGCGCCGCTGATAGAGGCGGCCTTCGTGATGCCCACTATAATACTGAAAAGGAGGGACCTCTTAAGGCCCGCCGCCACGTTGGGCAGACTTCTCGGCGTTTTGTACCAATATTCCGACGACATGGCGGACGAAGGGGCCAAAAACGAAATGGCGCCGATAGTGGAGGAAATCCAGAGCTCCATGAAGTCGCTGAGAAGGCTCCTAGGCGAGAAGATACAGCCCCTGGAGAAGTTCATAGAATCAATAATAGCGAGGGCGTTAGAGGGGACGTTGACCACGGCCAAGCTTTAACGTAGCCCCCGCAAGGCGGCCTCAAGACGGCCGCCGGCCATATGTCGACCGCACAAGTTGCGCCTCTGCGCGTAAAAATTTATAAGAAAGTGACCTTAGGAGCGCAGGGGCCGTAGTCTAGCTTGGTAGGATGCCGGCCTGGGGCTGGGCCCCGCACCGGAGCGCCGGTGAGCCCGGGTTCAAATCCCGGCGGCCCCATTTAATGTCGTAACCGACTTTTTGACTAACGCCGAGTTCAAAAATAATATTATACAACCCTCTTACCGTCATCGCACAGCCACAGCTTGAATACGTAGTCCTCCTCGCGGACTTGATATATCCTCCACTTGTCTCTACATCTACGTGTGGCGAAGTACAGTTCTCCCCCGCCGCACCACGCCCATACAGATACAGTAGACCTCCAGCCTACACAATTCATGTTAAACAGCCAACGCCTCCACAGCTCGCCCTCCGCCTCGCCTTGGTAGTTGACCACGTCGTACTCGACACATCTAAGCGGAGAACAAAGCCTCACCACGCCGTTCTCTACAGAATATTTCCAGGGCATCATGAAGCCGTACAATACGGCGAACAGCGCCGCCAAGGCCGCCGAGAATAAGTACGCAACAGCTCCAGACCCGGCCGCGTTGAGCCCCCAGCCCACTACTACGGCTACGGCGTAGGGAGCCGCCAGGGCCACAAGCTCTGCGGCAGCTCTCATAGAGCTATCTACGGGACATAAATTTTTTCGCGAAGTCGAATAGGAGTATCGAGGCAGTTTACGAGGGGGACCTAAAGCCGAGCAGGCCTGGGCTTTCCAGCCGCCTGGGAAGCCGGCGCCGCGGTCGCCCTGTCTAAAGCTCCTATCGACGTGGC
Organism: Thermoproteus sp.; assembly: GCA_041287225.1. Classification (GTDB taxonomy): domain Archaea; phylum Thermoproteota; class Thermoprotei; order Thermoproteales; family Thermoproteaceae; genus Thermoproteus. Next base: position 12,976 of record JBEULO010000115.1, read on the forward strand.
CGTCGCTCAAAAAGTCGACCAGTAGAGAAATAGAGAGATTGCCCTAGGCGTCGTCTCCGTACTAAATTTTTAAAGTCTTGGGTATTTTATCACCGGGGCCGTAGTCTAGCCTGGTAGGACGCACGGCTCGGTGCGGCGAGAACCCAGCCGCGAGTCGGCCCGTGTGACCCCGGGTTCAAATCCCGGCGGCCCCATTTATGTCGTCCCCTATCGCATCTATGCGTATTGTTTCAAGTCTGGGAATGGCGTTCTTTTAGATATATAGGAATTGCTCGGCGAGCGGGGACACATTTGGCGTCTTGTACGGTCTTTCGGTTTGTATGTAGTCTCCAGTGAGCGCCATAGGCGCCGCTGTTCGTCACGGAGCGTTTTCTGCCGTAGAGCTTTGCGTCCAGCCTCGCCGGGCGTTCCCTAAACCCTCACTGGGGAGGCGCCTTGAACCCCGTCGATGCCTTAAAGCCTTAGGCGCGTCCGCGAAATTGCCGTCATGGAAGACGGCAACTACGGCATGGAGCGGCCGAGGCGGCTGGCGCGGAGGCCGTCCGCATAGCCAGGAGGAGCGTAGAACCCAGACGCCGTCATAGCCGCGTTGTGGCAACTTCTGGAGGGCACCCGAGGTCTATGTCGACTACGTCTGAGGGATATGGAAAAAATGTAATAACTATCAGACAACGGGGAGTGGAGGCTATTACAAATAGGTAGGTCTTGCCGCAGAAGTTCGCCACTGTTTTCCTTCTTTCGAGCTCTCCCTCTCTTTTACTCTCTTGCCTACCAACGTCAAAGATCCTAGCTGCCATGTTTTGTACAAGCAGACGGTATAAAGTGGCGGCTACTGTTCCGCCGTGTCTAACTATGTGGTCGTAGTGTTTTTCGATTTGGTGTGTTGCAATCTTAACTTGGCACTCTTTCTGTTCTCCACCCGACGACATAGTGAAAATAGACGCACGGCTCGCCGAATTCGTTCACGCCCTCTGCGTACTGCACCCCAATTGGCTCTACGTATACATAGATTTTGTCCTTTTCGTGTATGTATACTGCTTTTGCGTATTTGAACTCTAAAATAGGTAAAAACTTGTAAGGTAGATTTGGCGTACATACTGCATCAACCTTTTGTTTAGGGCCGAGTATGGAGAACTTCACAAGAGGCTGTAGGAGATAGCCGTCTCCAACTTTTCTGACTTTTAGGTCTATTATTTCAAACTCTATGAATACGATGGGCGTCTTGACGTAGCCTTTTTCGGACTCCTGTAGCATTATAATATCTCGACGCCGTGCCTCCTCATTTTTTTCACGTCCTCCTCCTTAAGGTCCGTTAGTATTAGTATTTTCCACAAGCCGCTGTCGTCAAACACTAGGTAGAAAGTGCCCCTGCCCTCTACGACGTCTTGAAACTCGCCTTTTCTGAACTCCACCGAGAAGACCGACGCCTCGCGGTCGTAGAATACCTCCACAGCCCCAGTTCTCTCCGCCTCTCCACTTGCTGAGAAGTTCGAGTAGGTGTAGTAACGCGCCTCTACTCCCACGCTCCTGACGTACGGGGAGGCATAGGTATACACGTCCGTTTGGAATATGTGAGATTTATTGTTTTGTGCCGCTTTATCGATGGCTGGACTCGTCTTGCACGATGGCTGGGCGGAACCAGCCCCCCTGGCCGTTGTGGGCGGTATATAGAAGCAAGCCTCCATATGTGGCACACGTCCTGGCGCGGAGGCCTCCGCAAGCGCCTCTGTAGAAGAGGGCCAGCGCTCGGTGTTGCCGGTAGAGGGCGAGCGGACGGCCGCGGCGGGAGGAAGGAGAGATGGGGGGGACCACATTACGATATAGGGCAAGAGGCGGCGGGGGCCCACGCCGGGGCTCTCGACAGACTGCTGGCGGACGCGTCGAGGGGACTGCTCCGCGCGCAAAACCAACGCCGAGTGGCACGCGGCGCCTCGGCATAGACGCCGCAGAGCTGTCGGCCAGACGGAGCGGTTGCGTGGGGATACGGGGAGGGGGCGCGGGGTAAAGTTTATTTAGTATTGCATGTATACCACGCGCCGGCCAGGGCCCGTAGCTCAGCCTGGATCAGAGCGGCGGAAGACCTAGGCTTGACGCCCCAGGTCTGCCGAGCCTGCGGAGCCGTAGGTCGCGGGTTCAAATCCCGCCGGGCCCGCCTGCCCGTCTTTAGGCCCCGTTCGGTGCTCCTTGAAGTGGGTCTGTAGGCCCCGACATATAGGACGCCTCCGCCCTTTAGGCCGGCGCGGCCGGCCCCGGCGAGTTTAAATTGTAGGTACGCCTAGGGCTTCCGCTCTTTTCTTCATCTTTAAGTCGAAGGTGACTACGGGCAGTCCCAACTTCCTGGCGGTATGGAGTATCACGGAGTCGTTGTAGTGGGCCAGGCCGGCGGCTACGGCCCTCCTGAGGGTGGGCAGGTCCTCGCAGTGGACTACGACTTTTTTGTAGTCCAGTAGCGCCTTCAGGACCTCGACTCCTTTGTCTGGTGCTGTCTTTTTGAAGAACCACGCCAGCTCGTGTACGACTACAGTGGGCAGGTGCCAGCTCTCCAACGCGTCCAGCTTCTCCGCGGCTTCTAGGTGGTAGGGCGAGTCCTCTACTATGTAGTACACTAAAGCGTTTGTGTCCACGACGGCTTCATTCATCGACGCCCTCTTCGATTATCTTATCGATGAGGTCTGGAGTGAGGTCGAGGCCGAGTTTGATCTTCGGCAGCTCGCCTCTCGCCTTCCTGACGACTATCCTATCGCCTTCGACCTCGACAATGAGGAGGTCTCCCTCCTTGATGTCGAGCCGCCTCCTGACCTCGGCGGGTATAGTTATCTGGTAGTTCCTAGTGACCTTCACTACGGCCATATAGTAGATGGCCTAACTACTATTTAAATATTTCTAGTAATTAGATAGGGAGGCCTTAAGAAAGACTTAAAAAACGACGAGACAAGTAGGCTAGCCCCGGTAGCTCAGCCCGGTTGGAGCGCCCAGGGGCGTTGCCCCGTTGATGGGCAGACCCCGCGCATGCCTCGTAAGCGGGAGGTCCCGGGTTCGAATCCCGGCCGGGGCTTAGATTTTGTCTGCTCTCTACTCGTCTCTACTACATATGGACATTTATGGGCTTGGGGTCGTCTTCCACATGTTTAGCGCGGATTTGTTCTTTAGGCTGGTGGAGCTCGTTGGCGGGAGGGGCTGGGTCGACTATTGGGATGTAGTTCTCGTATTTGGCGATTCGGCCCTTGCGGTTTTAGACGCGGCCGAGGGCCTCGGCCTTTTGAGGAGGTTGGGGCGGGGCACCACTTATGTGTTGGGCCCTCGGGGGATTGCCCTATTGGAGAGCCTGCAGGGCGCTGGCCCCTACAGGCCGCTGAGGCGTAAGCCCTCTCTTCTAGATTACCTATAGCCGAAAATATATTTCTGTTTCTGTCCAAATATACATTTTATCGAGATATCCCGTATGGAGACGTATTTTATCCTTAAATTTGCGGCGTATATCGGCTCTATGTGCCTATGGTCGACGTCGCCTTCTAAATGCTTTTCGATTTAACGAATATATGGGCCGTCTGGCTCCAGTACGATGTATATACCTCGTTTGATGTGCACCCAACATCCGGACTCGACGATAAGGATTTCAGTGGAGGAGGAGGTCGAAGAGGCGGTGTCGGCCTATGCGATCTATGGTTGCGACGAAGTGATGTCGGACTTCGAGGGCAAGGGCACTCCCTACATACAGCCTAGGGACATAGTGCTCAGGGCGCTTAAGGCCGGGCTTCCTCTAGGCGAGCGCTTTTTCGTCACGCCGAGAGTGCCCAACCCTGCGCTTGAGGATTTCGAACGTAGCATGTTGGCCATGGAGGCCGCCGTTCTGGCCGACATGAGGGCCCACAGGGAGGCGGGCGTACATGGGGTTAGGTGGGTGGTCTTGCCCATGTCCGAGGACCCTGGGGAGGTGAGGATTGCGGCTGAGATGTTGGCGAAAAAGACGGCGGTCTATTCCGGCAGGGCTGAAATCCAGCTGGTTCCGCTTGTCGAGGACGCGTTTGAGCATTTGAGGATAGCCGACTTCATTAGGGCCGTTGTGGGCGAGTATTTGAGGCGGGGGGTCTTCCTGGACCACGTGAGGGTCTTTTTGGGGAAGTCGGACTCCGCTGTGCGCCACGGCCATTTGGCCTCGGCCCTCGCCCTGAGGGCGGCCTTGGCGGCAGTGGAGGCCCTAAATTCGGAGATGGACCACAAGGCGGCTCCCATATTGGGCATGGGCTCGCCGCCCTTTAGGGGCGGGCTCAACCACCCGCTCCTCGCGCCTATAGAGGCCGCGCAGTATTCCGGCTTCTCGACCGCCACTATACAGTCGGCGGTACGTTACGACGTGCCCTATCAGCAGTATTTGGCGGTGAGGGAGTCCATACTCGCCTCTATAGGCCGCCGTCCCGATGTGTCGTTAAGCCCGGCGGAGGTGGGGCCGATGGTGAGGGAGGCGTCGGACTCCTACAAGAAGCTCGTGGCTAAATACGGCGATAAGGTCGCCGAAATGGCATCGCTGATCCCCTCGACTAGGGATAGAGTTTCGTGGCGAGCCTATGGTAGGACCATTTCGAACGGCGATGTTGTGGTCAACGTGCCTCGCGCCATAGTCTTCACCGCGGTTTGGTACGCCATGGGCCTGCCCCCTACTCTGTTAGATGCGCCGTATGTCCTCGAGCTCTATAGGCGGGATAAACTCGACTACTTGCTCAAGGCGCTCCCTGCGTTCCTACAGGAGATAAGGCTGGATGTCCAGTACTACGACAAGAAGAGGGCCGGGTCGCTGTTGGGCGAAGACATAATTAGGACCGTCGACGAGATGTTGGACATATTGGGCATTAAGGCCGACCGCGAGGCGCCTCTTCCTCCCTTCGTCTTGTCTCAATCGTATATACTGGCCGAGGCGCGCGCCAGGGGCTTCCTGGGCTGAGCCTCCTCGACGGACACGACGGCGACTCCGGCCAGGATTAACGCCATGCCGGCCAGCACGCTCGGCGTCGGCGTCTGGCCGAAGGCGGGCATCGCCAGCAACGTGGCGCCTACAGGCTCGCCGAGCGCGCTCACGGCGACGGTTATCGCCCTATATCTACCCAGTAGGTAGTTGAATATGGTGTGTCCAAGCAACATGGGCACCATCGCTATTGCGGCGAACAAGAGGTACACCTCGGGCGAATAGCCGAAAAGCCTGGCTCCCAACAGCAGAGAGGCGAGCAGTGCGAACAACGCGGCGAAGCCGTAGGCCACTACGGTGTAGCTAAAGGTATCGGCTTTAGATCTAACCAGCCTCCCCACGGATAGATAGCCGGAAAACGCAAGCGCCCCTATTAGGGCCAGGAGCGCCCCCGTCGGGTTCGTCCCGCCTAGCCTCAAGGCGGCTAGGAACATCAAAGAGCTGCCGGCCACCGAAGCGACGACCCCCAAGACGGTCCTCTTCGTGATTCTCTCCGCAAGTCCGTATCGACTTACCGCCAACATGACTAGTGGGTGTAGGTTCACCAGAGTCGTGCTTATCGCTATTGTGGTGTAGAACAGCGAGGCTATCCAAGAGATGAAGTGTACCGCTAAGAAGGCCCCGGCGACCGCCGCAGAGGCCCACCAGTTGCCTATCTTTACGCCTCTTCCCGACGCCTCGGCGACCACCGCGGTTATCGCCGTGGCTATGGCGAGCCGCCAGAAAGTTATCGCGACGGGGTCGGCGTTTGTCAGCCTTATCAGAATGGAGGCGCTGGATATCGCGGTTATGGCTACCGGCAACAACAAGAGGTCTTTTTTCATTCAAATATGTAGAGCCCGTGGTACTCGCTGTACCTCCGCTCTAAAATCCTCGGCGACTGTATGGCCATGACCTCCAAGTGGAAGGATACGCCGGAGACTAAATGTCCGGCGTAGGCCCTGCCCTCCTGATCGCCGAGCACTACGTGTATATGTAAAAACGGCTCGCCGTCTTTAAGCGCGATATTTCCCATCAAAGAGGCCACTTCAAGAGCGCCTTCCAGCTCCCTCTCGACGTACTTCTTATTGGTCTGGTCGTACCAAGCTATCTTTGCCGTTTTGAGCGAGCCCAAGCCCATAAGGAATCCGCTCTTCAACCCCGCCTCGGCCAGCGCCTTTTTGAGGAACTGCATGACCTCTACGTCTGGCGGGACTCTGAGCACCAACGACATGGATATAAACACTGGGGTATATTTATGTGATGAGGACAGTCATGCCGAGTGACGTGTGATCGATCCAGGGGTATCCGAATTAATTCTCTGCTTAAAGGAACCGGCCCGATGTTAGGATATTTCTGAGATAAATTTAAATAGTCGCTCAAAAATGTCGGCATGGACCTAGATGGGTTCTTCCAAATATCGGAGCGGGGCAGCACCGTAAGGAGGGAGATAATCGCCGGCCTTACGACATTTCTGGCCATGGCCTACATCCTCTTTGTAAATCCCAGTATTTTAACTGGGGGCTTCGAGCTCGCATTGAGCCACGCCTTAAACATCCCGGCGAGCCAATTGGCGAATTCGCAGTACGGGCCTCTCATAGAGAGCGTAAGGCTCGGCTTCACTGTGGCCACGGCGCTGGCTGCAGGCTTCGCGACGCTTGTGATGGCCCTATATGCCCGCCTCCCCTTCGCCCTGGCGCCCGGCATGGGCGAGAACGCCTTTATAGGCTTCACGGTCGTCCCCGCCTTCACGGCGGCCCTGCTGTCTAAACAGTTGGCTCCGGCGTCCGAGGCCCCGTTGTTGGCGGTGTATCTGGCGCTCGTCTCTGTGTTTTTCAACGGAGTGCTCTTTCTGATATTCTCGTTGGGCGGCATAAGGAGGTTCATAATAAACTCTGTGCCCGAATCGATAAGGCTGGGGATCTCTATAGGCATAGGCCTCTTCATATCGCTCATAGGCCTCTCCGATGTGGGCCTGGTCACCGCGGGGACCGGCACCCCGATAACCATAAACTGGGCCGCCTTCTCGACGCCCGGCCTATATTTGGGCCTCGCCGGCGCCCTAATAGCCGGCGCGCTTCTCTCCAAGAGGGTTCCGGGGGCGTTTCTTATAGCTATTATAGCTGTAACGCTAGTAGGGGCGGCGTTGGGCCTTGCGCCCCCTCCGCCGACGTTGACGTTGACGCCGAGTCTGACCACCTCGATAGCCAACGACCTGCCGCGCTCGTTCTATTTGTACTTCACGCTGTTCGGGGTGGGGTTCCCCATAGCCTTCTCGTTGTTCCTCGTCGACTTCTTCGACGGGCTGGGCACGATAACCGGCCTGGCCATGAGGGCGGGCTTGGTCAAAGACGGCAACATAGTCGGCATAGATAGGGCCTTGATAACCGACTCGCTGGCCTCGATTTTTGCCCCGTTCTTCGGGACGTCCACCACGGTTATATACGTCGAGAGCGCCACCGGCATAGAGCAGGGCGGACGCACAGGCCTTACGGCGTTGGTGGTCTCGCTATTGTTTTTCGCCTCAGTGGCGCTGGCTCCCGTGTTCACCATAGTGCCCGGCTTCGCGACCGGCGGGGTCTTAGTGCTCGTGGGCCTCCTCTTCTTGAGCCTGGCGGGAAAGCTGGCGGTAATGGACGACTACACGGAGACAGTGCCGGCGTTTCTGACCATAATAGGGATACCGTTCACGTTCAGCATAACGGCCGGCATAGGCCTCGGCTTCATCTTCTACGTGTTGTTGAAGCTGGCCGCCGGCAAGTTCGCAGATTTAAAGCCTGGAGCTGTCGTAATAGCGATACTATTCGCCATATTCTTCGCCCTATCCGCCATAGGCTTCTAGGGGGACCGTCTCTATCGGACCTACAAGATCTTTAAATAACGCAGTCTGCAGGAAGGGTGGCACTCGGCATCATACTGGCTGGAGGCAAGGGCTCTAGGTTCGGCGACCCGTTTAAGTGTCTCCGCCCTGTCGGAGGGGTACCTATGCTTCTAAGAGTCGCCGCTGCTCTACAGCCGTTTGTGGACACATTGGCCGTGGCCACCACCAAATCGCACGGCCCTGTGGTCTGGTTGGCGCGCCTCTGGGGCCTCGACGTGATATACACCAGCGGGCTCGGCTACGAGCACGACTTCTCGGAGCTTGTGGGCTACGCGCCGGCGGTATTGGCGGCATGCGACATCCCGTTCCTCTCGCCGAGCCATATCGCCCGGCTCATGTCGGAGCCGCTTATGGCGTCGGCCGTCGGGGCGCGAGGACATATAGGCGTCACGTGGCTTCCAAACGCGGATACGGCCAAATGGATCGACGTCTACCTCCCCGAACTCGACGACGTAGACGTGAGGGACGACCTCGTGCGCCTAGATCGCGAGGGCCCGACGTACCCGATAGTGGTAGAGCCCAGCTCGCTTCTACCCCATGAGGACGTAGAGGCCGCCTTGACGTTGGGGCCGAGGATCAGACCCATAGTGGTGGACGCCTGGACGTGTACAGTTCTGGACGGCCACCACAGACTCCGCGCATTAATGGAACGCGGACTGCCCGCGCCTGTAGTCCCCATGGACTATTCGCGCATAGAAGTGAAATCGGGGGGCCTGGACATATCTAAGCTCTATGTGGTATCTATGGCTTCCCGCGGCTTGAGGCTCGGCGTGAGGGCGACGCGCCATTATTACGGCGGGAGGCACCTCTCGGAGCTCTCCCACGTCGATACCGATATAGGAGACCTATCCAAGACGAGGCCTCTTAGATGTCACCCCCTATAGTCCACATAAAGCATTAGATGCCCGAAGGGC
>JBEULO010000116.1:0-2643 GCA_041287225.1 Thermoproteus sp.
AAGAGCGGCGGGGACCAAAATGTCAGCGTCTACATAAAGCGCAGTGGCGCCGTCTTTGTTCTTCTCGCCGTCTAGCTCCAAGACGGTGCTACCTTTGCCCTCCCTCTTCCCCCAATATACCTTCATTATCTCATCGGCGGGGATCCCCGCCTTGTTTATCACAGCGCCCTCGCTGTCTGATATGGCTATCACCTTGGCGCCCATTTTCTCCAGCCAATAGGCCGCCCAAGCGCCGGTATTGCCCGCTCCCTGGACGGCGACGGTCCTCCCCTCAAGCCCGCCCCAAAGCATTTTGGCCATCTCTCTGGCCATTATGGCCACGCCGAAGCCCGTCGCATATTCCCTCACCGGGTTTCCCCACAGCTCCGGCGGTTTTGCTGTGAATACTCCGGGGACGTTCCTACCGGCTATTTTCGAGTATTCGTCTACCATCCAGGCCATCACTCTGGAGTCCGTCCCCACGTCGGGCGCCGGTATGTCCAGCTCCTCGCCTATAAGCGGCGCCACGGCCCTAACATAGCCTCTAGACAGCTCCTCCAGCTCTCTAGCCGACAGCCTCTTGGGGTCCACCCTAACGGCCCCCTTGGCGCCCCCATAGGGAATACCGGCGAGGCTGTTCTTAAGAGTCATAAGAGTGGCAAGAGCGACGTCGTCTGCAAGAGAGACCTCCGAATGGAAACGAATCCCGCCCTTAAAAGGACCCAAAGCATCGTTATGCTGAACCCTATAGCCCTCGAAGTACTGTATAGTCCCGTCGTCCATCCTCACGGGGATGTTTACTGTCAAGATGCGCTTGGGCCGCGAAAGGGCTATATAGAGCTCGTTCGGGAGCCCTCCGAGCTCTATAGCCCGTTTGATTACAGCAATTGTATTTTTAAGAAATGTGCTGGCTGTATAGGCTCCGCCTATGCTGGACATGTATCTCTTGCTCGCATGTTCTTTAAAGTTTTGCGCATTTTAATATAATATATATAGATAACATATAGATCTATATATATAGCTACCGGCGAATTCTTTTATATTTGATCGATTGTGATAAGCCATGGCGCTGTATTTGGGCATCGACGTGGGCGCCACTTGGACTAGGGCGCTCCTCGCCGACGGGTCGGGGAGGGCTCATAATAGAATCAAAGTGAGGACTGGCCCCAACCCCGTCGCCGAGATCTCGGAGGCCGTCGCCAGCTGGAGTTTCGAGGCCGTGGGAGTGGGCTCCATTGGCCCTTTAGACGTGAGGAAGGGCTGGGTCACCAACGCCCCCAACTCCCCGTCGAGGCAGTTCCCCCTAGTGGAGCCCCTCAAGAGGTTCGGAAGGCCTGTGGCTGTGGCCAACGACTGCGTGGCCGCCGTATGGGGCGAGTACACCTTCGGCGGGTGGGGCGTCGACAATATTGCATATCTCACGCTCTCGACGGGCTTGGGGGTAGGCGCTGTGGTCAACGGCCATCTGCTTTTAGGGAAGGAGGGAAACGCCCACGAGCTGGGCCACGCCGTAATAGACATAAAGAGCGACGTGAAGTGCGGATGCGGAGGCGTGGGGCATTGGGAGGGGCTCGCCAGTGGGGCCAACATACCTAGACACTTCAAGATATTCGCCGAGAGGGCCGGCTTCAAGCCGCCCGACGTCAAGACGTCCGAAGAGGTCTTCCGGCTATATAGGGAGGGCGACAGGGCCGCACAGGCCTTTATAGACTATTGGATCGAAGTCAACGCGGCGGGCATTGCGGTGATTACCGCGGCCTACGACCCCGAGGTGTTAGTAGTGGGGGGCTCCATAGCGTTGAATCACTGGGATATATTCAAGGCCGTAGAGGACAAGCTGAGGAAATACACTCCGCTGACCCCCCCTGCCATAGAGAAGGCCAAATTCGGAGACGACGAGGTGGCCATCGGCGCCGTAGCCCTAGTGGTGAACGTGCCCGACACCTTAAGGAAGTTCGGCTACCCCCGCGTGCCCTGATGGCCGCCGGCGAAAGATGATTTATGAGCCGTTTTTTCGATATTGGGGCCCAAAGGGGGCCGTCCTGGCGGCCGCCCTCCTCGTAGCGACGGCGACTTGTACCGCACATTTGGCCACACATCCGCAGGCCCGGATCTGCAGGCAACCGCGCCCTCTACGCCGTGCGTCAACGGCAACAGCGCGTCGGGGCGGCTCGGGCCGTGAGGACTAAAGTTTACGTTTTTATACTGCCGAGCGCGTCGGGGCGTGAGGATTCGTAGAATTCTCGAAGATGGAGAGAGGCGGACGGCCCGCATCTCAACGATAGGCGACGAGGATGCCTTGCGGTGGAACCTCTACGCCCTGATACAAGACGTTTTGGACGTCCTCGCCGTCTTGTTTGCCTCGATGGGGTGGAGGAAGCCGGGCTCCTACGTCTCGCTGGTGAAAGAGGCCCTGGCCAGGGGGGTCTTGAAGACAGACATCTCGCGAGGCTGAGGAACAGGCTGGCCCACGCCTATAGGGAGATCGACTACTACGAGCTTTAGGGAGGAGGTAGCCGCCGCTGCGTGCAGGGCGTTGGGGGAGCTCCGCCAGTTCGTCGAGGAGGCCTCGGTGGACCCGGTGGTTGAGTGGGGCCCGGCGGCGCGTGTGTTCGAGAAGTGGGGGGTCAGGTTCGCCTACCTCTTCGGGTCTAGGGCTAGGGG
>JBEULO010000117.1:0-873 GCA_041287225.1 Thermoproteus sp.
CCCATAGGCGACCTATACAAGACGCAAGTGAGGATGATGACCAGACATCTGGGCATCCCCGACGAGATAGCCCTCAAGCCTTCGAGCCCTAGGCTCTGGGTCGGGCAGACGGCCGAGGGCGAACTCGGCGTCAAATACGGCGATATCGACCTGGTCCTCTACGCCCGCGAGCTGGGCATCCCGCCCGACGCCATACCGGCCAACACCGGCGTGCCGCCCGACGTGGTCAAAAAGGTGCTGGCGAGAGTCGAGGAGAACGAACACAAGAGGAGGCCGCCGCCAGTGGCTAAACTCCTCAGGGGGAGGAGGACCACGGCGGGGCCTAGCATCTATACGCCAAGACGCCATTAGATTTGTTGAGCCTCAGCACACCAGAGGGCCTTGCCGGCCAAGTCTGAAGTCGTGGGGCGGGCCGTCGGGAAGGCGGCGCCGACCGGCGCGTGGATAGACGACATAGAGAGCTACGCCGCCGCCTCCTCGATCCCGGCAAACCCCTGGTCGGAAGCCCCCATATCGGCCCTTCGAGGGCGAGGCGGGATCGCCGTCGGCGGGCCGTCGGGTTGGAGCCCGGCCTGTCCGGAGGCGCCGGGCCGGCGGCCCCCTCTGGCAGTGTCGGCTGAGCGGTGAGGTCGCCCCGGCCGTTTGGGCGGCGCCGTGAGGGAGTCGCCGGGGGCTACAAGCTACATCTACACCTCCCGTATCCCTCCTCCTCCGCCCTCCTCAAGGCGTCTCCGCCCGAGTACAAGAGGCCTCCGTCTAGGAAGTAGAAGCTCCAGCCCAGCTCTAGGAACTGATGTGACGTCATCACCACAGTCTTGGCGGCCTCTAGGGCCGCGGCCAGGGCGGCCCTCAGCGCCTTGGGCGAGAGGCCTT
>JBEULO010000117.1:994-2636 GCA_041287225.1 Thermoproteus sp.
ATGGACAAGACGCCTTGCACTTCGACGCGCCCCCGCTTGGGCTTCAAGACGCCTGCAATGGAGTGGAGCAGGACCGTCTTGCCAGAGCCGTTGGGCCCCATGAGGAGGCTGGGCCCCTCAAACTTAGCAGAGACTCCCCTCAGCACAGTCCTTCCGTCTAGCTCCACCCAGAGGTCCTCTACACGAACGGCCATATGACTATGGCAGCCGCGAAGGCCAGATCTGTAGGCGAGAATTCGACGCGGCAAGCAGGCGCCGTCATTTTGGCGGCTACGTACACCTCTCTGTACCTCACCTCTATGCGCCTCAACATGTATGCAACGGCGAAGGCGGCTCCCTCCAGGTCGAGCCGCCCCCTCAGCGCCTTGTACGCCGCCACTGCGTCCCTCAACGCCGAGGGGGAAAGCAGTACGGACTTCAGCATGGCCGCCAAGGGGGTCCCGTCCACGCCCAGACAGGTGAGCGACAAGAGGGAGGGGGTGAAGCCCCTATCGGCCACGAAGGCGCTCATCAAGGCCGCAGAGGATAAGGCTCTATAGAGCGTGGGCAGGGCCTCCTCCGGGACCCCGCGGGCTATGACGAAGCCCAAGGCGTATATCACTAGTGTGAAGAGGCCGGCGGCCGCGACCGCGTTGGCGACCACGCGGGCCTTGCTCCTGGCTACTATTAACGACAGGGCCGCGGCGGCCGCGAGGGAGTAGAGATCCGCCCTGAATGCGTACAACGTGGCGGCGGTGGCCGCTAGAGACAACGAGAGGGGCGACGCGGGGCTCCACTTCTCTCTGACAATGGAAAAAATAAAGCTTTGTGCTTCTGAAAGGAAGTCCTTCACTTCTTCCCAGCGGCCCTCTCCAGGAGTAGCGTCGCGGCAATAAACACGGCGATGCCCATAAGGCCAGCTATAATGTAGCCGACCCAGTCCGGCAGCCCCGGCACTGTGTAGTCCTTAAACGGAGTCCACTCGATAGAGGACTCGTTTAGTCCTAGGGCCTCAGCCACGTGGTCTAGGGGCTCTGCGTAGCCGACAATATTGGCCAGCCACACGCCGAATATCGGCGATATCAATAATAGTATCAGCAACAAGACGAGATAGCGCTTGGTCATGGCCTCGCCGCCGGGGCCTCGGACGGCTTTACGAGAAGTTGCGGGGCCGGCATGAGGCCGTAGCGCATCAGAGCGCCGACTAGCGCGGCCGTGATGGCGCCCTCCACTAGGCCCAGGAGGAAGTGGGGCACCGCCATGGCCGGCACCGTCACCGATAGGGGAAAGCCCACCGTGGGCATAAGCCCTATTTCCAGCCCCGCGGCGGTCCCCGCCACGAATATGCCCAGCCACCCCCCCAGAAAGGCCCCCAGTAGGGGCCACCTCCCCGCCAACAGTCTCCAGAGAGCCCAGCCGATCCAAACGTCTACGACGCCCATGTTTAAGAAGTTGGCGCCGTAGGTCGTGATCCCCCCGTCGTGGAACAAAAGTGTTTGTACCGCCAGCATCAAAGCCATGGCTATCGAGCCCGCCCAGGGGTTTTCGAGGTACATGGAGGCAAAGGCGCCGCCCACGAAGTGTAGCGAAGTGCCCCCCGGGATAGGCCAGTTCAGCATCTGCGCTACAAATATGCCGCCGGCGACGGCTGACACTTTAGGCA
>JBEULO010000118.1:0-1770 GCA_041287225.1 Thermoproteus sp.
ACTGCCGGCCCGGCTAGCAGACCTCCAGCGCCCTGCGTCCCCAATTCCCGAAGGGGGTTAAATTGGTCGGCAGTCTCCACACGACCTCAGGCGGGCATGGCGATCGGTCTACGTCACAGCTCAGCCGAGAACTAAAACACGCCGACACGGCGGAATCTCAAGAAGAGGATTGAAAGGATGTATAGCTCAGCTGGAGCGTCCATGGGCGTTGCCCTCCGAATCTCAAGGAGAGGATTGAAAATTACATAATTTTATATATCAGGTCTCGGCAGGTGGATTGATGGCAGATCTGTCGGCGTCTAGCGCCGGCCTTTCGGGTCGCTATATCGTCTCGACTTTTGTGGGGGTGTATCCGCAGTATTTTCTATACCAACATCCCTGGCATTTTGCGGGGTGCGGCGCGGGGTGGGGCGTCCAGCCGTCGTATATCTTCCTTATCTGTTGCGCTACGTGTTGGACGAGCTCTTTTAGGTCTCGCGTGAGGGGGACGGCGCGTATCTGGCCGGCCTCGGCGTAGTGGATATACGCGGCGGCCACCGCCTTGCGGTATGTGCCCTGGGCCGCCATGGCGTATGCGGCTGCTTGGGCCTTATGCCCTGTGGGGATGCGGCGGGGCGGCGTGGCGTATTTCACCTCGAGGGGCGCGGGCCTGCCGCCTATCCACAACACTGCGTCCACCACGCCGCATATGCCGTTCCCCTCAAGGCGGGGGCTGTGTTCGACCTCCTCGGCCCCGAGGGCTCTGGCCGCGGCCTCGACGGCCTCTTTCTGCACCTCCTTGCCTCTTCTCATCCGCTCGGTGGGGGGCTCCGCCACCCCCGCAATTATGTAGTAGGCCGCCGCGGGGCAGTAGAGGTATTGGCGTATCAACGAGGGGCTAATGCAGATGGACATCTCCCCGCTGGGGCCTTGCGCCTATCCACACCGCCGTGTCTATCGCCCTCCTGTCGACCTTGAAGATGGCCACGTCGGCGTTGGCGCCTCTGATCGTCCTGCCTATCCTCTCGGCGAGGTCTTTAACCAAGGCGGGCGGCAACCTCCCGACGAATACCGACCTCTGCACCCTCTCGAGGCCGTAGGCGCGGAGGACCTCGGCCACTTTGGTCCTCACGTCGTTTTCCGAAATGTCGTATACCACGATTATGTACATAGCCATCTGGCCAAGCTCCTGGCCTCCCTATGTATCTCAGCCGAGACTGGCCTCTTCCCGGCGCCGAATTCCCCAAGCACCGCGGCGGCCAGGGCCAGACGGGACTGATGCGTCAGGAGTCCCCCCTCGGTCTGCAGTCTGCCGGCCGTCTTGGCCACCACGACGTCCACTCTGGGGCGCCACTGCTCCATGAAGTCCAAGACCAGAGAGGGCCTCCCCGACTTGTCCGCGTGGAGGAAGCCCACATAGGGGTCGAGGCCGGCCAGCAGTAGCGACTTGAAGCACAAGGCCTTCAGTATGCCGTACCCGTAGTTCAGCCCCGCGTTGACGGGATCGCCGCCCTCTTGGTCCCTCCCCGGGAAGCCCGTAACTTCGGCGTAGGCCCCCCAGTAGGCCTCGGCCGCGGCGGCCTCCGCCTCCATCACCCCCCTCGGCTCCGCCGCAGTCCTCAAGGCCTCTAGCGCCCTCCCGATCTGCTCTACATACCGGCCGTAGCCGGCCAGCCTCCTCCGCCAGGCCTTGATGTTCTCCAGCTGGCCCCTCACCTTCCTCCAGACCCACCTCCTCGCCGCCTCGAGGCCCCTCCCGTTCTGCGCCGCGGCGTATTGACACCTCCTCTT
>JBEULO010000118.1:1780-2236 GCA_041287225.1 Thermoproteus sp.
CCGGTGGCGTCTCCCACGGGCTTCATGAAGACCCCCAGCGGCTCCCCCCTCTGGTCGAAAACCGCCACCGTGGCGCCGGCGCGGAGGAGGGCCCTCAAGGCCCTCGTGGTTATGGAGATGCCGCCAGTCAGCAAGAAGACTTCGTCCACTTGGTGTAGGGGGTACTCCTTGGCGCCCTCCTTGCTCTTCACCACCAGGAGGCCCCTCCTCGCCGCAACCTTAGCGCCGTAGCTAGCGACTACGATCTCCATGGCAGACCTCGTAGAAGGGACACGCCTTGGGGCACTCGCCGGCGGGCCCGGGGTCCCTGCCGGACGCCACTAGGTCCAAGGCGTCGTCTCTAAGCTCCAAGAACTTCGACCTTGCGCCGTCGCCGAGGAAGTAGGCAGTCGCTCTGTACTCCACGGAGTGGTTCACCGACACCTGTACGTGTATGCCGTAGTCTATGGGCACCCC
>JBEULO010000118.1:2247-2619 GCA_041287225.1 Thermoproteus sp.
AGCGCCGCCTCTACGTTCTGCGAGGGGCCGAATTTGAACTCCACAACCGCGCCGAGAGCCACCCCGTCGGCCACCACGGTGCTCAAGCCGAGAGGCGCCCCGTCTACGGCAACTTGGGTCGATATCGGCGCCACGTAGAACGCCGCCGAGTCCCTACTACGGGCAGTGCGGGACGCCGCCACGTACTGGTGTTCCCCCAAGAGCCTAGCCGCCACGTACCTATAGAGCGCCTCGGCCTTAGGCCTGAACTCCTCCGGCACCTCTTCGAGCGGCGGGGACATGGGCTGGCCCGAATAGACGTAGCGCTTGTAGTCCTCCACCGCCCTGAACAACACGGCGTGTAGCGCCTGGCCCTCTTGTAGAGTCTTGTTG
>JBEULO010000119.1:0-2600 GCA_041287225.1 Thermoproteus sp.
ACGAGGGCGTTAGGCCCTATTACGCATCAGCCGGGCGATCCTCAATAATAGGCTAACTATTACAGTAAGAGAACGGAAAAAATACCGACCTATAGGTTACCTCATGCGTAGCTACGTGAGGGAGGTGGGGGTGAGAGTCGGATACGGTCTGCTTGTGGGCATTCTGTTGGTAGAGGCACTGTTGGTCTCGTTGGGGGCTATTGTTGCTTGTGTCGGCGCGGCAACCCCGCTGTTTAATGTCGCAAGTGCGCCTAGCGGCGAGAAGATCGTGACGCCGACTGTCCTGTTGGCGCTGATAGCCCTTGCGGCGGGTCTAGGCATCTCCTTCAGCATCCCCCGAAGGAAATTCCGCGGAATAGCTCCGCTAGTTGCCCTTATGATAATACTTGTCATCATAGTACTGGTTGCAGTACTGCCGTGTGCTGTTGCATGTAATATTGCATGTCATGGCCATATTCAGAGCTGTGGCACGACTATAAAACCCATCCCGCCAGAAGCTATATATATTTGTCAGTGTTATCAGCCTTAATGCCGTATCTAAAATACATACTTTTTAATGTTGAAAATACAATGAAAAATATAATATACATAGCTTTTCTGATAGTTGCTATTGTTTCATTTATCCAATTATACATCTTATTTCATGCAATAACATATGGAATATTTTTTACCATGTATATAGTATCGTTTATGACCACCTCATATCTATTACGTATAGAGCCCGCTGTCCGCACTCCGCTGGGTTTGGGCCTATACATATCGGCGTTGTATCTGTCCACGGCCCCCGCGGCTGTCATGGCCTTTCTGAACGACCCGCTCGGCTTGTTGGCGCCGTTGGTGGTGGGACTCAGGGCGTATAGCCCCCTGGCGCCCCTAGTGGCGTTGTTGGCGTTGGCGCCCGTCAGGCCGTACGACGCGTTGTTAGTAGCCGTGATCGAGCTTTTGATGCGCATAAGGCTGATAACCACAGCTAGAGTGGACGGCCGCCTATCCACTTTAAACATAGCTGTAAAGGTTTTGCTCTCCGCCGCGTTGCTGGCCGCCGTTGCGATTGCGCTGAGGGTCCCAGGGATAGAGATATCCGACCTGGGGGGTCTGAACGTCACGTATACTCCAAGCAATACGGGCTACGCCAACATAGTGACCATCTTGTACACTACAGCGAGTCTCGGCCTCATATTCGGCGCTATGGTGGACGGACATCTGGACGGGTATATACGCTATTTGTACCTATACGGACGTCCGGCCTCCGCGAAGCCTCTGTACACTCTGGCGTGGCTACTAGCGGCCGCCCTGCCTGTAGCCCTCTCCCCCCGCTTCGACGCCGCGAGGCATTTGGCTATTTTGGCGCTGACCTCCGCGTTGGTCTGGGCGGTAAAGCCTAAAATATACAGCATGAATAGCATCATGGCGTATCTGGTCGGGATGTACCTAGCCGGCTTCCTATTGCAGTTCTTGTACTTCCCGGCGGCTCTTGCCGTCATCGGCCTCTTGCCCTTCCTGCCCAGACTCGTCGAGGTGGTCTGGTACGACTATTTGGGCCTCGGGGAGCTCGGCTTGAGGGCTGAGGGGGGCCGTGCTGGTCGCTAGACGTCTAGTGGTTGGGTACGAGAGGCCCCTCATAAGGCCGTTAGACCTAGAGGTCAGGCCCGGCGAGCCTGTGGCCTTCTACGGCCCCAACGGCGTGGGCAAGACGACTCTAGCTAAAGTCCTGGCGACTTTGTTGTCCCCTCTGGGCGGGTCTATAGAGCTCTACGGGAATCCCATAAAGAAGATGCGGAGACATATCTTCTACCTCCCCGAGACCGTAGAGGTGCCGCCTAAAGTGAAGGCCCTCGAGTACGTCGAGGCGGTCGCCTCCTTCTACGGCATCTCAGACTTAGCAGAGGAGGTCTTGAGGGCGGTGGGCGTCCCCCCGCAATTGGAGCTGGAAAAGATGTCTCAAGGAATGAAGAGGAGAGTCCAGCTGGCCTCAGCCCTAGCGGTCGCGCCCAAGGTCAAACTGGCCGTTCTGGACGACCCATATGTGAGCATAGACCCCGAGGGGGCCGCGGAGCTCCACGAGGCTGTCATCTCGGCGTTCGGCAACGCCGTGTTGGCGCTCACGTCGCGCTCGCCCCTTAAGGGCGTGAGGAATATAGACTTCTTCACGTTAAAGCCATGAGGCCGCTCTTATCCGCGCTGGCCGTCGCCGGGTGGACCTACGTCGTGCTTGAAGCGTATAGGGAGACGCTTCTAGGCTATATAAGGAGCTGGCTGGAGCGAGGAGTCCCGCCGGGCGCTGTGGTGGACTGGGCGACCTCCCTACAGGTGTCGTGGAATATGTTCGTCGTGTCCGTCATATTCTACAGCATATTAATTCAGCTGGCCGTCTACGGCCTATGGAATCTCACATATAGAATTGTCCAGGGGCTTTTGGGCGCCGCCGCTGCTTTCTTCGTCGCGGCGAGCGTCGTCGGGGTCTTGTGGCTGTGGTTCTTCCCGGGGCTGTTCATGACGAACAGCCCTGAGGCGGTGCCGCCTCCTTACCTCCTATCGTATCTAGTAGTCAACGGCGTGTTGATAGCGATTAAATACGGCTCGGATAGACGCCGGGGATG
>JBEULO010000012.1:0-3394 GCA_041287225.1 Thermoproteus sp.
AGATGGCCCACCGAGGACTCGCCGGTGGTCGGCTACGAGAAGTTGGCCCCGGCTGTATTCGACGTGAAGGTGAGGCAGTACGTCGTGGAGTACAAGGCGCCGAGGATGGGCGACCCCGTGGAGTTCGCCAAGATCCTACCCACCGACAAGGAGATAGGGCTGGGCTCTATCGACGTGAGGGACCCCAAGAGGGTGGAGACCCCCGAGGAGGTCATGGCCCATGTGGAGAGGATAGTCAAATACGTGGACCCCACCAGGATATGGCTCAATCCGGACTGCGGATTCGCGCCGGGACAGTTCAGGGCATTCCCCAGAGACGTGGCGAGAGCGAAGCTGAAGGCCATGGCGGAAGCCGCGAGGAGGCTTAGAGAGAAGTACTGGTGGGTCTGAGTCCGGCCGCTAACAACCAAGGGGCTTTTAGGCTGAGGGCTTGAACCAGTAGGTGATGTAGTTCTCGCCTGGTCTCTTCCCGACCGCTAGCCTCAACTTCATGCCGGGCCTCAGCGTAGTCGGGTCTGCGTCGATCCAGGCCGTTATGTTGAACCCCTCGGGCATCTTGACTATCCCCACTACGTAGTCCTTGTTGTGGGCGAAACTAGCCGGCTTTACGTTTATTACTGTCCAAGTTATCAATTCGCCCTCCTTGGAGACCTCCCTCCACTCCATATCCGACGACTTGCATCTGGGGCAGTCCGCCTGCGGCGGGAAATACTTGGCGCCGCATTTCTTGCAGACGGTGTAGTAGAGCTTCTCTTGCGACAAGCCCTCTACAAACTTCGCAATTCTATTTACAGACAGTTGGAACCTCAGCCTTAACTCCCTTACGTCTACCCACAACAGGGCGCCCGTCTTGGGGTCCTTGTAGACCGGCAGCCCCGTGGCTGCGACCAGCTGGTCGAGCTGCCTGATCTGCTCGGCTTCGGCCTTGTCCAGATATTCCCTCAACTTCTCTATTATGGTGCTCATAGCGACAATATGGTGACAAATGCGTAGTGGCCTGTCCCCCCGACGTTGTGGGCCAGCGCCATGCCCTTCTTTATCGGCGCCTGCCGCCCCCGCTCGACCTCTTGTCTCAACTGTCTCGTGAGCTCTGCTATCATGGCCACGCCGGTGGCGCCAATGGGGTGCCCCTTGGCCTTGAGGCCACCGCTGATGTTTACAGGTATCACGCCGCCGATATAGGTCTGTTTCTCTCGGGCCAGCTTGTAGCCCTCGCCCCTCTTGGCGAAGCCCAGATCCTCGTAGGCCATTATTTCGGCTATGGTGAAACAGTCGTGGACTTCGGCCACGTCTAGATATTTAACGGGCTCGTTGGGGTCTATGCCGGCTTTTCTATAGGCCCTCTCCGCCGCCAGCCTGGCGGCCTCCAGCCCCGTGAAGTCCTCCCTCCTGCTCAAATTGCTGGTCCCATTAGCCGCTCCTATGGCTTTTATCCACACCGGCGTATCTGTTATCTTTTTGGCAACGTCTTCGCTGGCCAGTACGACCGCGGCGGAGCCGTCGGTTATGGGCGACGAGTCGTAGAGCTTTAGAGGCCACGCCACGTATTTAGATTTGAGGCACTCCTCGAGGGTTATGGGCTTTTGGAACTGCGCCTTGGGGTTCAGAGAGCCGTAGTAGTGGTTCTTGACCGCTATTTCGCATAGGTCGGCCTCTGTGGCGCCGTATTTGTTCATATAGGCCGTGGCGTGGAGGGCGTAGTAGCCGGGGAAGGTCAAGCCGAAGTTTTCGAACTCCCAGAAGTAGTTGCCGGCCCTCCCTATGAACTCCACTACTGTAGGCGTCGGCGACTCGTTCATCTTCTCGACGCCTATGGCCATGGCTATATCGGCCTCCCCGCTGGCCACCATGTGGTACGCCGTCCTCACGGCCGAGGACCCGCTGGCGCAAGCCGCCTCGACTCTAATCCCGCTACTCGGAGCCAAGCCGCAGTACTCGCCTACGACTACAGCCGGCAGGGGCTCGCTGGACCACCCCCCGACGTTGCCCACAACATATGCCTCTACGTCCTTGGAGTCCAGCCTGGCGTCGTCCAGCGCCTCCTTTACGGCCTCCCAGGCCAGTTCGGGCAGAGAGACGTCCGGCCTATATCCGAATTTAGAAATCCCGACGCCGACTACGGCGACCTTCCTCATGTGACGAGTTTCGCCACATCCTCGGGGATCTGGCCCTTCTCTCTGAGGAGGCGTATCAACTGGCGGTAGGCCGTTAGGCGCTGGATGTTGTTGGCGCCTTCATATATCTGTGTGATCTTCACGTCGCGTAGGAACCTCTCTATGCCCGTCTCCACTATGACTCCGACGCCGCCGTGTAGGTTTATGGCTTCCGAGATTATCTCCTCGGCGGCCTCCGTGGCGTAGAACTTGGCGAGAGACGCCACGAAGGTGTACTCCTTCCTGCCCTCGTCCGCCAGCTTGGCCGCTAGGTACGTCAACAGCCTGGCCGACATCAATTTGGCCGCCATGTCCATTAGGCTGAACTGTATAGCCTGGAAATATGCCACAGGCACGCCGAAGGCTTGGCGCTGATGGACGTATTGAAACGCCTTCTCGAAGGCCGCTTGCGCCATGCCGACGGCTTGAGCCGCCACGCCTATTCTAGTCCTGTCGAAAGTCTCCATGGCGTAGATGAAGCCCATCCCTTCCTCGCCGACGCGGTTCTCGTCGGGCACCTCCACGTTCTCGAAGACCAGCTCGCAGGCGTTGTCGCCGTGGAGGCCCATTTTGTGATAGCACTGCTCCACCTTGAAGCCCGGAGTCCCCTTCTCCACGACGAAGAAGGTGAGGCCTAGGTACCGCGTCCTCCTATCGGGCGGCGGGTACGTCCTGGCGAGCACCACGAAGTAGTCGGCGACGTCGGAGCTACTTATGAAGGCCTTCCTCCCGTTGATGATCCACTTGTCGCCTTTCTTCTCGGCCCTCGTCTGTATGCCCGCCACGTCGCTACCGCAACAAGGCTCCGTCACGGCGAACGCCCCCAGCTTCTCGCCGCGGGCTATAGGCGGTATGTACTTCTGGCGTTGTTCCTCCGTGCCGAAGAGCAATATGGGCGTCATGAAGAGCTCGTTGGTGCCGAAATAGACGCTGAGGCCTGGCAGAACCCTACAGAACTCCTCGCTCATTATGGCCGCCATGCGGTGGTCGCCTCCCTGGCCGCCGTACTTCTCGGGGACCCCTATGCCGTAAAAGCCCTGTTCGGCTATTTTCTTTAAGATGTCTCTAGGCGGCTCGTTCTTCTCCTCGACCTCCATGGCCCTCGGCGCTACTTCCCTCTCGACGAACTCCCTCACGGCCTTCCTGAACATTTCGTGTTCGGGCGTCAATACTACCGAGTAGTCGGTTATTGAATCTAACGGGAACACCATTGATACGGGGCTATACTATCCGTTATAAAG
>JBEULO010000012.1:3494-7305 GCA_041287225.1 Thermoproteus sp.
ACGGGGGTGCCTAAAGGCGCCGAGATAACCCACGCCAATATATCGGCCAATTTACAACAGCTAAAGCCATTCTACGACGTGGTGAGGAGGGCCAAGGGCCTGCCTCCGAACGAGCCCATGGTGCTAGTGGGCGTCCTACCTTGGTACCACATATATGGCCAGATAACAGTGATGCACTACGCCATATTTGAAGGCCATACCGTCCTCGTATATCCCCGCTTCGATCTGAAGCGGATTATGTCGGATATAGGCAAGTACAAGGCCTCTGTCTTCCACGGAGTCCCCACTATCTACAACGCCATAATAAACAGCCCCGACGCCCGCAAGTACGATTTGAGGAGCCTGGCCTTTTGTATTTCCGGCGCGGCGCCGCTCCCCGTAGAGGTAGCCAAGAAGTTCGAAGAGCTCACAGGGGCCCCCTTGAGGGAGGGCTACGGCATGACCGAAACGGCGGTGGTGACCCACCTAAATCCGCTCCTCAACGGAAAGCACAAGCCGGGCTCTATAGGCCTCCCCATACCCAACACATACGCCGCAATAGCGGATTTGGACAAGCCCGTCCTCTTGCCTCCAGGCCAGACGGGAGAGCTGGTCGTCTCGGGGCCTCAAGTGATGAAAGGCTACCACAACAAGCCCGAGGAGAACGAGGCGGCTTTCTTCAATTGTTGCGGATTGAAGTGGTTCAGGACGGGCGACGTGGCCTATATGGACGAAGAGGGCTATTTCTACATAGTAGACAGGAAGAAGGATATGATAAAATATAAGGGCTATTCGGTCTTCTCGAGGGAGATAGAGGAGGTCCTATACCAACATCCTTGCGTCAAGGAGGCCGCGGTGATAGGCGTGCCCGACCAAGAGGCCGGCGAGATACCTAAAGCCTATATCGTCCTTAAAGAAGAGTGTAGAGGCAAGGTAGGGCCTGAAGACATAATTAAGTGGTCCTCCGAGAGGCTGGCCCCCTACAAGCGCCCGAGGCTTGTGGAGTTTAGAGACGAACTGCCGAAGACTGCTGTCGGCAAGATCTTGAAGAGGGCTTTAAAGGAGGAATCGCTCAAACGGTAATGGAGCTAGGCGGCCTCAAGGCCTCCCCCATAGGGCTCGGGGCCTGGCAGGCCGGATCCAAGGCATGGCTGGTCGACAAGGCGGAGTTGATAATAGGAGGGCCTTCGAGCTCGGCGTAAATTTCATCGACACAGCCGAGATATACGGGTGGGGCCAGTCGGAAAGGCTCGTGGGGGAGGCAGTGAGGGGCTACGACGTCTTGGTGGCCACTAAGGTGGCGGGCTTCCATTGGGGCCGCGTGGAGAAATCGGCCAGAGCCAGTCTGGGCAGATTGGGCAGGATAGACCTATTACAACTCCACTGGCCCCCGCCGGCATATGCGCCGTTCTGTAAGGTGATTAGGGAACTGGAGAGGCTCAAGGAGGTCGGGCTCGTGCACGAAATAGGCGTGAGCAACTTCGACGAGACCCTTCTGCGGCGGGCCTTCGAGTGCTTAAAAAGACACGAAATCGTGTCCGACCAGATAGAGTACAACCTACTCAACAGGGCCGCCGACAGGCCCGAGTTCAAGAGGGCTATGGAGGAGCTGGGCGTAAAGATCATCGCCTGGTCGCCTCTAGCTAAAGGCGCCGTGTTTGGCAGATGGGGGCCCGATAGGGCCAGGAGGGCCGACTCGGCGATCAAGAGGGCAAACACAGAAGAGGGAAGGCAGTAGCGGAGGCCGTCAACGAGGTGGCCCGGAGGGCCGGCGTCTCGCCCGCGCGGGTGATGCTCTCGTGACTTAAACGCAGAGGAGTCCTCCCGATACCTGGCGTGAAGAGCACGGCGCAGGCCGAGGACGCGGCGGGCTCTATGGACTTCGAGCTCCCCGAAGACCACTACAAGCTCCTGGACGGAGCCAGCGCGCCTTTCGTCAGGGGGCGGGTGGGCATGAATAAAATCAGATATGTGCCCGGCTTCCTCCAAAAAGCCCTCTTGAGGCTCTACCCGTTATAACTTAAAAAGTAGTTACATCTTTACTATATGGCCTACAAATATCAATTAACGCTAAATAATCTATTGAGATATATCAAATATGTATTCGGCGATATACCGATAGTCTATAGACCTCCACACGGCTTGAACTATAGGTCTACATATGGGGAGGAATACAGACGTATATTGAAGTTGGCAGACGGGCTTAGGCAGTTGGGCGTGGGGCCCGGCGATAGGGTGGCCACGCTCGATTGGAACACCATATGGCACTGGGACCTCTACTGGGCGGTGCCCGGCATGGGCGCCACGTTGCATACAGTCAACGTCCGTCTGGCGCCTGAAGATATCGTCTTCACTATAAACCAAGCCGGCGACAAGGTCCTCATATACCATAGGGACTTCGCGCCGCTGGTGGAGAAGATAAAGCCGGCGCTTAAGACCGTCAGGCTCTATATACAGATCTCGGACGGACAGGGGGCCGTCGGGAAGGACCCCGAGATAGAAGACGTAATTAAGTCCGGAGGCGAGGTCGAGCTTCCAGACCTAGACGAGAACGAGGTGGCCACGGTGTTGTACACATCGGGCACTACCGGCAAGCCCAAAGGCGCCTATTTCACACATAGACAGCTGGTCCTCCATACGTTCAGCGTGGCGCTGGCGGCTGTGGGCTACAGGGGCCTCAGTAGGGGCGACTGCGCCTCGATAGATGGAAGGCCCTGTACTGCACTCTATTTAGTGCCGATGTTCCACGTCCACGCCTGGGGCCTGCCTTGGGTCTACGCCTTGATGGGTTGGAAGCAGGTAATGCCCGGGAGGTTCGACTACGGACATATACTGAGGCTGATAGTGGAAGAGGAGGTGAAAGCCATGGCTGGAGTCCCCACGATACTGTACATGTTGGTGACGCATCCCGACCTGCCTAAATATGTGGAGGGCATAAGGAGGCTCGCGCCGATTTATATAGTGGGCGGCGCGGCCTTGCCTAAAGAACTGGCCAGAAAGGCCGCAGATGCGGGGTTCGTGCCTAGGGTGGGCTACGGCTTGACCGAGACGGCGCCTGTGGTGTCGCTGGGCTTCTTCAAGCCCACCGAGAAGTTGCCGGAAGATCCAGACAGGGCCTACGACCTCATAGTGATGACAGGCCTCCCCAATCCGCTCTCGGAGTTCGCAGTAGTCGACGAGAACGATAGACCCGTCCCTAAGGACTGCAAGACCGCCGGCGAGCTGGCGTTGAGGGCGCCTTGGATAACGCCCGAATATATCGGAGATCCCGAAAAGACCAAAAACGCTTGGCGCAACGGCTGGTTCCACACAGGCGATGCCGCCGTCTGGTGTCCAGACGGGAGGATAAAAATAGTGGACAGGCTTAAAGACGTAATTAAGTCCGGAGGGGAGTGGATATCTTCGCTACAACTAGAAGACCTAATAATGACCCACCCATCTGTCGGCATAGCCGCCGTCGTCGGTCTGCCCCACGAGAAGTGGGGCGAACGCCCAGTCGCCTTTGTTGTGCCCAAGCCAGGGGCCTCGGTCTCGCCCGACGAGATAACGGCCCACCTGCAGAAGTTCGTAGATGCCGGCAAGATACCCAAGTGGTGGTTGCCCGATAGAGTGGTGGTCGTGCAAGATCTCCCCATGACCGGTACGGGCAAAATTGATAAAAAAGTGCTGAGAGATAAATATAAAGATCTACTTAAATCTAATTAAGTTTATTTCATTTTTAATTATATATTAATAAAAATTTTTCTTGATAAAAATTAAAAGTCCATGTTGGTCTGATAGTTATGGAGGACTTCAAGGCCCTTTTGAAGAGGCTCTCGGAGGCCTTCGGCCC
>JBEULO010000120.1:0-2591 GCA_041287225.1 Thermoproteus sp.
GTTGTCGGGCCAGGCCCTCGACGTGACTAAATTACCGTCGACTACGACCTCTTGGTCGACCCATATGCCTCCGTTGTTTTCCACCTCGGGCCTTACTGCTATATAGCTCGTCATCCTCCGCCCCTTCACGACTCCAGCTGCGGCGAGTATTTGAGGCGCGTGGCATATGGCCGCCACCGGCTTGTTGGCCTCGAAGAAATGCCTCACTATCCTCTTGACGTCTTCAGAGGCGGCCACCCTCACGTATTCGGGCATCCTGCCGCCCGGGATGACCAAGCCGTCGTATTCCTCCGGGTTCACCTCGGCCAGAGTCTTAGTGACCCATTTGAACAAATAGCCGGGCTTCTCGCTGTAGGTCTCCCAACCCGGCTCGAAGTCGTGTACAACCGTCCTTAAGTCCTTCTTGCTGGGCGCCGCCACGTCCACGTCGAAGCCCTCCTCCTTGAGCCTATAGTAGGGATAGAACAGCTCGAGGGCCTCGACGGCGTCCCCGGCAATTATCAGTATTTTGGCCCTCCGCATAGATGGGAGGAGCGCCTTTTAAGCTTTACGCAATTACAAGCGGGACGTAGAGCTCGTCTTCGGAGAGGCCTCCGTGGTGGCCTCTGAACTTCAACGGCTCTTCGTTCTTGGGCTTGAACATATATAGGGCCGCCACGCCGCGGGGAGGCAAGGCCAGCAAGTCGCCCAGCCTCTCCTCGAACCTCCCGTCGCAAGGCCCGAAGAGGCCGGCCTTCACCGCCTCCTCCCTCGTGAGGAACAAGAAGTCGCCGCGCCTCCTCAAGGCCTCCCTCGCCCCCTCCGCCCCTCTAGACGTCTTGAGGTGTAGAGCCCTGGGGTCGCCGTACGGGGGCACGTCGAGCGCCCTCAAGAGCTCCAAGTCGCCTGTTAGGTTTTCGCTCTTGGCGATCTCCTCGTGGCCGTGGTCGGCTGTGATCAACACCTCGACGTCTTTCATGTACCGCCCCGCCAGCCTCAAGACCTCCTCCAAGACCCCCCTCGCCGTTGCGAGGACCTCCTCCGACTTCGGGCCGTACCTATGCGCCGCGCTGTCTATTGTGGAGATGTAGATGTAGGCGTACGCCGCGTCGTTTTGTTGTAGGAACCTCCCGGCGTTTATAATTGCGTCGTACATCGAGACGTATTCGAAGACCTCTGCGCCCTCGTATAGAATCCTGCTTATGCCTCCGCCCAGCCCCCTGGGCAGGAACGCCCTCGACTTGACGCCGGCCCTCGACAGGTCGGCGAATATCGTGGGGGCGTAGAAGAGCGACTTGAGGTCGTACCCCGCCTCGTTCAGCCCGTCCCTACCGCCAAATATCGGGCTCATCTGGAGCGCGTCGACTATAGAGCCCGCCTCCTTCATATAGAAGCTCCAAGCCACAACGCCGTGCTGGCAGGGGGCGAGCCCCGTGGAGAGAGTAGTCAAGACGGTCGCCGTAGTCGTAGGGAATACGGACGTCAGCTTGTAGACGCCCCGCACGGCCGCGTCCCCCGCGGCCTTTACGAACAAGTCGAAGCCCAGCCCGTCTAGAAGCACCAACGCGACCCTCCTGCCCGAAAGGCCCAGTTGGAATCTAGGCGGGGGCCCCCTCTGAGGCAAGCCGAAATGTGCCAACAACGCGTTGGGCAGAGAGTTTATCCCTCCCCCCTCGTAGTCGGGCCTCTCCATACCCCACGCGGCTCCCCACCTTAAAACTATAACGAAAGTTTGGAGGCAGGGAGGTCTCTATATGTCTATTTGCGATATCTTCCGGGCGTTAGATCTGGCATCCCGAAGGGGGTCTACGGCGGTATTGGTTATGACGGAGCCCGTTCTCATATGGACGTAGTGGTTGGCGGAAGGCCCCTGCTGGGCCTCTTGCCCGATTCGGTGTTGTCCGCAATAGGCGGGCTTAAAGGCGTCGGCGAGAAGTTCGAGGGAACGGCGGGATTGCCCCACATCTCCGCCGAGGTGGTCTTGGTGAGGTCCGCCGTGATCGTGGTGGGCTTCGGCGAGGTGGCACGGCGGATTTCTGAAGCGGCGGCCGCCATGGCTACGTCGCCTCAATAGGCCACAAGGCGGAGGGCGCTTTTTACGCGGGCGGCCTTGAAGACCTACATGGTGTCGGAGGGCTCAGTCGTCGTGATAGCAACTCGCCGCGGTCTTCTACGTCCTCCCACATGTCAGGAGGCGTTTAGAGAGACCAATGTTAAGATAGCCCACCCCGTCTCTGCAGAAAAGTATGTAATGGTGCGGCCGCCGGGACTTGAACCCGGGACCGCCCGGTCTTCAGCCTTACGCGAATTGCGCGTTGGGGGCCATATTGACCAACCGCGCATATTTATAAATTTTTCTTGGTAGCCTACTGGGGCTTGTGGCGTAGGATTTCTCTTGCTCATCCTTCCACGTATAGGCGTGTCGGCCTCAAGGCCGGCTCTGCGATCTTGGCGCCGGAGGCCATTTTCCCCAGCGCCTTTTCCAGCCGCCTAGGGGCCTTGTCGACATCAGCTTCAAACCGGCCTGAAGAGTCGACATACGTCTATATTGTTACATACAGCGGGCTCTATTGATGACGCCCGGCTCGTATAGGCCCAAAATGCCCCTACAA
>JBEULO010000121.1:0-20295 GCA_041287225.1 Thermoproteus sp.
GAGCCGCTACAAGGCCTCGACGACCTCGCAATGCCCATAGCCACGCCGCACCCTATTAACGATTTCACTAACGTCCTCACATCCTCTTCGCGTTTAAATCCGCTTATCTTTGCGGCGTTTTTTGCGACTAGATTGTAGCTGGCCTTGGCCAATATTGCGGCATATTCGCTGTAGTCTTCGCCTTTGACTCTATGAGCTAGCGCCCAGTCTCTCACCGACACCGCCTTGCCGAGAAGATCGCCGATTCCGGCCTTTAGGAGTCTAGGCGGCGCGCCCATTATGACCTTCGTGTCGGCCAGAATGGCGAGCGGCGACATGGCGATCTTGCCGTATTCGTTCAATTTTTTGTTCAAGACGTACGAGACGTATGGCGACGCTATGCCGTCGTGGCTGGCCGAAGTGGGTATGACTATTAGGGGCTTCCCGCTGATGTAGGCCACCACCTTTGCCATATCTATCGGCTTGCCGCCGCCTATACCTACCACCAGGTCTTGTTCTACTCTCAGCTTCATATCGTCTTCGGAAAATACAGCATACTCTATCCCGTCGAGTTGGGCCAATATCGAGTCCGCTATACGTCGAGAGGCCGTCGGGCCGGTTATTACGGCTATCCTCTTGACGCCTAATTTGGCCAAGATCTCGCCCAGCTTTAAGGCTGCACCTGGGCCGAATACTACATATCTAGGGACTTCAAAACTTTCAAGCTCCTTCACGTAATGTTTGGGTTAAATCCTTACTAGAAGTTTTCCTTATATCTTTTATAGTAATTATATTTTTATCTTTTACTGAAGATGCGTTTATATATATAGCATTGTTTTCCTTCAATATTTTTATTAATTCGGTTATAGGATATACAGTGGCCTTAACGCCGGCCAGGAGGCCTAGACGCGCCAGATATGCCGGCGTAGTGAAGGGCGCCATGACTACAACGCCCGCCTTCGTGAATTCTCTAGTGAGCGCATTTAGCCTATCTACATCTATTGCCAACTCCAATTTTTTGTTCGGAGGCCTTTTATTTGTAACAAAATAATATAATTTATATCCACCTATCAGTATATATATATCAAATGACTTTATCAAGGTATCTAGATTTTCTATATTATTGATGTCTATATCATAGTTTATATTTATATCCCTCGCCCCAACTACTGTAGTTAACTCATATTGAGGCTGGAGGTACGACTTCAATGCGGCATACTCGCCTCCTGCGTCATCCACAACGTAAACCAATCCTTTTGCCATCGGCCGCGTCTACTCTTCGGGATATTAAAATTCTACCTCAATTTCCTCGCCGATAGGAGTAGATTCGCTATATAGTCGGCCGCTATTTCTGCATGTTCAAAAGGCCTGGACTGGGGCTTGCCTCTGAAGTTTATTATATGGACCGTGCATTCGGCCGCATTGGCGGCAGCAAACGCGTAGTACCTATTGGCCATTTGATGCAACTCTATTTCCTCTTCGGTCTCTAAGTCTCTAAACCTAGTCGGATCTCCTCTACGTCTCTCTAGGATGTCTTTGGGGTCGTACTCGACTAGGATTATCGAGTCGGGCTTCAATCTAGCAACAACCCTGTCGGGGAGTCCTGGGTAGTAGCCTCCAAACATCTTTATCGAGGCGTGGGTATCGATTATGATGTCGCCTGGCAGAGACGCTATATAGTCGGCGGCCTCCTCTTGGACTTTTCTGTATTCCTCTACAGGTATTTTTTTCCTCATCTCGTCTCTATTCTCTATCCCGAATTTCTTCTTCGATATTTCTAGCATCACATCGCCGAAATTCACTATCTGGACGTCTGGCAACTTCTTCCTCACATAATTCATTATGGTCGTCTTTCCGCTTCCCGGAACTGCCACCAAAATGAGCCTCATTGGGGTTTGGCAAAAACTATACTTTTAAGTATTACTTAGTAATTATAGATTTCAACGAGAGAAAAGCCTCCCTAGGCGATGGCGATGAGGTTATGGCGCGGCCTATAATTGCTATATCTATTCTAGACTTTGCTATCTTTTCGAGCTCCTGTCTGCCTATGCCGCCGGCGACCGCCACAATTACGCCTAGGTCTTTAATCCTTTCGGCCTCGCCTATAAGTTGATCTACAGCGACTCCTCGCCTCTTCTGTACATCTATGCCCATATGGAGTATTACAGCATCGGGGGCAACCCTCTCGAGAATCTCCTTTGTCTTGTCGTAGGGCCTCAACAGGCCTATCGTGTCTATTGCCGTCTTGACGCCCAGCTCCCGCCCCCTCCGTACGAACTCCTCTATCGTCTCTATATTTGTCGCCGCCATTACTGTGGCCCAGTCGGCCCCGGCGGCCTTGGCCATTTCCACTTCGAGGGCGCCTACATCGGCAGTCTTTAAGTCCGCGACTACCTCTGCCGATGGACACGATGATTTTATTAAAGCGACGGCCCCCACGCCGAACGCTTTTATCAACGGCGTCCCTGTCTCCAAGAGGTCCGCGCCTACCCCACATAGGCTTCGCGCCATATCTGCTGCCTTAAACAAATCGGTCAGGTCGAGGGCTACTTGTATCCTCATGAGAGTTAAAAACCATGGCGTTTTTACAGTTACGTGTCGTGTTCCAAGCCGGCCGAATATCGATATGGCGAACATACGGCAGATGTGTTGATAGTAGCATATGGATGTACGCTGGGCGAGGCGTTTAAGAACGCCGCCATTGCCACGGCCGACGTGACCTATTACACCGAACGCGTAAGGCCCGCCGAAATTAAAACCGTAGAGTTAGAACACGACGACCTAGAGGGCTTGTTGTTCTCCTGGATAAGCGAGGTGTTGTACCTATTCGACGGCGAGAAGTTCGCTATAAGTAGGGACATATCCGTGGACGTCTCGGGCGGAGGCCCCTATAGGCTCGTGGCATCCATAAGAGGCGAGAAGTACGACGTAGATAGACATGGGTTTAAAGGCCTCATAGTCAAGGCCATGACGTACAACATGATGGAGATAAGACGAGATGGCTATTGGTCTTTGCAGTTTGTCGTAGATATATGAGTTTTTATGACTTCTTATGGGAGTCCGTCAAGAGGCCAGAGCTTCTACTAGAATACGCCAGGCGGGCAGGCCTCGTAGTCGACGTAGACACTAATGGCGATTTCTACGACAGGCTGAAATTAGTGGCGAAATTATCGGTAGAGATCTTCGAGGCCGAGACGTCTAGACTCGACGCCGAAATGCCGCAGATAAGAGAGCGATGCCGAGATGTGAGGCGGTTCGTCTTGGAGGCCCGGCAGGACTTAGAAGAGGCCGGCAGGGACGCCTCGGATTTGAGGGCGCCTATCTGTTAAACTACTTCTGGCCCCTCATCTTTCAACATCTCGGCGAGCTTCCTTCTTTCCTCCTCTCTGGGGACCAGCCTAAGTATTAACACCCACAAGTTCAACTTCACGGTACTGGCGGCTCCCAGCAATATAACGCAACGGGACAAAAACCGCAATGCGTTATTTTAACCGAGGACGATTTTAAAACGCCCGGAGCATATGACGATGACCCTTCTCGAGGCCGTAAAGCCCACTACCGCCTTTCAGACCACATTTAGGTGTAAACGTTGCGGCTCGTCTCTTATCTTCATAGAGGACGGCGATAACGTATGGCTTGGATGCGATAGATGCGCGCAATACGTCAGGATGAACAAGAAGGAAGCGAGGCGCTATTGGAACTACAGGTCGCGTGTAGTGCTCTGGCGCGACATGTTGTTAGATCTCTATGAGGCCTTTGAGGCCTCGACCGGCGGGGATTAGTCGCCCTCTCCCAGTTTGTACTCGCGCCCGTGTCTGACTATACGTAGTCTAGTCTTGAGCGGAATTACGAAACCTGCGTTGGTTAAAATCCTATAGAGCTCGTAGTCCCACAACTCCTTTATTATGCCTTGTCTGTGCAGATCGACTATCCTCCTAAATAGCGGAGTTAAGGAGTCGCCGTAGAGCTCAAGGGCCGTGTTCAAGATTTCCTCAGCCCTATCGCCTCTCAACAAGCCCCTAATTGTATTCAAGAGGTCCTCCTTCGAAGGGGGCTTGTCCTCTTGTTTTTTTACCATCTGTTTGGCGGCTATTTCCAACGCCTTCCTTTTTATAATAGCGTCGATGTCGTCCGACATATCCGTTACGTCGTTCGAGGTTAATAAATCTTCGAAAGCTACAAGAACAGCTCGCCTAAAACCAAAGGCGTGAACACGCCGAAGCCCACTAATATTTCGGGCTTGACTTCGCCCACATATCCCGAGACGCCTCCATCTATCTTGGCGCATCTACCCTCTATACACCAGGGCGCCCTCCAGTTTTCTACCCTACAGGAAACGCCCAACGCGAGACACAAAGCGTTGATTGCCGATATGCCGTCGGTAATCGTGATGCCCTCGCCGCCCATGGCCACGGCGACGGCCCTTCTAGTAAGGCCGTTTACGACCACATCGCCTACTTCAAACAGCTTGAACTTAGGCCTCCTCAGCGCCGCCGCCACGAGGAGCAATTCGGGCAGTATGGAGGCCCTCACGGCATCTAGGCGTTCAGATACCGGATTCTTTACTCTAGGGTATGTGAGCCCGAATGCCTCGAACAGCGCAGAGTGCGTCAATACGCCGTTCATCACCTCCTGGAACCCCAAGACCGATAAGGCCCTTCTGGCGTCTTCAGAGGCGATTTCCACTCTGTGTTTTCTACCTGCCGTAATTATAGGCGGTGGCTCTCTGGGGAGGTTGTTATAGCCCTTCATTATCGCTATATCTTCTGCTATATCGACCCAGCTGAGCACGTTGATCCTATATGGCGCTACTAACACCTTGCCGTCTTGTACGTCGTGCCTCGCCCTACGCAATAGGGCGACATATTCGTCGCTTGTGAACTTGACGCCGAGCACCTCCTCCACCGCCTCCTTCTTGACCTCAAACGCCCGCCCTTCAAATCTCGTGGGATACATCCCGTTTATCCTAACTAATTCGATCTTCTTGTTTTGGCTACGCTCCGCCAGACTGTAGCTCAATATAGCCAAAATCTTCAATAGTGGCTCCAACTGGGGGCCCGTCACGTCTATCAATACGTCCCTAGTGGAGGGGGTCACTTTACAGCATTCGCTACCCAATACGGGTATTACGACCATTATCTTGCCGTCGGAGTCCACTAGGGCCGGAGGCCTCTCCCTATTGATTAAGGCTGAGTACCTCCTGCCTTTATCGGTTATTTCGTACATTTCTTTGATCTTAACTGGCTTGTCCAGGCCGAGAGGCACGTATTCGTCCTCTTGAGAGACCCTCTTGTAGAATATCGGCGGTTTGAGCTTAGAGAGGTCGTAAAAGCCTATCGCTATTTTCCTCCTATCGCGCCCATAGGTGTCGTGTAGCTTTTCTTGCAACTGTATCATCTGTACAATAGCCTCGTCGTCTAGACGTAGCCCCCTAACCACCGCCATGACGGCGTAAGGCCTTTCCTCTATGGTGCCTATATATTTCAATTCGACGGGGCCCTCAACTATTTCGACTTTCGGAAGGCCGATCTCGATGCCTAGAATGCCCTTTAACGTCCTCGCAAGGCCCTCCGCCGAGAAGTGGTCGGGCCTGTCGTGCGTGATTTCTATTTTCATCCTGTCGCCCTCTCTGGCCTCGACCTCCCCCTTTATGTGCTCCAGCGCCTTTACGATCTTGTCTTCAGTCTCGCCGATAAGTCTCTCCAAGTCCCATATGGACACGTCGATTACAGGCACGGAGCACAGATAGAATCCTTATAAAACATATACTCGTCGTAAACTATGGGCAGAGAGCGCGTAGAGGAGTACTTCAAGAGGCTCTCGGAGATGTTGGAGAAAAGGTCCAGACGGCTTACAGTAGAATGGCGGCGCGACGAGGCGCTCGGCCAGATACAGCTAGACGAGGACTTTTACGTATTTATAGTCCTCTCGTGGGCCGGCGATGAGTACTATATAGAATACATGCTAGGCGATGAAAACGCCGTAATTCAGGCCAGACATGTAAGCGCGTTGGACGACGCGATTTCTATAATTAAAGAGGCGCATAGCATCGCGTTGAAGATGGGACTCATATCGTAAGAAGAGATATAAACACCACCATATCTGCGGACGATGTCGGCACCACAAGAGGCCGAGGCTGCTCAACGTGGGAAGACCGGGTGGCCCCAGCCAGCTGTCATAACTCAGGACGAGTGGGCTACATTTAGGTATAGAGGCAAGACTCTTGACGATATACTCTCCATGCCCATGGACGACTTCATAAAGCTTCTGCCGGCCAGACAGAGGCGGAGTCTGAGGAGGGGGTTAAAGCCGGAACATAGAAAGCTCCTTGAGAAGATCAGAAAGGCCAAGGCCTTGGCGGCTCAAGGCAAAAAGGTGGCCATAAAGACCCACTGTAGAGACATGATAGTGCTCCCCGAAATGGTGGGGCTTACTATACAGGTATATAACGGCATAACTTGGATACCCGTATACATATCGCCCTGGCATATAGGCCACTATCTCGGCGAGTTCGTCGTGACGACCAAGCCTGTACAGCACGGCGAACCGGGCCTAAAGGCGACTAAGTCCTCACTACACATAGCGGCTAAGTGATATGGCCGTCATAAAACTGCCCTCAAGGCCGCATGTCGGCGATATTATAACTCTGCCCAATGGAGCCAAGGTGAGAGTTGCCGATATAGGTATTCCTTGGATACAACCGCCGGCCGCCGCTTGCGACGACCCGGAATGCCCTTGGCACGGCCACTTGAAGGTTAGAGCCAAATTGATGGAAGTCGAGGTGGAGAGCGTCAGGATGCATAAATCTGCCGTCGTGGTGCATGAATGGATCCACTATGTGCCTAAATACAAACGTTACGAGAGGAGGCGGAGGAAACTACATGTGAGGGTGCCCGAATGTATAGAGGTGAAGCCAGGCGATAGGGTGATCATAGCCGAGACCAGGCCGTTGGCCAAGACGATCTCTTGGGTCGTAGTGGGCAAAAAAGAGGACGTGACTGAATGGGCCGCCAAACGTGAGGTCTTGACGACTTGAGCCAAGTAATAGCAGATTCTAGAGAATATAGGGCGGAGGTAGTGAAGTTCATTAAGGAGGCCGGATGTCAGGTCGTCCAGAAGCAATTAGAGGTGGGCGACTATATAGCTGGAAGTTTGATATTTGAACGAAAGAGCGCACACGACTTTATCTCCTCCATAGCCGACGGCAGGCTGTTTGAACAGATCTCTAAGTTGAGTTCAAGCGGGTTGAGGCCCGTCGTGGTGATAGAGGGCGATTTGTGGAGGGTCGTAAATATGCGTGGAGTGCATCCAAACGCCCTGTTGGGCGCCCAAATTGCAATATTGCGTATGGGCGTCGGCGTTCTGTACACCCGTTCTCCCGAGCAGACAGGATATGCCATATGTTACTCGGCCAAACAGACAGAGAGGGGGAGCGGCGGTATTAAGATACCCCATCCTAAGGGGGGAGATATGAGGAGGTTACAGATAGAGTTCCTCTCATCGTTGCCCGGCGTCGGCGTCAAGACGGCCGAACAACTGATAAGAAGGTATGGAAGCCCGCTGAAGGCCTTACAGAACTACAAGTCGTGGCCTCTATCCGAGAAGGCTTTAATTAAAATTAAGAGGATCCTAGAGGGCGAGCAGGAAGATAGAGGCGACCTATCAGCCTTCTTCTAGCGCGACCCTCCATTCGAGCCCCAACCGCCTAGGGATGGGGCCGCACGTGTCCGGCGGGGCCTCTAGCATCTTCCTCATCTTTAACGCCAGCCTTGTAGGCCTTCTATTTTCGTCCAAAAGGGCGAAAAACGGCTTGTATCCGAGCCCCCATTCGTAGCCATGCAGGAAAGACCACCATATCGCCGTGATCGGCTTGACTTCTCTAAATATGTGGGACATCTTGCACAAATAGGCCTCTCTGATCTCCTCGTTGCGGGTGGCTATGCCGTATTCGGTTACTGCTACTTTACGTCCACGGAGGTCTAAAAGCGCCTCTGGCTCCAAGACGTTGACAAAATCGCCTAGGGAGATCTCGGTTACTATATAGAAGTTGACCGCCAAGAGGTCCATCTCTTCGGCTAGCTTGAAGCTAGAAGGGCTCATCTTTGAGAGGATCCACTCCAACGGCTTCAATAAGGCGCCGGCTCTGTACTTCCTATAGGGATGTGTGAAGGTGGAGGCTACGCCATAGCTTTTGGCTAGATCTCTCGCCGATACTATAGCCTCCTTTATGTTCTCAAAGGCCCTAGCGGCATGTTTATATGCCAGAAAGCCATAAGGCGGCAGATCTCCCTTTAAATACGATAGATAGACATATATCTCTGGCTCATTAAATATTATAAGTATATCTATGTATTTATTAAAATTTCTTAATATAAAATCTATATATTTTAAAAAATATGATACTATGTTTTTTGATTCCCATCCCCCTTCCTTCCATATCCAAGGAGGGTTTGTGAAGTGGTGGGCTGTCAGCCAGAGCTCGAGTCCTCTCTCCTTAATGTAGGCGAAGTATTTCTGGAAGAAAGACGCCCATTTGAGGTCGTAGTGGCCTGCTTTTGGCTCCAATAGGCCCCACTCCGCGCCTGTACGGAATACATCTAGTCCGATCTTCTTCGCGAGGTCTATGTCGTCCTCGTAGAATTGGATATGGCGAGCTCCGATTTCGTCGGGGAGGTCGCACCCACATATGCCGAAGTGTTGGTAGGGAGATATGGCGGCGCCTATTTTCATCTAAGTACCAAGACGCTAGTAGGCGCCGATAGGGCTATCGCTATGGATATCGAGTTGTATAGAAGGGCCTCTACTCCGGTGAGGCCTCTGGACTCGACGATAACTAGGTCGTATAGTCCCCTTTTTATTTCTTCTAGTATCGTAGAGGCCACTGTCTCCCCTTCCCTTACGCGTTCTATTTTGAGGTCGTACGTAACGTCCTTGGCATACCTAGATAAAAATTCTTTTACCTCCACGCTTTTATCTACATTGCTTATAACATATAGAAAGACTATATGTGAGCCGTACCTCAAATAGAAGTCCCGCGCCACCTCTATTGCGCCTAGTGCCCTCTCGTCTGGCGTAATTGGGACGAGGACCTTTCTGAACCTAAACGAGAGCTTATATGACGGCTCGTCGACCATATCTCTTCCCATGGGTGACCAAACCTAATGATTTATCAGTTTTTTCTATAGAGGCCCATTTGTCGGCCAGTTTGCCTACGGCCCTGATCGCGTCTATGTTCTCGGGGACTACTACGGCTTCTTGATGCACTCCATACATTAGGTAGAGCTCGCGTCCGTTCATCGTTATGGAGTCCGACAGTACAGATACCTCCCACACGTCGCCTCTCGGCCTGCCCAAATCGCGTGCCCATTCTATTATTTGAGCCAGGCTACTATAGCCCCTCTTGGAGTCAAACAACAAGATCCTCGGCGTTGAGGCGAGAGCCTCTACTACTAGGTCTTTAGTGGGGCTGTCTTCAAGTTCTATATAGGCCATATGCATGTGCATTATCGTCACAGGGACCGCTATTGCGACCGTAACTATGTCGATATCTCCGAAGACCGTCTGTACATCGGGCCCGTGGTGGCTCGGTATTGTCGCCGGATTCGGCACAACGTCGTTAATAGGCCCCTTCTTGTGTTCCTTTGGGTCCGCCCCCCTCCTGGCTATGAAGATTCTGGCCTTCTTGACGCGGAATCCGTTTAACACAAGCGACGACAATACCCTAGATATGCCTGTC
This sequence comes from Thermoproteus sp., assembly GCA_041287225.1. GTDB lineage: Archaea > Thermoproteota > Thermoprotei > Thermoproteales > Thermoproteaceae > Thermoproteus. Next base: position 9,716 of record JBEULO010000121.1, read on the forward strand.
GTGTTGCAACTGACTACCCTAACGTATTTCTTACCTACTGCGCGTTCGTAGTTGGCAAGCGCGTTGAAGCTCACCTCGGCCACGTCGGCCTCTTCGCCTCCTTGGAAAAGCGCGCTTCTGCCCGCCTTGACGTAGACCTCCTTGTTGCGCGCACCGACGCCATCGGGAGTCGCGTCTACAACCACATCGGCTTTTAATACCAGGTCCAGAAGTCCCCCTTTTACTTCTAGACCTGCCTTACGGAAGTCCTCCCGCTTTTCGTCCGGCGCATATATGTCGTAACCCTTCTGGCTCGCCAAAACCGCCTCGTAGTCTGGACTGGTCTTGAATATGCCGACAAGCCTCATGTCGTCTTGACGGGCCACAGCGTCGGCTACCCTCTTGCCTATAGTCCCGTAGCCGACTACCGCGACGTTCATGACCAGAACTTCTCAGCGGACTTCATCAAGGCGGTTACAGCGGGTAGCTCCTCCGTTAGCGCCATCAAGAAGGCGCGACCGCCTGTAGATATATGGAATAGACGTTCAAGCACTCCGGCCTTCTCGGCGGCCAATATTGTATGCCCGCCGCCGATTATCCCCCTGCGCCGGCTCGCCGCCTCCAACACCTTCTGGGTGCCCACGAAAAACTCCGCCTCTTCTATTTTGCCCATTGGCCCCGTCACTACCACATATTCGTAGTTGTTTATCATATCTACAAATTTGGCCGTAGCGGCCTCGCCTATATCCCCCGGCACCTCGTTGATATCGGCCAGGGCTGAGGAGCCGGATTTCGTCCTAAAGTCGTCGGGTAGAACCACAAAGTCGCCGTATGTCTCCAATATGACTTTTGCCTTTTCTACTTCCGATATGAGGCCCGCCGACTCTAAAAAGGCCCTGACCGCAGGCCCCACCCGGCTTCTAGCTGCAGTCATTACCACCGCCACAAGGCCGCCGACTAGTACTCTATCCGCCAATCCCTTATCCAATACCTCCTTGATGGCCCTAATGGACTCGGGGACTTTGGCCCCCCCGACTATTATCAACGTGTTCTTTCTATTCCTCCATATCTCCGATAGCGCAGAAAGTTCTCTCTCCATTATGTAGCCCATACAAGACGGCAGGACCATGGGAAAGCCCACGACGCTTGGTTGCGACCTGTGGGCCACTGCAAATCCGTCAAAGACGAAATAATCGGCACGGGGAGCCAGTTTTTTCACCAGCCAAGTGTTCGCTTGCCTTTCAGGAGGGCCTTCTATGAGCTCTTCAGAGAGCATTCTGATGTTCTCTAGCATCAATATCTCCCCGCCTTTTAGCTCCTCAATCGCCTTAAGCGCGGCCGGACCTACGACATCTTCTATGAACGAGATCTCCTTCCCTGTGTATTTCTCCAGGAGCTCCTTATGGCCGTAAAGGCTCACAAAGTCCTCCTGACCCGGTCTGCCTTGATGCGCCAAAACCACGACCTTCGCGCCAGAGTCCGACAAGAGCCTTAGCGTCTTTGAGTGCATTTTCAGCCTAAAATCATCAAGTATTTTATTATTTTTTATTGGAGAATTTATATCTATTCTAACAATAATTTTTTTGTCTCTTCTGGAACATCTAGAAATATTTGGAATAACCACTAGTGCCCGTTCTAACATGAATAATAGAGAAAGTTAAGTATTAAAAATTTTATCATAACACTCACTATATAGAATATATATATCAACTTTAAAAGCCTGTACTCTACGGCGCATATGGACAAATATGCTAAATACAGAGAAGGACTTGTACGAGTAGGAAAGGCGCTGGAAAAATACGGCATTGATTTCATATTAGTAGGATCGGCCGTATTGACACTCGCCTATGGCATAGATTACGACCCAGGAGATCTGGACTTGTTTATATTAAACAAATCGACTATTTTGGACTACGAGCTGTTCGAAAAGATAGCACAAGAGAACGAGTGGGATATGGGATCTACCGACCACGGCACTATATATTACGAGATAGTAGTGTCGGGCGAACTACTTAAAGTAGATTTGCTAGAAAATATTCTAGATATTTATATTCCACAACAGATATTAGATAACCCATTAATTATATCTATTAGTAACTTAAAAGTAAAAAGTATAAAACTCGAAGACCTTCTAGCCCTCAAGGCCAAAATGGCCACAAAAGACGCAGAAGACTTCATAGCGGAGGTGGCTCGTATTCTCGCCGATCCTAAATCTAATATTATAATAAATAAAATATATTTAAAGAATATCATAGATTTATTTCCAGAAAAAGAGAATATATTAGATAGATTAAATAAAAACGGTATATATATAGATTAGCCGAAAATTAGCTGTTTGACAGAGTCTACTAGTTGGTTGAGTAGCGTATTGGTCTCGTTCCTAAACCCCAATATGCCGCCAATAGCTCCTTTTATCATGCCGGTTACAGTCAACGCAAACGCCACGAATATCCCTATTGCTAGGAACAACAACAACGTCTCCTCCACAAACAGGGACCCTTTGAGCTTCATGTAGTAGTAGAGGCTATAAAAACTGCTTACGTTATAGTTGTTTATACGACGGCCTTTGGGATAAAAGCCTTGGCATATATAAGGGCCTCTTGGGATATCCCATTGTTTCTTTTTCTATAGTCTCTAACAGCTCTTGTCTCGACATCTGTACCTGGCCCTTGCCTCTAATCCTAACGGTGAGGACTCCGGACTCGGCCTCCTTCTGGCCCAGCACGACTATGTACGGCACCCATTCCCGCTCGGCGTCACGTATCCTCCTAGACAGAGTCTCGTTTCTATCGTCTATATCCACCCTTATGCCTCTACTCTCTATGAGATCTGCCACATCTACTGCAAGTTTCATATAGTCGGGGCCTATTGGGATCAACCTCACTTGTACTGGAGTTATCCAAGTCGGCAATCTGGGGGTTTCTCCTCTCTTCTCCATAAGTGCCGCCGTGTCGAAGAGCGCGAAGAGGTACCTCTCGACGCTCCCTAGGATGGCCGTGTGTATTATAACAGGATACCTCACTTTGTTCTCTTCATCTACGTATTTTATCCCAAATCTCAGCGCGTTGCCTACATCTATCTGGAAGGTGGCTATCTCGCGGGGCCTCCCCAACTCATCAACTATATGGAACTCCACATTAAGTACCCAATAGTATTTCTGTTCGGGCAATATACGTAGAAGGATCGGCTTGCCCTCTCTTTTGGCTAGCTCGATTAGGTAATCCTTGTGGCCCTCGTAGAAATCCCTTGTTATGTTGTAAAGCGAAACGTAGTCCCTTCCTATTTTCCTTATTTCATCAAAGATTTTTTTATGTAATATATATGTTACTTTTATAGCTTCATTTAAATCTTTTGCAAATATGTGTAGATCAGGCATGTAGAATCTCCTTAGTCTGAACAACAATACGGTTTCTCCTGGCTGTTCGTACCTATAGGAGTCGGCTATTTCGAGCATGCCGAACGGGAGGTTCTTGTAGCTTATCACCCAGTCTCTAGCCATCGCGAACTGTTGGAAACACGCGGCGTATCTAAGAATAGAATCCACATCCGTCTCCACTATGTAAAGTCTCTCGCCGAATAGCCTTGCGTGGGTCTCTATGGCTCTTTCGCTCAGTTTAAACATATTGGTCCCTCTTATCTTGAAGATAGGTATGCCAAGCGACTTAGCCGTCTGGAAGGCATAGTCCTCCACTAGCTCCATCATGATAGTGGCGTCGGGGCCATATCTCATATGGCCTATATCGGACATGGGCTCCCATTCAAAGCCAAATCTCCTTACATATTCTATATATTTCGGCTCGCCTCCCGGCAACTCCTTCCTGAATACCTCCTTTTCGACTAGCGCCTTAAGGTCAGGATACTTATCTAGCGGAAATTGGTCAGGCCTATACTCTAAACCGTCTGGAGTTAATACGAGATAGACGTCTTGTACTTGTTTTTGTTGTGGAGCCGAGCGTACAGCAGACTCCCCTGGCGCGTAGGACCTACTTAGTTCAGAAAGCGGATGGCCCAGACATTTAAGTTCAAATTGTTTGTAGTAGCCGAAAGGTGCCTTTAAGACTTTTATATTCTTATTGCTATTTAATAATATATTATATAACTTATTTAATATTTCCTTAGATATATATGGACGGGCCAATTTTGGAGATAGATGAGCATAAGGATATAATACTATATAATCAGCTTTAACTCTCTCCGCCACATCGATGATATCCTCAGAGATCTTAGACAAATACGCGTCATCAGAGACATCTCCCTCTTCCACAGTGGTGAATACCACAAGCGCGTTTTTCGCCTCGCCCGAAGTGGGCTCGTCTCTTATTTCGCTGGCGACTTCTTTCGGCGTCCAGCGGAAGAACTCGGCATGTATAAGCAGGACGCGCATTGGCCGACATGCACCTCCATTATTAAATACTCTCCGCGTATTACGTCTTGACGACGCGGCTATTCGGAACACAAGGCTTATATACTGGTGCCATTCGCGCATTCAGCAATGCAAAAGACGCAACAGATATTGGGTGGCGTCCCGGTGATCGGAAAACATTACTACGGCGAGGCGTACGGCATAGACGAGGGCCTTCTGTCCGACGAAGACCGATTGAGACAGATCGTAATCAGGGCCGCGGAGACAGCCAATATGCATATTGTTGAAGTTAATAGCTGGAAGTTCAAGGGCGGGGACAAGGAGGGCGTATCTGTAATAGCCCTAGTCCTAGAAAGCCATATCGCTGTGCATACATGGCCAGCATATAAATATGCTACGATAGACGTCTATACTTGCGGCGAGCAGTCAGACCCCCTCTCGGCATTTAGGTACATCGTAAGCCAGTTGAAACCAAAACGCTACACTATAAACTACTCGGATCGCTCATATAAATATCCATTATAATCTTTCTTTTTTATTTTAGTATTATTTTATTTGATATTTGCGGGGCAAGAGAGCCAATAGATGCGACTGCAGTAAATCGAATTTATCTTTATCTAATATCCATGTCCCTTTTTTCCATTTATATACAATTCCTTTCGATTCAAATAATTTCATATATCTATATATATACCATGAACATCTCCTATCAATACTGCAAATTTTATCTATTTTTATTACTATTACAGTCCCCCTATTCCTTTCCGCCCCTTCAAGAAAGCCCAATAGCCTGTTTATGTATTCGCTGTCCATATCTTTAAGACTCCTATATAGTCAACTGTGCTTTATTCAAAATTATTATTATTTCATTATTTAAACAATTTAGTTGCTTAAAAAATATATAGAAAATTTATTAAATTATATTTTTTCTTATAATTTCTAACTAAGAAAAAATTTTTATATGCAAAATGCCGCCTAGGCCATGTGGCCCTATTTCATATGGTTCGACCCAGTCTACTGGGTCTCGATGGCAGTCGGCTACATCTTCCTGTTGGTTGCCGCCTCGACTATAGCCCCCAGGCTCGCGCGTAGGTTTAGCGGCCGATTTTCCCTATATACGTCTATGGCCATTTTGGCGGTAGTCCTCATCTCAGTGACCGCGGCGGCTATATGGGGTGCGTTATATGTAGGCGGTTACGCCACCCTCTATTCCATCCCATATATCATCGGCTTTGTATTGGTGATGAACTTATTGACCTATATAATCTCGCCATTTCTAATAAACCTCTCTTACGACGCAAAAGAAGACCCAGAACTACAGTCCGTAGTGGACGGCGTGGCAAATAGGCTGGGAATAGGCGGACGCATAAAGGCCGTCTTAGTGGACGGGCCTCCCAATGCCTTCTCTTATGGGAATATCTTCGCCGGCAAATACGTCGCGGTGTCCAGATCGCTCTACGCCATGCTAAATCGCGACGAGCTCGAGGCGGTTGTAGGCCACGAGTTGGGGCATCATATACACAAGGATAACATAGTCATGTTGTTCTTCGGCCTATTCCCCTCGGTTGTGTACTATCTGGGCTACAGCCTGATCTGGCAGGGCATCTTAGGGGGGAGAGGAGAAAGAGGTGGATCTGGCGGCGGAGTCGCGTTGATAATAGGCCTGGCTTTAGTCATAGTGTCGTTTTTAGAACAACTATTAGTTCTGGCGTTTAGCAGAATGCGCGAATATTACGCCGATTATGTGGGCGCTCGAGTTGCGGGCAAGTGGCCTATGCAGAAGGCCCTCGCCAAGCTGCATCTATACTATGAGGGCGGCGGTAAGGAGCAGATACACGATAGCAAACTGAAGGCCTTGTTCATTTACGCCATAACGGCCGCCTACGCCCACCCGTTCAGAGATATTACTCCGGACGTAGTGGAGAGAATCAAGCGGCTAGATGTAAGCGGGATAGGCGAGATGTTGTCGGACCATCCGCCGACGCCTAAGCGTTTAAGGTTCTTGGACTCGATAGAGGCCTAGGGCTCGGCCTCTAAGAACTTAAGGAGGTTTTTCATTTCATTTACCGCTATGCGGTAAGACCTCATGCCCTCCTCACTAACTACATACACCTTTCTCCCCCCAGCCTCTTCTTTTTCGGCCAAGACGCCGTCTGCGACCATCCTCTTCAGGAGGACGTAACCATATACGTTGCTTATGCTGAACCCTAAAGACCTCAACCTGGATATTATGCCGTAGCCGTGCAGAGGGCCTTCTCTCAGCAATATGGCCACCACATAGAGCCATAGATTGCCCTTGCCTATACAGTTCCTAAATCTGAGGTAGGCCCTTGTGGGCATCTGCCAGTTAGACTAGGCGGTTTAAATAGTTATGCTTACAGAATAGTTTATTAACACGTCTGTTTAGATGGATATGCCCATCAGAGTCGGAATCGCCGGCGTCGGCAACTGCGCCTCGGCCTTAGTGCAAGGCATAGAAATGTACAAACAATTTCCCGAATCAGACCCGCCAGTAGCCTTTAAGAAAATAGGCGAATATACCGTATCCGATATAGTGTTCACCTCCGCCTTTGATATAGACGCCAGGAAGGTAGGAAGAGATCTCTCCGAGGCCATATTTTCGCCCCCAAATAACGCCACAAAGGTCTACCAGCCGGGCAAATTGGGCGTATCTGTCAGGGCCGGCCCTGTGCTTGACGGAAAGCCCGAGGGAGGACTGGTCGAAAAGGTAGTAGAGGGGGCATTGGAGGACGTTGTGAGGGAATTGGAGTCCACCAATACGGAGGTGTTGGTAAACTACTTGCCGACAGGCGCCAGAAAGGCGGCAGAGGCATACGCCGAGGCCGCATTGAGGGCTAGAGTCGCGTTTATAAACGCCATGCCGGCCCCCATAGCTACTAATGAAACTTGGCAGAAGAGGTTCATGGAGCGGGAAGTGCCTCTGTTGGGCGACGACACGCAGAACCAAATTGGAGCTACAGTACTCCACAAATCTCTAGTGAGGTTGCTCTCCCTCAGAGGCGTCAACATAGTCGATACGTATCAAATAAACGTAGGGGGGACGCCGGACTTCGTCAATTTGATGTATAGAAGAGGTGATAAAGAGAAGACGAAAACCGCAGCAGTCAAGAAGATGGCCGAAGAGCAAGACTTCGGCGCATATATAGCTCCGGTGGCCTATATACCGTTCCTAGGCGACAGGAAGATCGCACACATGTTAATAGAGGGGAGGATTTTCGGGGGGGTTCCTATATCCGTAAGAGTAGAGCTAGAAGTACACGACGCATGGAACAGCGCGGCGGTCGTGACGGACGCCATAAGGCTGGCCAAACTGGCATTAGATAGACATATAGGTGGGCCTATATATAGCGCGTCTGCATGGGGCTTTAAGAACCCGCCTATACATATGCCCCCCGAAGAGGCCTATAGGGCCGTTCTGGCGTTTATAAACGGAGAGAGGAGAAATTGAACCGAGACGCCGAGTCGACGTAACGCCTTCTAGCCCTGGCGTATTCCACCTCGTCTTCGACCAGTCTAGCCAAGGCAAATCCGGCCCTCTCGTCCATCTCCAATAGGAGGTAGCCGTTAGGCGTGGCGACAGCGCTACCGCCCGACACGATCCTCCCATCGGCGTAAACGCCGCCTATGTTGTTCGCAAACGCCACATACATATGGTTCTCAAAAGCTCTGGCCGCGGCTAGAGATCTCCATAGGGGAATTCTATCGCGGCTTATATTGGCCGGATTGAGTAGGAGGTTCACTCCCCTTAACGCGTAGAGCCTTGCCAGTTCCGGAAATACCAGATCTACACATATCAACACGCCTATCTTCAGCCAACCGTGTTGAGCCGTACAGAGCTTGTCGCCAGGCGACACGCGCTCCGCCTCGCCTACCGCATAACTTGGAAATATCTTCTCGCAGTAGTCTAAGACCTCGCCGTCCTTCAACACGTAAGACCTCGATTTTATCTTATCGCCGCTTTTCACATAAAAGGCGCCGGGCACTATGACCGGAAATTTCGGCAATATCGAAAAGAACTCCAGTAGTTCCTCCTCACGCGTAACCTCAGCGCTCCAGTTCTCGGGCAGTAAGACCACATCGGCAGATATAGAAGAGAGGACATCTCTGACTTCGAGGTATCCGGCCCCCTTACGCGTTTGTACGAGCGACAGCAACATCTGCAAACTTCCTCTCGGTCCTAATCCATCCGTATTCCCTGCCGAAGAGCCCCAAAATCGTGCCGGCAATATGGACAAAAGCTGTCATGAGCTCTATAAACGGAGCCAATACGTCCGGCCTAGTTGGCGTATGGTATTTAGACTCTACATATAGGTCTATTGTCAGTCCAGCTATAAACATATATATAAGAAGTATTATTTCAATTAAAGAAAACTGAGCACCTACTATAAGTTTATATATAAAAATTACTATAATCGAAATGTATATTATTCCAGTAGCGAAAACAGTCCCTTGAAACATAAAGTCTATCTTTCTCGCCATAGGCAGATCGCTTTTAAGTACAGGCACAAAGTACCTCAAAAAGACTCTAATAGTCCCAGAAGACCATCTGAGCTGTTGCCTAAAATACGACTTCAAATTACGCGGCGGTCTGCCCCACGTGTATAAATTCCAAGTGGCCGCTATGGTGTAGCCGTTGAGCCACATACGTACAGAGAGGTCTAGGTCCTCGGTGACGGTGTTCTCGGAAAACCACAATTTGGTTATGGGCTCCAGTCGCGCTATGGCGGTAGAGCCGGTAAATATGGGCATCATACGGAGACGCGTCCTGCCGACCAACATGGTGCCGGATATGTCGTGAGACGTCGAGACTAAAGCGTCAAGGGGCGAGCCCAAATATAGGTGCCTCTGGACTCCTTGAACTAAATCTACGCCCAGCTCTCTTATTATGGAGACAGCTCGCGCTATGAATTTATGGTCGGGCGGCTCGTGGTCGCTATCAACGAATATCACATATTTGGGGTTCCGTAGAGGTCTCAAAGCCAACAGCCCCCTTATTGCGTCGTTCAACGCGCCCCCCTTGAGGCCAAATCTACCCTCCCTCATGAATAATATTAACCTATCCCCCATGAAGACCTTCAGCGGTCTTGACGCCTTTAAGACCCCCACATATTTAAGCCCATAGGGCTCCGCAGCGCTACTATCTCCGCAGTCCTCTACGACGGCCACTTTATAGTTTTTATAGCTCTGTGCGAGCCATTTAGGCAGAGTCTCCAATAGGTTCTCGTCCCTACAAGACGGTATAATGACATAGACCCCCTCGTCCCCATCTGTCCTCAAGTCGCCTAGAGGGCGTTCCGATGAGGACAGAGTAGCGGCTAGATGCCAAGTGGCTACGAGAGAGCCTAGTACCAACAAAACCAAGAAGATCATATAAGAGATAGCCCTATTATTTATGTAGATTCTCGGCTACCACCTCGACCAGATCCTTTATGTTCACCTTGACTTCTCTATTCCTGCTGGCATCTGAAAGCATGGCGTTGCAAAACGGACACAAGGTAATTATTGTGGAGGCGCCAGTCTCTAACAGTTGGTCAAGTCTTATATGACTTATACGTCTTTCCTCCTTTACGTCATACCAATAATTGGCGCCGCCGGCGCCACAACAGAAAGTACGCTCGCCGTGTAGCTTGGGCTCTCTCAACTCTCCTAATTTCACCACAATTCTCCTCTGCGGATCGACTACTCTATTATATCTAGCTAAATAACAGGGGTCATGTATTGTAAAAACATCGTTACCTTTATTTATTTTTATTTTATTTTCATCTATTAACTTAGATAGGAACTCACTATGGTGATATACATTTAATTCGACGCCAAAACGCCTATATTCATTCTTAAATGTATTATATCCATGTGGACATATTGTGATAATATTTCTAATATTATATTTCTGGAATATATTCTTGTTATTTAGTACTATTTCTTGGAATCTACTCTCCTCGCCTAACCTCCTCGCGGGGTCTCCGCAACACGTCTCCTCGTCGCCGAGAACTGCTATCTTATCGAGCATGCCGGCCTCCCTAAGCACCTCGACAAACGCCTTTATGATTTGGCGTGTCCTATTGTCGAAACTGCCCATACATCCAACCCACAGGAGATATTCGAAGTTGGGGTTCTCTGCTACTGTCTTAACGCCCAGTTCTCTCAACCATTCATGTCTGCCGTAATTGCTCTGCATCTGGGTGTTGTTGTATTGACTTAACGACATCAAGAGGTC
>JBEULO010000122.1:0-19823 GCA_041287225.1 Thermoproteus sp.
ACTCCAAGGTCGAGATGTTGTATAGGGACGCCAAGGCCGCGGAGATCTACGAGGGCGCCAACGAGGTGATCCTGAACACCATCTACAAGTTCTTAGAGAAGCTATAAGGTTTATATCTCGAAGCCCCGGGGGCCATATGTCTAAAAGGAAGGGGGGAGGGGACTGGCTCGAAGAGCTGGAGGTGGGGCCCTCCACTAGGAGGAAGCTGGAAGAGCTCGGCGTGGTCTCGCCGGAACACCTCCTCGAGTTCACCGTCGATGAGCTCGTAGATGCGGGGATAGAGCCCTCCACTGCAGAGAGGCTGCTGGCTAGGGCGAGAGAGCTCTTGGGGAGACAGCCCAAGGCCGTCAAGGCCTCAGAGCTCTTGAGGGCGCAATACAAGGCCGTCAAGACCGGCGTGGCGGAGTTCGACGAGAAGGCGCCTTGGGGAGGCTTGAGGGAGGCCTTTATATACGAGTTCGCCGGGGAGTTCGGCGCGGGGAAGTCCATGTTGGCCCACCAGATATCCGTCCAGTCGGTGGCGCAAAACTTCGGCGATGTCGTATATATAGATACCGAGGGGACCTTCAACGCTGGGCTTTTGGAAAAAATTGCGAGGAGGTTCGGGCTGGAGCCGGGACAGGTCCTGGACAGAATTTCCGTCTACGTCCCCGACAACGTCTCCGCCCTCGAGGCCTTCGCCAAATACGAACTGCCCAAACACCTAAAGGAGGGCGCCAAGACCGTGATCGTGGACACCATCACCGCGCTGTATAGGGCCGAGTTCGTGGGACGCGAAAGCCTGGCCGAGAGGCAACAACGCCTCCACTACCTCATAGACTGGTTTAGGAGACACGCCAGAGTCTTCAACGCGCTCGTCGTCTTCACCAACCAAGTCATGGACGTGCCCGAGGCCTTCCTCTCGGGCCTCAAAAGGCCCGCCGGAGGCAACGTCCTGGCCCATGCAGTCAACGCGAGGTTCATGATGGCGAGGCCCTCGAAACAAAAGCCGGAAGGCCACATGTGGCCTCTCGACGTCCCCGGCATGCCGCCCGAGGCGAAGATCCAATACAGAATAGCCGACGACGGCTTGTACTAGGGCGACCGCCAGATCGCGATGTAGTAGGGGGTATACTTGACGAACCTTTTCTCCAGCTCGAACCCCGCGGCCTCCAGTAGGGACTCAACCTCCTTCCACTTGAAGATTCGCTTTGCGCCGAAGGAGACCACCATGGCCAGTAGGCCGGGGGTGGACTCGACTACTTGTTGCCCCACCAGGAGGGCTGCGCCTGGCCTCAAGAGCCTTTTGAGGCAGGCGAGCTCCGAAAGGGGGTCCGACATCCAGTAGAGGGTGTGGAAGAGAAGCGCTGCGTCGTACTGGCCGCCAAAACGGGCGGCCGCCTCGCGGGAGGTCCCCTCGCAGATCGTAGCGGTCTGGAAGACGCAGACCTTGTCCTCACACACGTTGGGCGTGGCCCCCAGGAGGGTCGCCGTGGCCTCCACGTCGTCGGGCTCGGGGTCGTAGGCGAAATATTTGTCGGGCTGGTGCCTCCTCAAAACCGAGTAGGCCATAAGCCCCTCCTTGCAGTGGGGCTCGATTATCTTGGAGTACCTCTCGACCTCCACGACGTCCAGGAAGGTGTCCCTCATGACGTTGTACCACCCTTGCGCCAACATGGCTGAGTAGAGGAGACGTAGCTTCTCCAAGTCGACCGCCCCCTTTGCCACCGAGGTCGCCCCCAGGGCGTCGAAGGAGTCGTGTAGCTCTACGAACTCGGCCGCATATGCGTTCGTGGGCCTCTCGGGCCTCTCTACCCTCTTGACGATCTTCCCGTCGTCGTCTATTATCCCGCGGGCCCTCAACGACATGAATAGGGCCTTGCCGAAGAGCGACTTGTCGGCGTCGAGGCCCAGCTCGTGTCTCAGCTCGTCCCACCACTTCACGGCGTACCACGTGCTCCACGAGACCGCCTTTTTTACCTCGCCGACCCCGCCCCCCGCCTTGATGAACTTGTCGTAATGCCTAAGGGCGTTTATCTCATCGAAAAAAGAGTCGATGAAGCTCATGTGCAGATCAAGATCCCGGCGTCTCTGAGGCGCCTCATCAACGGCTTGAGCTCGTCGGGCACCGCCCCGCTCCTAATCGCGTCGAGCACGGCGGACTGTAATGTGGGCGGGATGATCGAGGAGAAGGTCTCGAAGTCCTTCACCTCGCAGTCGCCTAAGACCAGCTCCTCCTCGCGCACAGCTACGGCCTCAACTCTACGCCTCACCTCGCGGCTCATAGCATAGACCGGTTCTTACAAATAAATATTTTACGTAGCGCAGAAAGGTTTATATTTGGAGATGCCGCCGGGCATATGAGCTGGGCCCTAGACGGATTGGCGTTAGGTCTGGTACAAGGCATAAGCGAGTGGTTGCCCATAAGCAGCAAGACGCAAATCATGTTGGTCTCGACGTACCTCCTCGGCCTCTCCTTCGGCGTCGCCTACTCCTTCGGCTTGTTCCTCGAATTCGCCACGTTGGCCGCGGCTGTGATATACTTCAGGAGGGAGGTCTGGGGGGTCCTCAAGGCCCTCGCCTTGAGGGGCTCGGAGGAGGATAAGCTCCTCCTTAAATATCTGGTCGTGGTCACCCTTATCACCGGCGTGGTGGCGGCGCCGATATATCTGTATTTCAGTTCGCTCTCGGGCCCCGTGGTGGGGGTCCCCATGATCCTCCTGGGCCTGGTGCTGATGGCCGACGGGCTTTTGATATATAAGTCCAGAGAGCGATACACGCCGAGGAAGGGGCTTGCGGACTTGAATGCGAGGGATTTAATCCTCATCGGAATCGCACAGGGGCTCGCCGCTCTTCCCGGCGTGAGCAGATCTGGAATTACCGTCTCGGCCATGTTGTTGTTGGGCTTGAAGCCGAGGGAGGCCTTCAGGCTTTCCTTCCTCGCCCTAATACCCGCCGCGCTGGGCGCTTCGGTCTTGCCGCTACTCGCCTCTAAGAGCAAAATCGCCTCGGCGATCTCGCTGGCCACTCCCCAAGGGATAGCCCTCGCGGCGGTGGTGGCGACCGTGGTGAGCATCTTCCTGATAGACGCCTTGTTGAGGCTCGCCTCGAGCAGGAGAGTGGTGCCTCTAGTGTTGGCGCTCGGCGCCATCGCAATAGCGGGCGGAGTCCTGGGCGTATTTGCGGGCTACGGCTGAGGCGCACAACAAGCCCTCCTCGCGGCCGAGACGGCCCTCAGATATTCGGCGTGGCTCCAAGCCAGCGGCTGGACCGAGAGGGGTGCCCCGTCGAAGGGGCTTATCTGCTCCGGCAACAAGTACGAGGGGCCTGCCCTCTCCTCGGCCCATTTGATCAGCTCCTCGGCCCTAGAGGTTTGGCCCAACATGGCGTAGTACTCGGCGAGCCACATGGTGGTGATGATCCAAGGATTTCCAGGCACTTGCGAATAGTCGCCGGAAGTCCTCTGGTAGTAGTCGCCTTCATATCTCGCGAGGCCCCCGATCCCTTTGACCCACAGCCTCTCCTCTACGGCCCTCACCGTCGAGACCACTCTGGGGTCGTCGGGCTCGAAGACGCCGAAGAGAGGCAACGCCAAGAGGCTGGCGTCTACCGTCTTGTCGACCTCTATTACCTTCCCGTCGTCTATCCTCACAGTCCTCACGAACCTCCCCAGCTCCCTGTCGAACATATGCTCGGCTACCGCGCTCTTGACCGACTGGGCTACCGAGATCCAGCGGCTCGAGTCCTCCTCTTCGCCCAGAGCGTCTGCGAGCTTCGCCGCGGCTTTGAGCCCGGCATATACCGTAGCTACGGTGAAGGCGTGTACCCCCAGCCTCTCCTCCCATAGGTCGTAGCTCTCCAAGGGCAGGCCCAGTTTCTGGTCTCTAAAGTCGGCCATGAAGTCCGCCGCCCTCCTCACTACGGGATATGCCTTCTTCAAGAGGTCGTAGTCCTTGGCGAGTTCTATATGCCTCCACAAGGCGTAGACGAAAATGGCCGTCTCGTCCTCCTGTATGTTTAGTGACTTCCTGCTCGCGGCCGTCCAGGGATGCCAAGTCGAGCCGAAAGTCCCGTCGGGGTTGTACTTCTGGAAGAAATAGCCCTCCGATAGGTGCGGCAGTAGAAATTCGTAGAATTTCTTGGTGATGGCCGAATAGCCGTAGTCGTCGAGGGCCATGGCCACATAGGCTGCGTCTCTAGGCCAGACGTAGGCGTAGGTGTCCAGATTGAACTTCAAGATGTCCGTGTCCAGCGAGGCGGCAATCGCGCCGTTTTCGCCTATATGGGCCAAAAGGACTGCGATGGACTGCGCCACGAGGCGGGCGGGGTACTGCCCCGTAGCCATCTTCCAATAGCCCAGATTCCTCTTCTCGTAGTGTTGCGGGCTGGCCTTTAGGGCCTTAAGCGTCTCTAACAACTCGGCCCTATTCCTCCCGGCTATTATCCAGTAGTAAAACTGCGGCGCCGCGATGGATATAGCCGAGTCCACAGAGCCCTGCGCTATCGGGTTTTTGCCCAACGTGCCGTCTTCGCAGTCCTTCAAGACGGTCCCGAGGTCCCTCCTGCCGACGCTGTACTCGTAGAGCTGGCGGTCGGACCCGACTAAGAACCAGTACCGCTCCTTGTAGTGTATGACGGCGTCGGCCTCCGGGTCGTAGAAGGCCGTGTCGCTCTGCGGCGCCTCCATGATCCTAAAGTCGTGGTAGAATATCACGCGGACGTAGCCCTCGCCCCTTATGTCTACCCTCCGCACATACACGTCGTGGTGGAACTCCACGAAGTCGGTAAAAGTTATCTCCAGCCCGTCCCACTTCGCGGTCATTTTGGCCACAAGGCCGTCCATCTCTATCTTCTTCTCCATGGACTCGAGCCAGGCGAACTTCCCGTCGTGCCATATGCCCACCTTAAAGCGGCCGCCGAAGCTGTGGTTGTAGCGGCCCATATGGGGGTAGTACAAATCGGCGATGTAGAAATCTTTGTCAAGCAGTACTGTAAGCCTGCCGTTGCCCAATATGGCGCTCCTCATAGCGCTTCCAACAGCCTCTCGGCGTCTTGTAGGCTAGGCACGGCCTCGTTGTCGCCCCTAATTGTGACGACCAGAGTGGCGGCCGCAGTCGCCAGATCCAACGCCCTCTTCGGCTCCGCACCGCTTAGATATAACGAGACGAAGTAGCCCGCCATGGCGTCGCCGGCGCCTGTGGGGTCTTCGACATGTACGGCATATGAGGCCTTGAAGTACTTGCCGCCCTCGTGGAACACATAGGCCCCCCTCGCCCCCTCTTTATATAGGAGGACCTCCACGCCCAGCTCTCTATATTTCCTATAGGCCTCGTCGGGGTCCGCCACGCCCAATATCACCTTGGTGTCGTCTGGGTCCGTGACTAGGACCTCCACGCCGTAGCTCAACGCCTTCAATACGGCCCTCCTCGCCTCGCCCAAATCGGGCCACAAGGCCGGCCGTATGTTGGTGTCGAACGTCCTCGCCTTCGCCTCCGAGAACGCCCTATAGACGGCCTCCCTCGCGGATTCGCTTATGGCTAGTGTTATTCCGGTGGAGTGGACGGCGTCTGCCGACTTAATATAGTCCACATCTATATCCTCGGGGGCGAGCCTACTGCCGGCGCTCCCCCTCCTGTAGTAGACCAAAACAGATCTGCCGGGGACCGGATAGTGCCGCTGTACGAAATAGACGCCGGTTGGGGCCCCTCCGTCTATCTTCACATGAGAGACGTCGACGCCCCTGCCCCGTAGGTATTCCAATATGTTCCTCCCGAACTCGTCGTCGCCGACTCTGGCCACCAGCCCGCAGCGGGCTCCCGCCATGACTGCCGCCACGCAGAAATTGGCCTCAGACCCAGCTACGTGCTTCTCGAAGTAGTTCACATAACGGAGGGGGCCTGGAGTCGCTGCGTTCAGCTGTATCAACGGCTCGCCCAGAGCCGCCAGGAAGGTCATGGCCTCAAGGCCTCCTTTACGCGAAAGACCGCCTCGGCCAGCCTCCTCCTCTCCTCGGGGTCTAGGGGATATATGGGGGGCCTCGGCTCTCCCGCGTCGTAGCCTTGGAATATCCTGACCAGCTCGTAGACCGCCGACGAATAGCCGAAAGGCCTCGCCGCGTCTAACACCTCGTGGATTAAGAACTGGAGGGCTCTGGCCCTCTCCAGCTGTCCCGACTTGAGGGCCTCCCTAATTTGGGACAACACTTCGGGCAGGTAGTTGGCAGATGCGGCCACGGCTCCGTCCAAGCCCACGGCGAAGGACGCCAAGACCAACGAGTCGGAGCCGTTGTAGGCCTTGACGTCGCCTAGAAGCCTCTTGTAGGCCAGAGTGTGGGCTATGTCCTCTATTGTGTCCTTCACGCCCTTTATACAGCCTATCTCTCTGGCCGTCGCAGCTCCCACGTCTTTGCCCACAGCGGCCGGGTAGTTGTAGAGATATACGGGGAGGCTAGAGGCGGCGCATATATCCCTGAAGTACTTCACTATCTGCCTTTCGGAAATTCTGGGGAAGTAGTAGGGGGCGACGGAGGCCACGGCCTCTATGTCGAACTTGCCGGCGTATTTCACTAGAGAGAGCACGTCCTCCAGGTTTAGAGAGCCCACCTGGAAGATAACCCTCTTGGTGGCGGACGCGGCGGCCTCCAACAACGCCTTACGCTCCTCTACGCTCAAGGCCGGGCCCAGCCCCGTCGTGCCGGCCACGAAGATCTTGTCCACCCCTCTGGCCATGATGTGCCTTATGTGGTCCACATATACGTCGAGGTCTATCTTGTTGCCCCTAAACGGAGTCACCACTGGAGCTACAATTTCCATATAGTCCTTCCCATCTCGACTTTAAGCTTATGCGCCGCGAGCTGCCCGCCGCACCCAAGGCGCGGCCGTCCTCCCAGAAGGACGCGCGCGGCGGCCTAAGCGGTCACGCCTCTAAATACTGATGCGCCGGTTGGCCCAGCCCTCTGGCCCCCCTCTTCGACTGTCTTATCCATAAGGACCCCTCTCGGCTCCACTCGTCGCTGGTGTGCATTAAGTACTCCACCCCGGGCCCACGAAGTCCTTTAACAACGCCCTCCTCTCTAGCGCGTTGAGCCCCTTGACGTCGTCGCTTATTATGGCCAGATCTATATCGCTTTTGTTCGTGTAGTCGCCGCGTGTCCTGGAGCCCACCACGTAGACCTCCACGACGTTTATCCTAGCTCTCGACGAATTTGAGGGCTCTCCTCGACATCTCCCTTTTGGCTCTTTAGGGCAGTCTTCGCCTTGTCCATTCCGCCACCTCCCTGGCCGCGTTCGAGAGGTCTCTCGCCTTTCGCCCCGTGTAGATCTCGTAGGGAAGCCCGTTTGCGGCGTCTTGATAGATATCTGGCGGTCTTACAGTGCGTCGTCAACTCCCTTAAGCGGCCCATTACCCTCCGAGACGTCTACGTTCAGCCCGTCCCTAACCACATAGCCCAATTCCACCGATTCGCTGATCTTCGCCACCAAGTCCTCATCAACAACGCCTTCTCGACGGCTTGTTGCGACCAGAAGGCACATGCGTAGTCGCCAGGACGCAACGGGTTCTCCGCAGTCCTCAAACCCCCTAGGCGCCCTGTTGGAACCACCGGTCGCGCTACATACTGCCCGATAATACGTACAAATTTATATTATTGACCGCCATGACGGTAAAGCCCGCCGTAGTTATCGCGGCCGCATGTCGGGACAGGTTTAAAAACTTGAGGCGGGCGTAACATATGGCTAAGATCTCGGAGGTCGAGCCTATAGTCCTATACGAACAAGAGGCCGACGCCAGATGGGCCTCGTACTCCATATTGGTGAGAGTGGTCACGTCGGACGGCAGAGCGGCATATGGGGAGGCCGTGCCGACCTTGAGGGTCCTCCCCGTGGTCTCCGCCGTTAGGCAAGTCGCCAAGGCCTTCCTCGGCAGAGACCCCCACGACATATCTGCGGCCTACTACGAGTGGTATAGGCAAGACTTCTTCCTCCCGCGGTCTTTCGAGAGCGCGACGGCCCTTAGCGCTATAGATATGGCGCTTTGGGACCTAAAGGCGAGGGAGCTCGGCGCGCCCCTCTACGAGCTGTTGGGAGGATCCTTGAGGGATAGGGTGAAGGTCTACGCCAACGGGTGGTACGGCGGGTGTAAGGAGCCCTCTTGCTTCGCCGAGAGGGCCAAGGCGGTCTTGGCGCGGGGATACACGGCGCTTAAGTTCGACCCCTTCGGCGACAGCTTCAACTATATATCGCCTAGAGGCCTCAAGAGGGCTGAGGAGATCGTGTCTGCGGTCAGAGACGCCGTGGGGGACGAAGTCGACATCCTAATCGAACACCACGGCCGCTTCGACGCCAACGCGGCCATAGATATCGCCAAGAGGCTGGAGCCCTACGGCCCCTACTTCATGGAGGAGCCAGTCCACCACGAGGACCTAGAGGCCTATAGGAAGTACAAGGCGGCGACCTCCCTCAGGGTGGCCATGGGCGAGAGGCTCATAAGCGCCAAGGAGGCCCTCCAGTATCTAGCCGAAGGCCTTGTGGACGTCATACAGCCGGACGCCTGCAATATAGGCGGGGTGACGGGGAGCCTAAAGGTCTTGACGCTGGCCGAGGCCTTCAGCGTCGAGGTGTCGTACCACAATGCATATGGGCCCGTCCAGTTCGCCGTGGAGGTCCAGCTGTCGGCTACAACGCCGACGTTGTATAGGCTCGAGTCCTTCTACGACTTCTGGCCGCAGTGGAAGCGCGATCTGATCGGCGACCCCTTCAGGGTCGCGGACAGCTCTGTGGAGGTGCCCAAGAGGCCCGGCATAGGCGTCGACGTGAACGAAAAAGTGGTGGAGAGGTATAGGGCCGAGCCCAGAGAGATACAGCCGACTGAGGAGCCGGTCTGGGTGGTGAGAGGCACTTGGTAGTCAGCCTGGTTTAGGACGCATCACCTCTCGTCGCCGCTTTTGTCATCATCGGCCCAAAAAACTTTTTATCGAGGCGTCGTATATCATATGGCCAGATATTTAAAGGGCGAGCTCATCTCGGTCGTCGAGGCCTACGACAGAATGGGACAACAGATCGGCGTCATGCTGATAGGGGCTGAGGAGTGGGGCGACAAGGCCCTCCCCATCATCATCGGGAGCTCCGAGATGATCTCCATAAAGAAGGGCCTCGGCGAGCTCGACTTCCCCCGCCCCCTCAGCCACGACCTCCTCATGGATATCCTCGAGTCTCTAGGCGCCACGATAGAGAGGGTCACCATAGATGCCATGATAAACGGGACCTACACCGCCACGGTATATGTGAGGGACAGCTCCGGCAAGATCCACAGCTACGACGCGCGGCCCAGCGACGCGGTGGCCCTAGCCGTGAGGGCGGGCGCCCCCATATTTGTGGCCGACAGCCTCTACAACCTCGCCGAAGACGTATCGCAATATATACAGCCCCCCAGCGGTAAGATAGAAGACTAATTAATAAACCTCCTAAAAATTTGTCCGATATGGACGAAATAGACAAGAAATTATTAGAGTTGCTCCAAATAGACGGGAAGAAGACATTACAAGAGCTCGCCGAGGCCGTAAATAGGCCCAAGACGACTATAGCGTCTCGCATAAAGAGGCTGGAGGATAAGGGCTACATAATGGGCTACAAGGCGCTGGTGAACCCCTTCCTCTTGGGCTATCAAGTCCTCGCCTTCGTCATGGCCAGCGTGAGGAGAGGCGAAATGAAGGGCGAGAAGCCCCTGCAGGAACAACTGGCCGAGAGGATCCTGGCCGACTGCTCCGGGAAGAGCGACCTCCCCTTCGTCGAGGAGGCCTACATAATCACCGGGCCCTACGACCTCCTCCTAAAGGTCTGGGCCCGCGACATAAAACAGCTCTCCTCATTCCTGGTCTCCTACCTGGCCTCGATACCGGACATACAGAGGACGGAGACCCTCATGGTCTTGGAGATAGTAGACGACTGGCGCAGACGGCATATGCCCGTAGTGGCGGGGCCCTAGCCGCGCCTCTGGGAGGAAAAATATAAATGGCCTCCCCAACCCCCACCTCGTGTCGAGGCGCAGGAAGATGTACTACTACGAGGAGACCCCTCTGGCCGCGATGGGCCGCACCCCTGCGGAGGCGCGCGTATATAAGTATGTAGAGTGCTCTATAGTGGAGAAATCGCCCACGGCCCTAACGGCCATGTGCAAGCCGAATACGCTCATCAAGGTCTACAGACAGGAGGGCGAGGGCGTCGAATACGTCGTGGAGTTCACAGACACCGATACGGGCCTCACCGACAAGTATCGGGTGGACCTATCGACGGCCATATTGATCAGGCGATATTTAGAATCCCGTTCGAAGTAATGTATATAAACTATTGACAGCTATATTGACATGGAGGCCCTAGTGTTCATAAATGTGGACATAGGCTCCGAGGATTCGGTCATGGAACAACTATCCAAGGAGCCGGAGGTCGCGGCCGTATATTTCGTCTACGGCCCCTACGACCTAATAGTCAAACTCGTAGCCGACGATGCGGACAAGCTCAGAGCCGTTATTAGAGATAAGATAAGGAAGATACCGGGAGTTAGGTCCACCACGACCCTAATAATCGCCAAGACGCTCCAAAGGGCGGGTCCCCCCTATTGATGTGTAGATTTTACATATATTCAGGAGTCCCCGATAGAGATCTACATAAGGCCCTCGCCCTATCGGCCGAAAGGGACCCCTACGCCCCCGGCGGCTTCCAGCACGGCGACGGCTGGGGCTATGCGGTCTACCTAATGAACGGATCTGTCGCCTACTACCGATCCCCCCTCCCCATATGGGAGGACCCCCACCTGCCCCCTCTAGGCCTGGCCGGACTCGCCCACGCCAGAGCCGCATCTCCAGGCGAGCCGCGGGGCTTGTTGTACGCCCACCCCTTCCAAGTCCAGACTAGAGACGGGAGGATACTATACGTGGTCCACAACGGCTCTGTGGACAAGACCGCGCTGGCCAGGTCGCTGGGTGTGGACCCAAGCGGCTTTTCGGACAGCTGGCTTCTGGCGCTCTTTCTGGCCTCGCGTTGGGACGACCCAAAGGCGGCCGTGGACGAGGCGTTGCAATACGTAAAGACCGCTCTGAACATCGCCGTGTTGGAGCTGCCGGGCCCTAGGGCCTACGCCTATTCCTACTACAAACTGCCGGAGGGAGACTCGGAGAGATACGCCAGATATTACGCCCTCTATAGGGCGGTCGGCGACGGCTGGGAGGCCGTGATGTCCTCCACCTTGACTAGACATGTAGAGGCCAGAGTCGAGCCCCTCGAAAGAGGCAGGCTATATGAGTTGCCTCCCGGCCGCCTTTAAGGTCCTGGGGTCAGCCGCCTCGTCGAGGTACCACTCCACGATTAGCTCCTCCGAGTCGGCCAGCCTCAGAGCCTCCCTAAAGGCCCTTTCCCACTTCCTGTAGGTCCCTAGCAAGACCCAGCCCTGTTCGATAAGGGACAAGTCCTCTTTTTTGCCGGTTATGAGGACTCTATCGCCTTTCCTCAATAGGCGGAACATGTATACGTCCGTCTACTTCCTTTATAAGATGGAGATTTATGCGAGGGAGTTTAACTCTAAGTATGTAGTAAGTTTCGGCCTGGTCTTGGCGTGATGAGGCGCGTGAGGAGGCCTCGATGGCCGGATTCCGCAAGCTGATAAATAAATAGTAGTGAAGTACTACATGCGGATATCCGTAATCGGCCTCGGCAGGATGGGCGCCGGCATGGCCAAGAACTTGGCGCGTAGGGGACACGTCGTGACGGGCTACGATATATCTAAAGAGGCAGTCGCCTCGGCCGGCGTAGCTCCGTGCGAGCTAAAGGCTTGTTTCGACGCGGATTATGTGATATTGGCTCTGCCCACGGGGAGGGAGGTCCTCGAGGTCTTGAAGGCGGCCGGCCCCACTAGAGCAATGGTGATAGACACCACGACTCAAAGCCTTTCGGAGCTCAAGGCTGTGTTGGACGCCGCGGGCGGCGTCAAATATCTGACCTGTAGGGTCGAGAGGGGGCCCAGAGAGGCCGAAGAGGGCCGTCTGGTCCTCTACGTGGGAGGGCCCAGAGAGCTCTTCGAAGAGGCCAGGGGGCTCCTGGCCGAGTTGGGAGAGCCGCTGTACGTGGGGACTCACGAACAGGCCACAGTGCTCAAACTGGTGAGTACGGCCATACTGGCCGCAAATACCGCAGTGCTGGCCGAGGCGGCCGAAATTTTGAGGAGGTACGGCTTCGATCCCGACGCGGCCGTCGCGTTGCTCTCAAAGGGGGGCGCTGCCTCCGCCCAACTGGCCTCCAGAATGCCGGCCATGTTGAGGGGGCAATTCGCCGTGGGCTTCTCTGCGGGGCAGGCCGATGCGGTATTGAGGCGGCTCTTAGAGCTTGCCGGCGGGCTCGGCCTGGAGGCATTGCCGTTGTTGACGGAAACCAGAGAGGTCTTGAGGTCGGCGCTGGCGGCCGGCATAGGCCTCAAGGACCTATCAGAGCTCGTGCTCTACATAAGGTCGATCAATGCATAATCTGCATTCACCATATCTTTGAAAAACACGGAGAGGTGGAGATGTGTGGAGGCCATAGAAGTGCCAGGGTGCCCTAACGGCAGCCTCTTCGTGGCCTCGTACCTATTAGAGAAGAGGCCAAAGTCCGCAAAGTTCCTAGTTCCGGACGGCGACTGCGTCGCCGCGCTTAAATTTGTACTGCCCTATATCGGCTATTCCCTCAAGATCGTAAGGGCGGAGAGGGGCTGGCTGGTCGAGGCCGTCAAGACCTAATATTCTGCCACGACTTCGCCGGTCTCGGGCAACTTCTTATATCCGGCCGGCATTTCGGGCGCCTCTCTTATCGCCTCTATTATGGGCCTCGCCCTATCTAGGGCGTCCCTCCTCACCAATAGGTCGTAGACCTCCCAACCCACCGGTATGAAGTCGAGGCCGTAGAGCTCCGCGGCGTACCTTATGGCGAGCCCCACGTCGGCTCTGCCTTGAGCCACCGCCGCCGCTACTGCTGTGTGGGTCCTCACCTCGTGGGTATAGCCCCTAATCCTCTTCGTCAGCTCTTCCAGCCGGACTCCGCGCCTAGCCGCCACCTCGCCCAACTTCAAATCCAGAAGGGACCTGGTCCCAGTCCCCCTGGGCCTGTTGACCAAGACCACGTCGCCCCTCAACAAGTCCTCGAAGTCCTTTATGCCTTTGGGGTTCCCTCTAGCCACGACGAGCCCTTGCTCTCTGGCGAAGCCTCTGATCAGTACGGCGTCCTTCACGCCGAGCTTTTCGACTATGGGGGCATTGTACTGGCCGGTCTCCGGGTCCAACATGTGGGTCCCGGCCACATCGGCCTCGCCCCTCTTGACCGCCAAGACGCCGCCCATAGAGCCCACGTAGACGGCCTTGACGTCGAATTTGGCCAAGATCCTGTCGAGGAACACGTCGTTGCTGCCGATGAAGTACAGCCTCGCCGGCGTGTACCTCTCGAAGAGGTAGACGTCCACGACCTCCCCCTCCTCTAAGAACTCCACGTCTTCCGGTATCGAGATGTAGCCGTCGGCTCTCGACAGGACCGATATGGCGCCGGACTCCGCGTTTAGTGGGTAGGCCACATAGCGCCCGCCTTTATCTATAAGGACTACGGGGTACAATGACCTCCTGCCCTTGGCGCCTTCAGTCCTCATGGAGAGCACGGCCTTATATACGGCGGGCGGCTCCGGCTTGAGGCACTGCATGGCCAAAAGGGCGGGCCTCACCACGGCGTGGAATATCATCAAGGCGCTCGAGGGGTATCCGGGAAGCCCCACGACTATCTTCCCGCCTATCCTGGCCGCCACAGTGGGCTTGCCCGGCCTCACTTTGACCCCGTGGAACAGAAGGACGCCCATCTCGCCCAACACCCTATAGGTCAGATCGGCCATCCCGGCCGAAGTCCCGCCGGAGATTAGAACCACATCGGCCTCTGCGAGCGCCTCCTCTAAGGCTCTCCTATAGGCCGAGGGCTCGTCCTCCACTCTGCCCACTACCACCGGCGTCCCCCCAGCTTCGACAACAGCCGCGGCCAACGAGTAGGTATTCACGTCGTAAAGCTTGCCGGGCGCGAGGGGCCTCCCGGGCTCTTCGAGCTCGTCGCCCGTGGAGATAATGGCCACTCTGGGCCTCTTGAAGACCTTCACCCTCCTCAGCCCCGCGGCCGCCAGGACCCCTACCTCTCTCTGCGTGAGCTTCGTGCACCTCCTCAACAAGAGCTCCCCCGCGGAGAAGTCGGAGCCCGCCGTCATGACGTTCTCGCCGGGATATACCGACCTGTATATCGAGACCGAGCCGCCGCGTTCGGAGGTGTACTCCACCATCACCACGGCGTCGGCGCCGCGGGGCAGGGGAGCCCCTGTGGCCACCTCCGCCGCCTCGCCGCCGGCCAGCTCGAACTGCGGGAAGTCGCCGGCCTCCACCCTCCCCTTGACCTTCAAGGTCGCCGGAGCCAACTCGCTGGCCCCCACTAGGTCTGCGGAAATTACGGCGTATCCGTCCACAGTGCTCCTGTCGAACGGAGGCGCGTCTACAGGCGAGTAGACGTCCTCCGCTAGAGATCTGCCGTACGCCTCCTCCAACGCCACCTCCTCCGCCCCCAACGGCCTCGCCTCCCTCAACAAAATCGCAGCGGCCTCGTCCAGCGTTATCAAGTCGTGGAATATGACCCGCTTCTCCACGCCCTCCACGAAATATATATTAAAAATTTGGGAACCAGCCGGCCTCGGTCTTGACGAGCCCCTTCTCCCTTATGTACCCATACACGGAGGCGCGGAACTCCTGCCAGAAATCGCCGCGGCCGCACAACAAGACCCCGTCGTGCGCTATGTCCAGAACCACCATGCTCCAGCCCAACAGCTCCCCAAGCCCCCCGAGGGGGATGTAGAACACCTGCCCGAACTCTCTACTCTCGACTCGATACCTCCCGTCTCCCATCAACACGGCCAGATCCCAGTCGCTGTCTATCCTCGCCTCGCCCCTGGCCCTAGAGCCGAAGAGCACCACATCGCCTTTTCGGCAAGCCTCCTCGACGAAGCTGGCCACCAGCCGCGAGACCTCGCGGCTCCTCTCCCTCGATATCTCTATCCACCTATCCAGCGCCATAGCTCCTCCATACAGGACAGACAGCTCTCCGCCTCCCACCTCTCGTAGGGCCCCACTCTGGCGTCTGGATACCTCGCCTGGATGTAGTGCTCCTCCAGCGCCTTGGCGCATTTGGCGAGCCTCTCGTCGAGACCTCCGCCGCGCAACTGGGCGAGCCTCCTGGCGAGCTCGTATAGGCTGTGGGTGAGGGGGCGCGCCCCCATCTCCCTAATCAAGACGCCCTTCAATGCGAGCTCCACGGCTTGTTGAGCCAAGAAACAGGCGAGGTCGTAGTCGCCCTCCGAAAAGGCCCTAGTGGCGCTGTTCCTAAAACGCGCGGCTTTTTCCATCCACTCCACGGAGATGTTAGATGCCGCGCTTATTAACTTAGCGGCAGAAATAAAAATATAGGCGTAAAACATCTCATGGATCTGGATAAAAAGGCCAGGAGGTCCTTCGTCTTCAAGTCGGCCTATTACATCTCGTTGTACACCAAGAGGAGGGCCAAGAACTTGAGGGAGCTCGCCGCCGGCATAAGGGAGGCCGACGCCGGCACTATTTTCCACCATGTATTCCATACCGTCTTCGCGAAGCACCTGCTTAGGCCCTATTACAACAACGACTTCGCCATATGGGCGGCCGAGGAGTTGAACGATGAGGATTTGGCCATAGAGCTCTCGAGCATATCGGGCGCCGAGCCCGCCACAGTGGAGGACGTGAGGAAGGAGCTGTTGGCGGTGTTGGAGCCCAGGATCGACGAGAGGCCGGCGAGGAGGGAGTTCGTCTTCGTCAGCATGGTCCCTGTGGCCTACGAGACGGGGCTCAAGGCCGATACCCTCGCCGAGTTTCTAGACGCAATTGGGGCGGCGCCGGCCGAGTCCGTGGCCTACCACTTCGTCACGTCCAGAGTCCTGGGCTCCGGCAGGAACGACTTCTCCAAGTGGCTGGAGGAGGAGTTCGGCCTCATAGAGGCCGCCGAGGCCCTATCGAGGATAGACCCCCTGATATTTAATAACGAGGAGGAGTTGAAGCTCGAGGTCGTCAGGGCCCTCGAGAGGGAGCTGTTATGATCGAGCGCTACGTGGAGTTCATCGGCGAGCACGAGCTGAACGCCATATTTAAGTACGCCGAGAGGCTCAAAGACCTCTCTATACTCCACGTGAACTCCACAGCGGCCGGCGGGGGAGTAGCCGAGATACTCCACAGGCTGGTCCCCCTCATGAGGGAGCTCGGCCTCAACGCGGAGTGGAAGGTGATAAGGGGCGACCAGGAGTTCTTCACAGTGACGAAGTCCTTCCACAACGCGCTCCAGACGGGCGTAGGCGAGATACCGGACGAGTACTTCAAGACCTACGAGAAGTGGCAGGAAATAAACGCGGGCGAGATCCCGCTGGACTACGACGTCGTGTTTATACACGACCCCCAGCCCGCAGGCCTCATAAGGTATAGAAAGAGGGGCATTTGGATATGGCGTTGCCACATAGATATAAGCAACCCCCACCCCAAGGTCTGGGGCTTCTTGAGGCGTTACGTCTCCCAATACGACGGCATGATAGTCTCCATACCCGAATTCGCCAGAGACGACTTGGACATACCGCAAATGGCCATACCGCCCTCTATAGATCCGCTGAGCCCCAAGAACGTGCCCCTGCCACAGACCACTATAGATAGGATAGTGGAGAAGTTCGGCGTGGATAGAAGCAGGCCGTTGGTGCTACAAGTGTCGAGGTTCGACAGGGCGAAGGACCCCGTGGGAGTAATTGAGGCGTTCCGGCTGGCGAAGCGCCACGTGCCCGACGCACAGCTGGTCTATCTGGGCAGTCCCGCCACCGACGACCCCGAAGGCGAGGTGGTCTACCAGGAGACGGTCAGAGCCGCCGGCGGCGAGAAGGACATACACCTACTCATGTTGCCCCCCAACAGCCACATAGAGGTCAACGCGTTCCAGAGGGCCGCCACTGTGGTCATGCAGAAGTCCATAAGGGAGGGCTTCGGCCTGACCGTCAGCGAGGCCCTCTGGAAGAAAAAGCCCGTCATAGGGGGCAATACCGGCGGGATAAGGATACAGGTGATAAACGGCGTCACTGGCTTCCTGGTGGACACGCCGAAGGCCGCAGCCCACTACCTCGTCTACCTCTTGAGGAACAAAAAGGCCAGGGATGAGATGGGCGAGGCGGGGCGCGATCACGTCAGGCGCAATTTCCTCATAACGCAACAACTGAGGCGCTACCTCATGGCGGTGCTCTACCTCACAAAACGCCATGCAGTCTAGAGGCCGGACGTCACTCGCCTATTGGGCGTGAGGCTCTGTCGAGGGACTCCTTCGCCTCTTTGGTGAACACCTCCCTCGCGAGGGCGATGGGGATGAGGGACAATATGAACATGGCTGTGGCTATGTCGAAATTTATGGAGTAGGCGATTCTGGCCGGCACCGCGAAGAAGGCCGTATATCCGCCTAGGGAGTAGTACGCAATTGTGGTGAAGGCGGTCAGCACGGTCCCCGCCACGGCGGGCGCTATGGCCGAGCCGAAGTTCCTAAAGACCGTGTTGAGGCCGGTGGCGGCCCCCAAGCGGCTCCTCGGCACTGAGAACGTCAGGAGGTTTATAAGCGAGACGTTGAGCAGGGCGAGGCCCAAGAAGCCTATGGACATATAGCCTATGAGGCGCCAGACGCCCGAATAGGCGAAGGCGGAGGCCAGCTGGAACCCCACAACCGCTATGGCCACGCCCGCGGCCGACATCCTCTTGGCTCCTACCCTCCAGAGGAGCCTCCCGGCTATGGGCGCCCCCACTATTTGGACTACCGCCATGGGCGTGATGTAGAGGCCCGTGTCGAGTATGCTAAGGCCGTAGCCGTAGGGGGGAGGCATCTCGAATAGGTACGAGAGGTTCTGGCTGCTCATCTGGAAGGCGTAGGCGACCATGAGTATCGCCACGGTGGCGGCCACGACGTTTCTGTTCAGTATGTCTCTGGGGATGAAGGGCTCCTCTGCGTAGAGCTCCTGGACCGCGAAGGCGGCGGCTGAGGCGGCCGAGAGCGCGAAGAAGGCGGCGGTCTGGGGCGCCGTCCATCCCCAATTGGGCGCCTCGGAGACTCCCACCAGGAAGGAGGAGGCCGTCAGGGCGAAGAGGCCTATGCCGACGTAGTCTATACGCCGCGGCGTCCTGTATCTGCTCTCCCTTATATATAGTGCGATCAAGACGGTCATGAGGACGGCGAGGGGGGTCACTGTGTGGTACGTCGCCCGCCACCCGAAGTTCTGGCTGATATACGCCCCCAGGGGCAGGGCCACTATTATGCCCGCCCCGAACATGGCGCTGACGATGCCTTGAGCCGTCGGGACCATCTGCGGCGGGAACTCCTCCCTAATTAGGGAGAAGGCCAGCGGGAACATGGCCATGCCCAGCCCCTGTAGGGCTCTGGCCAACAGCAGTATCGGGAACGTCGGCGCGTAGCCGGTGAAAGTCACCGCGACGGAATATATCGAGAGGACCAGCGTCAACATCTTCTTCTTGCCGTACATATCGCCGAGGCTGCCGAAGAGAGCCGCGCTTATAGTGCCCACTATGAGGTATATGGTCAATATCCAAGACGCCTCGGCGGGCGTCACGTTGAACTCCTCCTGTATTTTAGGCAGAGAGGGCATCAACATGGCCTCTGTGTACATCACCACGAGGGCCACAGAGCCCAATATGGGCGCCGCCCTCCAGGCGTACTTCACATCGAATTTCTCATTCGATATATCGAAAGACATGCCAAGCCCGTAGAGGCCATTTAATAACTCTTTCGTCCACACAAAAGCTTTATTAGGGGGCGTAAGTAGGCCTATGGAGGCAGAATTGGCGAGGATATTGGCCGGCGTCGGCGCGATACTGGCCGCCGTAGGCCCCTTCGGATATGGCGTGGTCGGCATAATAGGCGTGGTCCTACTGCTGGTGGGCTTGGTGTCGCTTGCCGACTTCTACGGCGACCAAGCCATGAGGAACGATGCGGTCTATTGGTTCATATTCGCCGTGATCGCAGTGATAGTATTGGCAGTTGCCTTCTCGCTGGGATTCATATCGGTAGGGGCGTTGATGTCCGGGAGGCTATTTACCGGCGGGTTCGGCCTAGTGGCCTTCATCGTAGCTGTGGTGTTGGGGTGGATCTTCTATTTGATGTCCGCCAGGAGGTATAGAAACGTCATGTCGGCCATGGCCAAAAGAAGCGGCGAGAACCTCTTCGAGACCGCTGGCACGCTCTACTTCTGGGGCGCAGTGTTGACCATAATACTGGTCGGCGTGATCTTATTGTTGATCGCAAACATACTGGCCGGCGTCGCGTTTCTGATAATGAAAACTCCTACAAAAACTCAGTAGTTCAGCAGTATAGTCCCGTTTTTTACGTATTTTATTGAACAAGCCGTTTGAGCAATAGTACAGTAAAGATAGAGTACGTGGGGACGACCGACTACGGCACCGAGGCGCAAGAGATCACGAGCGGCACGCCGCCGTTTGACGTGGTCATATTCGCCCAGGTCAGTCTGGCCAGACAGCTGGCCGAGGGAGGCTATCTGACAGACTTGACGCCGTATCTACAACAGAGCGGCATGTTGAACCAACTGATACCGTACTATCTGGAGCCCGTAAATGTCAGCGGCCATATATACGGAGTTCCCGTCGACGCTTGGACCAAGACGGGCATATACGTCTACGTCCTCACCATACAGAAATACGGAATACCCATTATTGGGAGGATTCATGAAGGGATAGGGCCGGA
>JBEULO010000123.1:0-2535 GCA_041287225.1 Thermoproteus sp.
TACGGCGCCGCGTAGGGCCTCCTTATACATCTGAACATCCTCCTCCTACGAGCCATGGCGAAGCCCACGCCGACCTCCCAGTCGGTCAGGACGACGTAGACCTCGCCCGGCCCCGTCCACGACGCCTCTATGCCCTCCAAGGCGTAGATATAGCCGGGGCTCAGCGAGGCCGGAAACGACCTGTAGAAAACCCAAGGCGCGTTCTGTAGGGGCACCTCGTAGATGTTGTCCTTCTTGACTGCGCCATATCTCCGCACCAACTCGTTGGGGGACGCGTTGAGGAAGTCGGACACCATGATAATAGATCCGATAAAAAACTATAGGTAAAACTTATTAGCGGTCGGGTTCGGGACGACATGAAGACGGTGAAGCTCACATCGGCGCCGACCTCTGCGAAGGAGCTAGGCGTCGACGAGCTGCCGACCGTAGCGATAATAGGCGGTAGCGGTCTCTACGACCCCGGCATATTCGAGTCCCCCATAGAGGTCCAGATCCACACCCCCTACGGCCTTCCCAGCGACAACGTCATAGTGGGGAGAGTCGGCGGGAGGTGGGTCGCCTTCCTGCCGAGACACGGCAGAGGGCACAAATACCCCCCGCACAAGATACCCTATAGGGCCAACATATACGCGCTCCACATGTTGGGCGTCAAGTCGGTCATAGCCGTAAGCGCCGTGGGGTCGCTGAGGCCCGACTACGCCCCGGGCGACTTCGTCGTCCCCGACCAGTTCGTCGATATGACCAAGGGCAGGGAGTACACCTTCTACGACGGGCCCCGTACATGCCACGTCCAGATAGGGCTCGAGCCCTTCACGGAGGAGTTGAGGAGAGTCCTCATAGAGACCGCCTCGAAGTACAACAAGGTACATACGTCGGGCTGTTACGTCTGCATCGAAGGGCCTAGGTTCAGCACTAAGGCCGAGTCGAGGATATGGAGGGACGTATATGGGTGCGACATAATAGGCATGACGCTAGTGCCTGAGATAAACCTCGCCAGAGAGCTCGGGATGTGCTACGCCCTAATCGCCCTCGTCACGGACTACGACATATGGGTCCCCCATCAGCCCGTGACCGCAGAGGCAGTGGAGAAAATGATGTCGGAGAAGATGAACATCATACGCAAGGTAGTCGCCGAGGTCATACCCAAAATGCCCAGCGGCGTTGAGAATAAATGTAAGGCGGTGCTCGACGCCGCCTGTATATAGCCGTCCGAGCTTTGAGGTAGGCCTCGGCGAGAGGGCAAGCCCCTTTTTGCCTCTCGACCGGCCTGCACGGCGGGCGCCGCCGTCGAGACGGACCCCCGCGACGCGGGCCTCGGGAGCTCTAGCGCCGCGGCTTGTTGGAGGCGCCATATTTATTTGGGGGCCTGCTCATGGCCGTGGAGGACCTCGAGTATTGGCTCGAGCCGGAGCTCCTCAGCGCTGTACGTTACGACGTCGAGGCCAACGCGAAGAGGCTTGAACGACTTAGGGGGCTGGCCGAAAGGATAACGTCGATTAGGGAGAAGGCCGAGATAAAACGCCTCGGCGGCCCCCCTAGGGATCTCTACATATACGCCATAGATTCCTCATATGGGAGCCCCCCTCTGGAGCTCATCGGCGGGGTCTTCACCGTAATCGCCTACGGCTATGTGGGCAGGACGAAACAGGGAATCGACAAGTTTCTAGGCGGCTCTCTATATTTTGAGGATAGGGAGGAGCAGGACATATCGAGATATACGGCTTTGTTGGAGAGGAGGCTGGCGGCCAGGCTTTTGAGGCGCAAGGCGCGCGGCGAGAAGGCCCTCGACGTCCTCCTAATAGACGGCGAGCTGGCAGTGCACCCCCTCCCCTTCAATTTGGCGGCGGCGGGCGGGAGGTACGAGGAGGCCAATAGGGCCGTGGACTTCATGCTCGCAGAGGCCGAGGCCACTGGGACCACGCTGGTGGGTCTCGCGAAGAGGGTGAGGTCCCGCTACCTCTCTGTGCTCTACGGCGGCTGTCTGCCGGTGAACGATAGGGCGGCCGCATCTCTGGCGTTGAGGCCCGGCGAGTACATGGTTCTGGGGAGGCTGAAGGACTTGTTGCCCAAATGGGCGGAGATACACTACGCCGAATGTGAAGGCGGCCCCCTAAAGGACGAAGTCTTAGCTTGCGCTAAAGGCGGCGCGCAGCCCGGATCGGGCAGGTCGGCGAGGCTCTGCGAGAGGCTCAAGGAGTTCTACAAGAACTTCGAGTCCGTGTTGAGTTCAGACCGCTATCCCCACCTCAAGCTGTTGGGCGAAGTCGCGGTGGCCTACTACATGCCGCCCGGCTCCCAGACGGCGGTGAGGGTGGAAGTCTTGGACCTGGGGCCGAGCTTGGAGGAGACCGTATCGTTCCTCGCGGCCACCTCGTCGACGGTGACGGGCTACCCCCAGATCCTAGACGAGGTGGACCGCTACGTCCGCGTCTCGCCGGAGCTCGTGGAGTCCGTCTTGATGATGTTGATACGCAAGGCCCCCCGGGAGGTCGCCGGGATGTTGTTGCCCAACAACCTCCAGAAGTACAGAAGGCT
>JBEULO010000124.1:0-2530 GCA_041287225.1 Thermoproteus sp.
TCTGGCTCTCTGTCTCTGTCTAGCGGCCGGTGGTACGCCACGGTTTCGACCGCCCCCGCGACGTTGGTCACGATATTCCCGGCGACGCTCCCCGCGGGGACCTACGCCTATACGGGCCCCTCTTCGATTACCGTCTACGATTCGGCTGGCAACACCATCGCCAGCTGTAGCGGCTCTCCCTGCTCCTTCTCGATATCCTACACCGCCTTCTACTACGTGGCGTTCACCTACAGCTTCTCTACGGCGCGTAGTTATATCCTCAACGCCAGCCTGACCTACACGCCTCCGCCCCAGATCCAGATGCCTCCCTCATATCCGCCCTACGGGTGCAACAACACTCTGGCGGTTATAGCCAACAGGGTGCCGTGGCAGTACAGCGACACACAACGTAGCGTAGTGAACGGCATCCTCCAGAACTTCCCGGCGCTCCTGAACTACTGGCAGTACCCGGCGCCGACCCAATACACGATAAACGCCTCTGGCGCGTACTACGTGATATCGCCGAACGTCTGGGGCCTCCTCCCCAGCGGGACCGCCTTCTACCAGGGCTGGACCGTCAGCCAGCCCGTGACGCTGACCAAACTCGGCCTCAGGGACGCATATCCCTTCAGCCCCCTGTCGGGCGGCACCTGCTCCGCCAGGCTGGTGCTCAACTCGTCCGCCAACTGGTACGTCACCGCCGTGAATCCGCCAGCCGCGGGGATAACAGTAGTCAGAAGCGACGGCTCGACCATATCGTTGTGGGCCAACGCCAGCAACGGCGTCCCCATCGAGGTCTCGGGTCCGCCTCCCACGACGGCGACGCCTCTCAACAGCACGGTGTCGCTAATAATCTCGTCGGTGCCGTTCTACGTCACTACGTGGTCTGCGCCTGGGAGCACGATAAATACCGCCTACGACCCGTTCCCCAACACGGTGGTCTACATGCAGAACGTCAGGTGGCCCGGACAGATAGGGCTCTCCATCACGAACCTCAACCCCGGCACGTATGCAGTCGTAATATCGAGCCCCAACTCGCCGACTGCGCAGATATCCGGCGCGGTCTTCTCGATACTGCCAGGGGGACAGTCGCAGAGCGTAATCCTGAACGTGCCCTCGGCGGGCATGTACACGATATCGATCTACCCCCTGTGGAGCGCCACGCCGACGCAGTACGCGACCGCGGCGCTCACGCCAGGGCAGACCTACAGCCTGGCCAACCTGGTCGCCAAAGTCGTGACGTTGTGGGGAGGAGGGGCGACTCCCGCGTCGCCGCCGCCCGTCCCGCCCCCGCCCATCACGATGGCCTCCCTCAACTATCAACAACAGCTGATCATGATGGCCGCAGTGGGCGCCGTTGTGATCATGCTGTCCGCCAAATGGAAGGAGCCGCGCGCAGTCCTCGTGGCCGCAGGCGCCGCCATGACCGCGCTGGGCGTATCGCTCGGCGCGACGGTCATCCTCGGCTTCGGCATACTGCTGATAGCCGCCGGCTTCGGATACGCGATACTCCGCCGCTAATAATTCGTTTAATTTTTATAGCGTTTTTCCCTCCTCTACGTGGAGGAGGAAGACCTGTTCGTCCTGCCCCAGTCGAAGAAGTCCCCCCCGAAGTTGGTGCTGGAGACGCTCGAGAGGCTTCTTGCGTTTCCCGACGAGCTCGAAAAGATGATATTAGACGCAAGGGAGAAAGCCGTGACGGAGGGCTTTGTGGACGCCCTCACGCTCGACCACCTTTTAGGGGCGGTGAAGGACATTCTGAAGGCCGCCGCGGGTTTGGTGGCGTACATACTGCCGTGGCCGCAAGTGGCCGCCATGGAGCTCGCGAGGAGCCTCGGGGTGTCGCCCCCCAGCCGGGTCGACGGGAGGTCCGTCTACAAGGTCATGGAGGACTACGTGAGGAGCTGTGCGGAGGCGGCGCATGCAGAGGCCAAGAGGAAGCTCCGCATACCGGAAGAAGACACCACCAGGACCGCCTGGCACGCAGAAGACGTCATGATCGCAGTGTCCGACTGCTTGAGGGAAGTCCTTTCAGTTGTCGACTACCTGGCTAGAGACGCTGGCATATACGCGCCAAGCGAAGAGAAGAAATAGGGAAAAGAAATATATGCCCTTCCCCTCAAAACGGCAATGAAACCTCCCGTACAAAAAGAGCAGAAGCCAGTAGAGGCCCCTCCACACCAACCCGCCGAGCCTCCGAAACAGCCTGCCGAGCCGCCCAAACAACCGGAGCCCCCCAAGCCCGCCGCCGAAGAAGTGGCCGCCAAGGAGAAGATCAAACAGCCAGAGCTGTTGACGATCTGACCGTAACCCAACCCATTTCATTTTTTCTCCCGCCAGGAAAAAATATATTTGCGGTTCCTCCCCCACATATGGCGCCTAGGCGCTCTGCGTACAGTAATAGTCTATATTATAATATAGTAAAATATGGCAGAGGAGGACCCGCCTGATCCCCCTGCCATGTCGCTGACACGGACAGCGCGTCTCGAAGGAGCATATAGTAGCGCACATGAGATAGCCGAAGAGCAGAAGCAACGGCAGACATCGCCGC
>JBEULO010000125.1:0-2518 GCA_041287225.1 Thermoproteus sp.
CACGAGATTCCCCGTCTTGGCGCCTACGTACCACAAATAGAAGGTGGGGACCGCCATGATGAAAGTGACTACAGCCGCTATTAGGAAGGCCTTCCGCCTGCCGATATAGTCCGATACGAAGCCTGTGAAAGTCGCACCCAATGCGGCGAAGATTCCGGCCATGGAGTAGTAAAACGCCGCATCGCCTCCGCCGAGACCTGCGCCTGTGAGTATGCCGTTGGCGTAATTGAATAGGGAGTAGCTACTGAAGAAGAGCCCCGTCATGAGCACCAAGACCTGCAGGAAGGTATAGAGGGTTGGGGGCTTGAATAGGGAGAAGAAAGGCGCCTTCTCGACCTTCCCAGCCGCCTTTATGTCCTCAAAGAGCGGCGACTCCTTCATCCCGAAGCGTATATAGAGGGCGACGGCGGCAGGTATCAAGCCGGTCAGGAAGACGAGGCGCCAGCCGTAGCTCAACATGGCTCGGTCCCCCAACAACGCGTAGAACGCAGCGACCACTCCAGCCGACAGCGCGGTGCCCCAGCTGAAGGCTCCCTGTACTATACCGCTGGCGAGCCCCCTCCTATGTATAGGCGCGTATTCCATAGAGAAGGTGTGGCCTACGGCGTACTCGCCGCCGATGAATATGCCCTGTATGAACCTCATGGCGGAAAAGATGATATAGGCCCATATGCCTATTTGGGCGTAAGTGGGCAGGGCGCCGGTCAGTGCGCTCATGGCGGAGAACCCGGCGATCGTGATGATGAGAGTGTCCCTCCTCCCTATCTTGTCGCCGAGGTTGCCGAAAACGGCGCTCCCCACAGGCCTCCCTATTAGGGTGAAGGCGTATCCAAAAAGCAGTTGGAAGTAGCCGAGCCAAGCCGGCGTCGACGGCGGCAAGAACACCTTGGCCAGGAGGCTCGCCATCGCTGTGACGAGCAATAAGTCGTAGGCGTCCATCATAAAGCCGATAAATTGAGACACTATGGCCTTTACGTCATCTTTGGTCCATTTAACTTCATGTTCGTTCATAAAACGGCAAGATAAAAGATATATAACAATAATTCAATTTTTCTGAATATATAGGTAAAAGGAAAGTTTTATATTAGGCGAGCGTCGTTATTACGCTATTGCGCCAAAGTTCGTAGAAATCAAAAAGCTCCTTAACAGGAGTGCAAGCAAGATATTTATAATAAATCCCAAAGTCGTCGAGATCTCCGAGGGGCTCGGCCTCGACGTAGCCCTTGAGGGCGCCTTCTAGGACCATATCGACCACCTTGCCCGTCTGTTTTAGAGAGAGCATGCCGCTGGGCGGCATGCCCACAGCCGCGAGCGCCGCCTCGCCGACTGCGTATACGCCCTCGAAGCGGGTCTCGAAGGTCGCCGGGTCCGGGTCCAGCTTGACGATCAGCGGGTGTGGCCTGGCCGAGGGAACGGGTATGTGGACCTCGCCGGGCCTTATGGGGGGCGGAGGCTCGTCGGTCACGTAGATGCCGACCTTCGCGGCGTGGTCGATATACGGCTTGAGGAAGGCCTTG
The DNA here is from genome assembly GCA_041287225.1 of Thermoproteus sp. Classification (GTDB taxonomy): domain Archaea; phylum Thermoproteota; class Thermoprotei; order Thermoproteales; family Thermoproteaceae; genus Thermoproteus. Next base: position 1,518 of record JBEULO010000125.1, read on the forward strand.
ATGTCGTCCGTCATGGATACCACATGTATCGAGACCTCCAGCCCCGGGAACCTCCTCTTCAAGGCGCGGGCCACGTCCTGGAAGCCCTTCACGGGATATACGTCGTTTATTATGAAGCGGATGGCCCTGGCCGAGGAGGCCAGCTTGTAGGTCCTCTCGACCCCGTCGAGAGTCCAGAAGCCGGCCGCCTCGCCCCTATAGGAGCCCGGCGCCAACAAGACGTAGTCTCCGCAGACCTCCCCGCCGCCTTCAAGCCTCACGCAGTTGCCCTCTACCCCGGCCACATGGCCCTCTACGAACTTCACGGCGGAGAGGCGCGTTAGCGGGAACTTCAAGTCGCCGAAGCCGACGAGGCCCCTTATGGCCAGCGGGGCCCCCATTACGAACTCGTGGTGAGGCCTCCCGTCTATTAGCACCACCTCTACGTCCGGCGCGGCCTTGTGCGTCCTATAGGCGGCGTAGAGCCCCGCCAGCCCCCCGCCGGCTATGACGATCCTCATGTGCGCCTAGGACTTCATAAAATAAAAATTTTACGTAGTAGCACTACGCAAGATTTTTAAGTGGGATATAAATACGCCGGAGTTATCGCGGCGGGCACGGCGCGCTGGCCTGCCATCGGGCTAGGCCCTCTTGGGCCTTAATGCGTCTAGAGCGACCGTAATGTTGCCTAACGACATGGCGAGCTCCGGCCTTAAATATTGGATAGAACAAGCTGGCGGCCATCGGCATCAATACGGCGTTGTAGACAAAAGCCCAGAGGAGATTGAAGCGGGCGGTCCCTATGACTTTCCCGGAGAGCTCTAACGCCTTGTAAATATAGAAAAAGGTCTGGCGGGTTGGTGTTACGGCCTCTTGACCAGTTGCCTATAGAGCCACACGACCGCCATTATCACGGCCAGGAAAAACGCAAATACGACAAGGCCAAATAGTGCCCAGAGGAAGCCCCCTCCCCACCAAGGCCCTCTCCACGGCCCCCACCACCATATACACGGGCACATTTG
>JBEULO010000126.1:0-19464 GCA_041287225.1 Thermoproteus sp.
CACCTAGGTAATAAGCTATTTCGACGTTGCCTATACAGAACTTGATGTGGTTGGGCGTTATATCGCGGCAGCCCATCATGTTGAGCTCCACGTCGGGCTCCCGTAGCGGCTCGACGGGCTTGGCTTTAGGTAGCGGGGGGAATATTTCGGGGAGCCGCTCGGGGGTGATATAGGTCCTAGAGGGCTCGACTACTATCGAGTAGTCCCTAAGGCCCAAGTTGTCGGCCATATTGCTGGCAGTCACTATGAGCTCCAACAGCTCGTTGACGGCGCCATAGAGGTGGCCTATTGTGCCCAGCTGTACGACATATCGCCCCACTTGCCTACGGCCGAAAACTATCGGCGTGGCTTCGAGGAGCATTTGGGCATTTCTCAAGTTCCACAACACCGAATCTATATTGTTGGAGTTTACTACTATCATAGGATTATCCTGATAAATTTTTCATCTATTTCTAAATATACAGTTTCATTTTCGCCAAGGACCTCTATTAACTTCTGTTTGATATTTTGGTCGATATTTAACGAGGCTACTTTCACTTTCCTTAAAGACCTCATGGGACTATGGTGATAGTATTGCCTTTAAGGATTACATAAGCCCCGCTCGGCATAACTTCAAGTATATCTAGAGGCAGTTCAGGCGTCCTGGGGGGCCATATCAGATCCACTTTTTCCCCCTTAATTACTAGAGGCTCCGCCCTCTTTACTGTGAGGCTCTGGACGACCTTTTTCAATTGGTCCAACTGATCTGTATATACGATCATTGGATGGATTTCTAGTCGTGTATTTAAGGACTTCAGTATTACTCGGCCCTATATACTAAATACTGGGCCGACGGACATGCGCGGGAACATAACAGGCATTTAATACATCTATCTCCATCCACGACGAAACGGCCGTCTTCCCCCCTCCTCAAGGCCTTCGTTGGGCACCAATTTATACATAAATCGCAATGGCCGCATATAGAGGACCTCACAATTAACGCAGCGGCGTCCAGTGCCTTCTCGCCGACAGCCCTAATGGAGTCGGCGGAGATCTCTATGGCGGCGCCGCCGGCCTTAACGACGTTGCCCTCCATCTTCTGCACGTCGCCCAACATTTTGAGCAGTTGCATCGCCGTCTCCATATCGGGCTTTATGCCCGACAGCTCGACTGCCTCGCCGGCCCTCCTCACCTCCACCGGATATTTAGGCCTCGTTTTGATTTTGACGAATCGCTGGAGGTCTCCGGGCACGCCCCTCTTCCACCTCCAAAGTCCATACCTCAAATACGCCTCGTCACCGTAGTACTTCAAGACCTCTTCCTCCATCTTCTCGTAGATCCCCGGATAGTTGATACGCACCAGTTCCAATTCCCCCATCTCGTTCGCGGGACAGACTAGACAGCCCAACCTGTCGAATCCCTTCTCGTAGGCCCTATTGTACGGCAACTTGTTGAGCACTATATAGCCCCACACCTCTAGCGCCTTCCACTCCTGTAGAGGCGCCACGACGATAGTCTTGGCCACCCATCTACTCGAAGACACCCGTCTGAGCCTGGCCCTCTGGAAGGACTCGGCGGCCCTCTGGCCCACTACAGATATGACGCCTTGGGGGAAACGCTCGAGGAGCGCCTTGGTTATAGGCGCCATTTTTATCACCTTACAACACCAACGGTAATCTCGCGCAGGCGGGCCGAACTCGCCTATAGCCCTCCAGAACCTATCGCCGGCCGATGCGACGATCAGCTCAGCTCCATATCTCTCCGAGACCTCCTTCACGTTTTCGTACGTCTCAGGCGCCTCCAGCCCGGTGTCGTTGAAGAGTATGGCGAAGGGGCGTCCGGTCTTGGCCGTCAGGTCGAGCGCCACGAGGCTGTCCTTACCTCCCGAATAGGACACGACGACGGGGAGTCCGTACTGGTCGAAGACCTTCTTGAGGAACTCAACGGCCTCTTCGGCCCTCCTCTCGATATGTCTCCTGTTTATTTCGGCGAATAGTCCCAAATCGCTAGGCCTCCCTGGCGGCAGGCCCGGCCTGGCCCTCCACGACTTGATTATGTGGAGCCGCCTGCCCCGAAAGAGTTTAGCCACGCCGTGGATCCTCCCGTCCCTCGTGGAGACCGCGACATGTGTGTACCGCCTCTCGGGCAGAGACCCCTCTATTATTTTATCTTCATGTACGTCGTAGCCTATAGGGAGGTCCTCCATATCTATAAGAGCCCACCAGCCCTTCTTCTCGCCGATCATTTTGGACACGCCTTCATATAGAGGTCTAAACCTCCACCTCCCCTCCAATACGTCGTAGAACCTATGGCCGACGATACGCCCCCTGACGACCACCTCGTCCGCCTGGTCGGCATAGCCCGGTATCTTGTTGAGCAACACCACCTCCCCCTCGGGTATCAGCTCTGCCGCCAGGGATCTATCGCCCAGCTCGTTCTCCACAGCCTGCCTAGTTATGGCCATATCGGCGCCTAGGGCCGGCCTCGCGTCGCCCGGCTCTGTTATGTATACAGCCGATATTCTGCTACATTTATCCACTACGTCGTGGGGGTCCAGCACCGGCACGTTGAAATCGTCGCACCAATAGAGCCGCACAGTACAATGCGAGTTCTATTTAAATGGGACTTTAGGCAGGTATATGCGCGCCTTGATACTCGCAGGCGGATTCGGCAAGAGGCTGGCTCCCCTCACCAACGAGCTCCCCAAACCTCTACTGCCCATAGCGGGGAGGCCGATATTGGTGAGGCAGATCGAATGGCTTAAAGGCCAGGGCATATCCGACTTCATACTGGCCGTGGGATATCTCCGCCACAAGGTCTTCGAGGCGTTGGGAGACGGGAGGAAGTTGGGCGTGAGGATATTCTACAGCGTAGAGGAGGAGCCTCTAGGCACCGCCGGGGCCCTTAAGAACGCCGAGCCCTATCTCGAAGACGACGTCTTCGTGGCGACAAACGGCGACATAATAACCAATTTGCCCATAGCCCCCCTCCTCAACGCCCTCGAGGGGGCCGACGCGGCCATAGCGCTAGTGCCTTTGAGGAGCCCGTACGGGATAGTCGAGTTCGACGAGTTGGGCTACGTGACAGCCTTTAGGGAGAAGCCGGTGTTCGAGGGCTATTTCATAAATGCCGGCGTCTATGCCATGAGGCGCGAGGTCCTAAAGGCGTTGCCGGACAGAGGGAACATCGAGGAGACCACATTTCCTGCCCTGGCCAAACAGAGACGCCTTAGGGCGGTCCTCTATAGGGACGTCTTTTGGCGGTCCATCGACACGATGAAGGATTTAGAGGAGGTAGAGAAGTTGTTGAGCGATGGAAAGTCTTGAGGACGTAGTACTCAAATACGCCTTAATAAACGCGGTCAAATACGGAGGGAGGGCCGACTCCAAGGCTGTAATGTCCAAAATAATGGCCGAGAGGCCCGACTTGAGGCCGAAGGCCCGCGAGGTCAAGTCCGTAGTGGATGTCGTGGTCGAGAAGGTGAACTCCATGAGTCTAGAAGAACAAAAGTCGTTGCTGGCGGCCAGATGGCCCGACGCCTTGGAGGAGAAAAGGGCGGAGGTGGAGAAGAGGCCAGGCATAGACGCACTGCCCGCCCTCCCGGGCGCGGAGGGCGCCAAGGGCGTGGTCGTGCGCTTCGCCCCAAATCCCGACTTCGTCCTCCATCTAGGTAGCGCGCGGCCGGCCATATTGAACTACGCATATAGGTTGAAGTACGGCGGGAAGTTCATCCTACGCTTCGAGGATACAGATCCGAGAATAAAAAGACCGCTGGTCACTGAAGAGGTAAACGCATATGAGGCGATAAGGGAGGACTTGAGGTGGCTGGGCGTCAAGTGGGACGAGGAGTACGTCCAGTCGCAACGCATGGAGATATATTACGAATATGCGAGGAAGCTCATAGAGCTCGGCGGGGCCTACGTCGATTTGTGTAAGCCTGAAGAATGGCGTAGGTTCAGAAATGCCGGCAAGACCTGTCCGCATAGAGGCGCCCCCGTCGAGGAGAACCTAGAGCTCTGGGATAAGATGTTGAGGGGGGATTTCGGCGAGGGCGAAGCCGTGCTTAGAGTCAAGACCGACCTATCGCATCCAGACCCCAGCGTGAGGGACTGGGTCGCGTTTAGAGTTATCGATACTGAAAGGACTCCGCATCCCCTCGTCGGGTCTAAATATAGGGTGTGGCCCACCTACAACTTCGCGGTATCTATAGACGACCGCCTCATGGGAGTGACGCACGTGCTCCGCGCGCAAGAACATAGCGTAAATACGACCAAACAGTCCTATATCTTCAAGCACTTCGGCTGGAAGCAGCCGGTGACTATACATTTCGGGAGGCTCAAAATAGAGGGGGGCTCTCTAAGCAAATCTAAACTCAAAGCGTTGAAGATGAAATTCGACGACATATCGATGCCCACCCTCTCGGGCTTGAGGAATCGCGGCATATTGCCGGAAGCCATATGGGAGTTGATATTGAGCGTGGGGATAAAGCCCTCGGACTCCACAGTGTCTCTGGCCAACCTCTTCGCCATAAACAGGAAGATCCTAGACCCCAGGGCCGATAGGTACATGTTCGTAGTGGACCCCGTAAGGCTGTTGATAGACCTCCCCGACAAGGTCGCGGCGAAGTTGCCCCAACATCCGAGCTTCCCCGAACGCGGATATAGGGTATACGAGATGGGCCCCGGCCCCATCTCGGTATATGTGTCCAGAAGGGACGTGGAGCTCAAGGCGTTTAGGCTCATGGAGTTCGTCAACGTGAAGGTCGAAGAGGCCGGCGAGGGCTTGTATCGAGGCGTCGTGACCGGCTTCACTATAGACGAGGCCCGTAGGGCCAAGTTGCAGATAGTACAGTGGGTCCCCGAGGGCTCCCCCTCGGCGGTAGTAATAAAGCCCCTCGCCGTCGGGAAGAAAATAGAGGAGTCCGGCCTCGTCGAGGCCAAGGCGCTGGGGGTCGGCGTGGGGACGGCCGTACAGTTCATCAGATATGGATTTGTGAAGTATATTGGAGGCAATAAGTTCGTCTATATACACGAATGAAGGCCCTATTTGATGCTTTAACTCCAAAACAAGCAAGAATTGCATCTATATTGAAGAAGTCAGGACAAAATCTAGTTATAACTTGTAGGGAATATTACCACGTGAAAGACATGTTGGATCATTACGGCGTGGAGTATACGTGTATAGGGAAGTACGGCGAGACTATAGAAGAGAAGCTGGTAGAAGGGCTACGTAGACAGATGGCCCTAGTGGAGATAATCAAAGGCCTCGACGGCGTTTTGTCCTTCCCGAGCCCCGACGCCGTGAGGGTGGCCTTCGGCTTGGGCAAGAAGTCCGTAGTCCTAAACGACACGCCCCACGCATATCACGCCAACAGCCTGACTATACCCCTCTCCGAGTATCTGATAGCTCCCGCCGCAATTCCCGTGGAGGCTTGGAGGCCCTACTGCCCCAAGCGCGTAGAGGTCTTCGACGGGCTCTTCGAATATATGTGGACGTCACGGCATAGGCCCAATCGAGACGCAATTATGCGGCTGGGCCTAGAGCCAGGCCGTTACGTGGTCTTCAGGCCCGAGGAGGCGAAGGCCGCCTACTACAAATGGAACTACGTCGAGTTGAGGAGGAAGTTGATGGAGGCCGTCAAGGAGCTGGGCTACGTCGTGGTCAACGTGCCTAGATATGACGACCAGATCGTAGAGGGGGCCGTGAACCTGACCAAGGCGGTCGACCACCTAGACCTCGCCTACTACGCGGCGGCCGTGATAACGGGCGGCATCACCATGGCCACGGAGGCCGCGCTCTTAGGCACTCCCGCCCTGTCGTACTTCCCCGAGGGGCTCTACGTCGATGCCTATTTGGCAAATAAGGGCGCCCCCCTACATCGTTGCCGCGACTTAGAGGGTTGCCTCAAGGAATTGAAGAAGGTCCTCGACGAAGGGAAGAGCCAGCCCCTACGGCTCGAAGACCCCACGGATTTGATATTAGAAATAGCCGACAGGGCGTTTTAGCCATCGATATTGAAGCTCAAGCTTTATATGCCCCAAGCATCTAAATACCGATGGGCATACGTTCCGTGGCCCTATTGAGGGCCGGCAAGGACTTCGGCGTAGTTATGTTGGAGATAAAGATCGTAGGGCTCAGGGAGCTAGACGAAGAGCCGGCAAAGGTGGGGGACATAGCGGAAATAGAAAGAGAAGTGCTACATATAGTCCCCGAGCTCTCCTCCATGTCTCATACAGACGTCGTCCTTGAAGACGGCGGCCGTAGGTCCTATCTGGCGCGCCTCTATTTAGACAACGCCCGCGTGGAGTACGTGCTTCTAGTCTCCCCCAAGAGTAGCATGAGGAGCTTAATCCGCAAGTTCGTAGAGCAGGGGTGGGCCGTCAAGTTCCTCGTGGAGAGGAAGACGGCCGCGAAGAGGCCCTATTGGCGATAGCCTCCAGCTTGTCCAAAAGGCCCGTCTCTAGCGAGTACTGGAGCCAATCGACCTCGTCGTCGGGGCACGCAACCCCCCTAATACATTTGACCATGGCGTCCACAGTCTGGCCCGTCGACTTTTCGGTCACATCTATTTGATATATACGTCCCCACTTCTCCCTCGCCTGTAGGTATATGTAGTCGAGAATTTCCGACCAGACGTTGTCGACGACCTTATGGAGCGGCCACCCCCTGCCTTTAAGCTCCTTGAAGAGCACGTCGGGCCTTTTCCTCAACACGAAGACATAGTCGACATCGCCCCCGATCAAGTCCAACACATGGGTGTCCACTATATAGTCGCCCGCCATTTCCTCCTCCAAGGCCCTACGGGCCGCCTCTACGTCCAATATGTCGTAGGTGAGGGAGTAGGGGTCCCACTTAGTGAAGGGCCTGCCCGCCAGCAGGGCGGCGACTTCTATACACCTAACGCCCAGGAGCCCCGAGAGCTCTCTACAGCTCGTGGTCTTCCCGACGCCAGGGGTGCCCGTTATGAGTACCCTCAAGGGTACTTCCTCCTGACGTCTCTCGGGAACGGCACCGCGTCTCTGATGTGGTCGAGTCCGGCCATCCACATGACCAGCCTATCTACGCCCAGGCCAAAGCCTGAGTGCGGGACCGAGCCGTAGCGCCTCAAGTCTATATACCACTGGTAGTCCTTGGGGTTGAGGCCGAATCGTTCTATTTTTGCCAGCAGCTCCCCTTCGTCGTATATCCTCTCGCCTCCTCCAATAACCTCGCCGTAGCCCTCCGGCGCCAATACGTCTACGCTTAAAGTGACCTCCGGCCTCTTGGGGTCGTTGCGGTGATAAAACGCCTTTACCTTTTCGGGGAACCCATATAGCTGAATCGGTTTGTCGAATTGCAACGTGAGGATTTTCTCCTCGTCTGCCCCCAAGTCGTCGCCCCAGCTGATATTGACGCCTTTCCTCCTCAAAATCTCTACTGCTTCGTCGTACGACACGCGGTGGAACGGCGGCTTTATATTTTCCAGCGGCTCGATCTTCCTCCCGAGGAGTTTCAACTCCTCGGACCTCTCGTCCAACACCTTAGACACCACGTGTGATATGAGCTCCTCGTTCACCCTCATCAAGTCTTCGAGGTGGTACCACGCCATTTCGGCCTCTGCGTGCCAGAACTCCGTCAAGTGCCTTCTAGTACGCGAAGGCTCGGCCCTAAAGCTCGGCGCTATGGTGTAGACCTTCTCGAGGCTGTATATAAAGGCCTCTAGGTAGAATTGAGAGCTTTGGGTTAAATAGACGTAGTCGTCGAAGTAGGGCACTTTGAAGAGCGTAGCGCCGCCTTCCACCGCCGCGGTTATGAACATAGGCCCCTGCACCTCGTAGTACCCTCTAGACCTGAAATACTCATGTATCGCGCCGAACACCGTATGTCTTATCTTCAAGACCGCCTGCATCTTCCTGCTCCTAAGCCAGAGGTGTCTCACGTCTAATAGATACTCGCTGTCGGCCTGCGCGGCGTCTTCGTTTATGGGGTAGGGCCTCCCCTCGTAGTACCAGTCGACGGTCTGGACGTGTATCTCCTTGCCTCCAGGCGCCCTGGGCTCCTCCTTGAGGACGCCTGTGGCAACTAGCGCCGACTCTATGTTGAGCCTTTGGGCTATATTGAACGCCTCGGCGCCTCGCGCGAAGACGAGCTGTATTATGCCGGTCGAGTCTCTAAGCACTATGAAGATTTTGTCTTTCAGTTCCCTCTTCCTGTAGACCCAACCCCTCACAGTGACCGAGCCCGTCGATTTGAGCGCTTCGGCGATGGCTACAGCCCGTCTATAGGCCATACTACTTCTGTTGCGACTCCCTATATATCCCCACGACGACTCCGCCCGCGCAGTCCTCGACGCCGAGACCTACGTAATCCCCCTCCCTATATTCTCTGGTCTTTTCGCTACCGTCGTTGCATTTTATTACGGTAACTATACGCGATTGTTTCTGCTCGTTGGAATCCATACGTTCGCTAGACCTCCAGAATAGATATATCATTACGCCTAAGATCGCCGCCGAGGCTATAAACATTGCGATCAGGGCGTAATCGAATATCGGCATGTAGACAACAACTCGACCTCTTAAAAGACATCACTGCCTTTTGGTTTCGAACACGCCGGCCTTTACGTAATAGGCGTCGCCGAGCCCCCAAGCCTCTAACAGCTCGTAGAGGGACCGCACCGCGGAGAGGACGACAGACCCCGACCTCCCCGCCGCGGCCGTCGTGGCGTATCTGACGTCCTTCCCTGCGTGTTTCAACGCGAAGGTGCCCTGTTCGTTGGAATACATCCTGTCTATGTAGGCAGACCCTATCTCTTTGAATACGGTCTGCAACAACAGCTCTTTGAACTGGCTGAGCGATATGCCGTACGCTACGGCGAGCGAGGACGCCTCGCCGAGCACGGCCACAGTGCCTATGAGCAATGCGTTGTAGGCGAGCTTCAATACTACCGCCTTCTCGAAGTCGCCGATATAGAAGACCCTCCCCATCTTCGCGAAGAAGTCGGAATACCTCTCGTAGACCTCGCGGTCGCCCCCAATTATATAGGTGGCGTCTCCCCTCTCTACGTTGCCCGGCCCGCCTACAATCGGCGCGCTCAGAGTCGAAATGCCCCTAGACGCCAAGGCCCTACGGGCCGCGTTGGCGCCGTTTAGGGAGTACGTCCCCATCAGCGCCACAACGTCGCCCTTCACTTCGTCGATTAGGGACGAGAGGGCCTCGTCGTCGGCCACGAAGATCGCAGTAAAGCCGCGGGCTTCCGAGGGCCTAGATATAGGCGTCGCCGGGAGGCCCGCCAGTTTTTCGCGAGTTCTATTCCACGCGTAGACTTTATATCCCAGCTGGGCGGCCCTCTTGACGAAGGCCGACCCCATCCTGCCGGTCCCTATTACCGTCACCTCCATGCTAAGACTTATAATCGCCAGTAATATTAATTTCGTCGTGGTGAAAATACTGAAGGTAGATCCGTTGCGCCCTCGGCTGGAGGACATAGCCGAGGCCGCTTCTGTCGTCAAGTCGGGCGGCCTTGTGGCGTTCCCCACGGAGACCGTCTACGGCCTCGGCGCCGATGCGTTCAACGGAGAGGCGACGGCGAAGATCTTCAAGGCTAAAGGCCGCCCTGCGGACAACCCGCTTATAGTACACGTCTCGTCTCTAGACCAAGCCCTCGAGGTCGGCGAGTTTCCAGAAGAGGTGGCCACAATAGCCAAGAGGGTCTGGCCGGGCCCCATAACTTTCGTCGTGAAGAAGAGGGCAACCCTCCCGGCCTCTGTGACCGCCGGCCTCCCCACAGTCGCGTTGAGATGTCCCGCACATCCCGTCGCGCTAAAACTGATAGAGCTGGCGGGCACCCCCATAGCGGCCCCCAGCGCCAATAAGGCGGGCCGGCCCAGCCCCACGGAGGCGCGGCACGTCGTTGAGGACTTGGGCGATTCTGTCGACGTGGTCCTAGACGCCGGGAGGACGTTTTTCGGCGTGGAGTCCACCATTATCGATGCGACTAAAAGGCCGCCGGTCCTATTAAGGCCCGGCCCCTTCAGCGTCGAGGAGCTCAAGTCCATATTCGGCGACGTGGTCGTGCCGGATTTCGCCAGAGGCCTCCGCGAGGCCGACGCGGCTCTGGCGCCGGGGATGAAATATAGACACTATGCGCCCAACACGCCGTTGGTCCTAGCCGAGTTCGACCTGGCCGACGCCGTGAAGATCGCCAAAAACAAGGGGCTTAAAGTGGCCGTGTTGTGTATGGCCGGCAGATGCGCCGAAGGCGACGTCGTGTTCGAACTGGGCTCCGACCTGTACGAAGTCGCCAAGAACCTATACGACTCGCTCAGGAGGGTTGACAAGGCCGGCGTCGATGTGGCGATAGCGCCGACTGTAGAGGAGAGGGGGATAGGCCTGGCCATCATGAACAGGCTCAGAAAGGCCTCCGGGTTCAAAATCGCCAGGTCGCCAGAAGATATGGCCAAATTGATATGAGCTGGGCGGACCGGTTTTTCGACGAGGTGTACAGAGACTTCATGGAGTACTACAAGGGACCCGAAGCCAGCGCGAAGGAGGCCCAATTCCTCGTGGAGACGCTGGGCGTAGCTCCAGGCAGGCGTTTTTTAGATGCGGCGTGCGGCCACGGGAGGCACATGAGGTTTCTGCCAAGTGACTCCATAATAGGCTTGGACATAAACTTGAAGTACCTCCAAGAGGCCAAGAGGTACGGCGACGTGGTTGCCGCCGACGTGAAGATGCCGCCGTTTAGGCGCAGGGCGTTCGACGGAGCCTACATAATGCACAGCTCTTTGGGCATGTTCGGCGACGAGGGGGACTTGGAGGTATTGATGTGGCTGTCCGGCTCGATAAAGCCGGGCGGCCTTTTGGCGTTGGATCTAGCCAATAGGGCGAAGATCGACAAGGCGTATGCCGCGCTCGGCGAGACTTGGAACATGTGGATATCGGCGGGGCCCTACAGGGTCCTGTCGATAGCGACCTACAACCCCCTCACCGGCGTCATCAAAGAGACCAGGTATTTCTATAGGGGCGGCGAGTATATAGGGACTAGGTACCTCGCCCTTAGGCTTTACTCCCCCAGCGAAATAGGCTTGATGTTGCGTAGCGTCGGCATGACGATTAGGGCCGTCTACGGCGATTTCGACAAATCGCCCTATTCGGACTCCTCGGAGCGTTATATAGTAGTGGCCGTCAAAACAGGCGGGGCGCCCGAGTCGTTAAAGGCGGCGATAACCTGGCCTTGATGCGACTTATATAAGCCCCCGCCCCCATGACGACATGCGGCTGTACTACTTCAAAAACGCGGAGGACTTGGCGCGTTCCATATCGGCAAAATCGGGCCTAGACGCACGCCCTCTAGAGGAACGCGACTTCCCCGACGGCGAGGTTCTAGTTAGGATCGAGCCGTCTAGGGAGGCCGTCCTGCTGGCCCGGCTGTATCCCGACGTAAATAAGAACATAGTGAAGTTGTTCTTGGCGCTGGACGCCCTAAGCGACTACGGGGCCGAGAGGATAATTTTAGTGGTGCCGTACCTCCCCTACGCCAGACAGGATAGGCGTTTTAGGGAGGGGGAGCCCATAAGCGTCAAGACCATTTTGAGCCACTTGAGGGAGTACCCCGTCACCCATCTCGTCACTATAGACCTCCATAAGCCCTACGTGGGCAACTACGTAGCGAATATAAACGTCGTCGACATATACCCCGTCGAGAAGTACGCCGAGGCGTTAAAGAAATGGAACGTAGATGTGGTCCTAAGCCCCGACGCCGGGTCGCTCCATAGGGCCGAGGCGCTGGCGAGGAGTTTGGGGATACCCTTCGACTATTTCGAGAAGTTCAGAGATAGGGAGACCGGCGAGATATACATGAAGCCAAGAGGGACCTCTGCGCTACAGGGCAGGTCTGTGGCCATAGTGGACGACATATTGGCGACAGGGGGGACTCTAGTGGACGCCTGTAAGAACGCCAAGATGTTAGGCGCCTCGGCGGTATACGCCGTGGTGTCCCACTGCCAACTGCTGGGCAACGCCAGGGAGAAAGTCAGAGGCTGTCTGAACGCGCTGTATTGTAGTAACACCATACCTTGTGAGTACTCCAATATAGACGTCTCGGAGCATCTAGCCGGGGCGCTGTCGGCGCTAATCTAGCCGCCAGTACCTAGAGTGTATAGTCTTCACCTCCCTTAACGTCGCCGAGAATTTATTCCAGACGCGGTGGTCGCTTACAGTCTGCTCTTCAGAGGGCGCGTAGCCCAGCCCTGCCATCTCCCTCACCAACATCTTAGACCCCTCCCGAAGGACGTCGTAGTTGTATCCGCCCTCCAGCAAGAAGACCACGGGGACTCTTAACGACAGCAGGGACCTTATGGCGTGGCGATAGCCGTTGAGGCTGAGGCCCATATCCGCCAGGGGGTCCTCCCTATGCGCGTCCCAGCCTAGAGACACTACCACCCTCCTGGGGCCGTACTGCCTCAATATGGGCATTATTATCTCGTCGACGGCCCTCTTGAAGCCGTCGTCGCCCAGCCCTGGAGGCATGGGCACATTCACGTTGTAGCCCTCGCCCCTCCCCCTCCCCACATCGTCGGGGAAGCCGGTGCCGGGATATATGGTCAGAGGGTCTTGGTGTGTCGATATGTAGAGCACGTCCCTATCGTATAGAATCTCCTGCGTCCCGTTGCCGTGATGTACGTCTATATCGACTACTGCAGTCCCCTCTAGGTATAACGCGCCTATGGCGGCCGTATTGAATATACAGAACCCCTGCGTCGGCGCCGTCAAGGCCCTCCCGGAAGCCCCCGCGTGGTGGCCAGGGGGCCTGGCCAATACGTACGCGTGTTCGCTAGAGTCCAGAGCGTCGAGTATGGCCGACACGGCCATATAGGCCGCCCTGCACGTCCCCGGCGAGATCCACGTATCTCCGTCGAGCTCGGTGAGGGAGCCAGCGTTACATAAATCCTCGACGTAATTTACGTAGTCGCGTCTATGTGCCGTCTCTACGCGCTCCCGCACGTCGTCTCTAAGTCGCGGCTCGACCGCCGCCGCATCGGCCTCTTTGACGCCCAAGAGGGCGTAGTCGAGGCGCCGAGGGTTTTCGGGATGTCCGGCGCCCACCTCGTGGCCTTTGAAGATTTCGGTATAGTATACCTTCACGTAATTCTTAACTCCTATAAATAACAACAGTTGGTTTAATAGGGCCCTATGTTGTATGATGTTGAGAAAGAAAAAAGAAGTAGAAGACGACGAAGAGCTGGAGAGGCTCCTTAAAGAGGACGAGGCCGAGAGGGACGGCCCAGGCGGCGACGGAGGGTACCTCAAAGTCAAGATAGAAATCGAGGGGCTCAGGGAGTTGACTCAAGCCATAGAGGAGCTAGTCGAGACGTTGAGGACAAAGACAAAATAGGGGGGTATGTCTTTGCGTCATGGACTGCATATTGCCGGTGGGCTCCTACGAGCAACACGGCCCCTATCTGCCGCCTACCGTAGATACAGAAATTGCCGTCTATGTGGCGAAGAGGCTCGGAGAGCTGACGGGAGCCAGGGTGCTGGAGCCCATATGGTATACGTGCAGTAAAGAACATCAAGACTTCGCGCCGACTATATTCGTAGAATGCGACGTTTTTCTTTCATATCTACGAGATGTATTGAAGAGCGCGGCGAGGTGGTGCGACCACGTAGTGGTCGTGGCGGGGCACGGAGGCGTCGCAGACGCCGGCAACGTCATTACGTCCCAGATGGACTACGAACTGGGCCCCAGACTGCTCTGGATAAACATATGGTCTCTGGCGCCGGTTAGAGACCATGCCGGCTCCGACGAGGCGAGCATATATCTGGCCCTAGGCGGCAAGCTCCTCGGAGAGCCCAAGGAGAGGCTGTGCGAAGGCGACGTGCATATGATGCGGTATTTGAGGACGGCGTGGATGTCGAAAAGCGGGATTGTGGGCTGTATAGATCCAGCCGAGATCTCGGCGGAGAGGGGCTCGGAGCTCCTGGAAACAATAGTTGACAAGGCCTATCAGCGGCTCAATGCTTTTTTATCTTCAATTCGGACATTGTATCGTGCATAGCGTAATGCAACTAAAGTTGATAGGGTACCGCGAGTGGACCGAGACTTTGGGCTTCAGGCGGGAACATATAATACAACAGGTACAGGCCGAGTTGCACAAAAGGGCCTGGGCCGAATATACCTCCATAGACGCGTTGCCCCACCATATGCGTTACGACTATCTGCTCGTATATTCCAACAACGTGCCCGCGGCGGCGCTTGTCGAGGGGGTCAAGGCGATTGGGGAGATCTCGCCGGTCCCTGTGGAGTATTGTATAGGGCGCGGCTCCACCCCCCTAGACGCCTACGAGAACTGCGACGAGGAGAGGGACACCTCTGGCGGCTCCGCGGTGGTGGGCCATATGGATATAGTCAATAGTACCCGGCAGACCGAGAGGATGGGCTCCTACGACGTCTATGTGGTAGTCGGCGACCTCCTCAACAAGATAAACTCCATGTGTAGGGGGCTTGGATGTCTGGCGTTCTATCTTGGAGGCGACAACATAATGATCTTCCTGCCCGACGTCAAGACGGGCTACCTCCTATACGACCAGGTCTATATCGACGTGAGGTTGGGGATAGGGGTCGCTGAGAGGCCCTACGCGGCCTTCGTTAAGGCCACCGAGGCCCTGGACTCCATGCGGAGGGACCAAATAATAGGCGTGAGGGTCATTAGATGAGGCCTTATGTCTATTTGGCGGCCGCCATAACTATAGACGGGAGGATAGCAAGCAAGACGGGCTTCTCGCGCCTCTCCTGCCCTGTAGACCTCAAGAGGCTACACGCACTGAGGGCTAAAGTCGACGCGGTGCTCGTAGGCGCCAAGACGGTCCTGGTTGACAACCCGAGGCTTACGGTCAGATACGTCGAGGGGCGCAACCCCATAAGGGTGGTAGTAGACGGGTCCCTCAGCCTCCCGCCAGACCTTAGGGTCTTCGACAATTCGGCCCCCACTATAGTCCTCACGACGGAGAGGGCGCCGCCCGAGAGGATAGCTGCGTTGGAGAGCCGCGGCGTTAAGGTGTTGAAATTTCCAGGCGGTTCGGTCCCTCTGAGGGAGGCGCTAGAGGCGTTATACTCCATGGGCGTCAAGAGCGTTCTAGTTGAGGGCGGCGGGCACGTCAATTGGCAGATGTTGAGCCAATGTCTCGTGGACGAGCTCATCATAACTGTGACCCCCTACGCCTTCGGCTCCGGCACTTCGCTCCTAGAGGGGCCCGGCTATAAGGACGTAGACGAGGCGCCGTTTAGGCTCGAATTGAAGTCGGCAGAGGTCTGCGAATGCGGGCAGGAGGTCGTGTTGAGGTATAGGGTCAACTGTAAACAAGAGTTTACATAAAGCATTTATATGCATTAACTACAGTTGACGATGAGATCGGACATCGAAGAGTCCGTGGAGGCGCTTAGACGGGGCAAGCCGGTTCTGATCTACGACGGCGACAATAGGGAGGCCGAGGCGGACTTCGTGGTCAGGGCCGACGTGATGACGCCCGGCCTGGTGAGGTGGTTGAGGCTTAACGCCGGGGGCCTCTTGTGTTTTGTCACCACAGAAGAAATAGGCAGGATGTTGGGGCTGGGCTTCCTCTCCGAGTACTACAAGTCCCTGGGGCTTTCCGCAACGCCTAGATATGGCGACGAACCGGCGTTTATGGGCTATGTGAACCACAAGAAGACCAACACCGGCGTCAGAGATTCGGACAAGGCCGTCACCATAAAGGAGCTCGCCAGGGTCGTAGAGGCCGCACAGAAAGACCCGGAGCTCGCCAGGAGGGAATTCCTCGCCAATTTCTACGCGCCCGGCCACGTGCCGATATTGGGGGCCAGGCTGGGGAGGCGGTGGGGACATACAGAGCTATCGACCATATTGGCCAGAATAGCCGGACTGCCCCCCGCCCTCGCCATAATTGAAGTCCTGGGCCCCAGCACGGAGGCCATGTCGTACCCCGAAGTGAAGGAGCTCGCCGAGATCCTCGACGTGCCTCTACTTAAAGGCGAAGACCTAAAGGCCTTTGCGTAGTCTTATCACCAGTTTGGTCTTCTTTACGTCCTCTACGAACTTCTCGACGTAGGGGCCGAGCCTTTCTATCTCCCTTCTCGATACTGTATTCCACGTGGGGCACGTCCTGTCGACATATACGTCCCTCCCGTCGTAGACCAACGGGTATAGCCTACACCCTATTGGCCTCTCCCTATAGATCTTACAGGTGGAGGTCTGGGGGTCGTAGAAGACGCAGTGGCCGTCTACATTTTTCAGCCTTATTATTTCGCCGTCTATAACCGCGAAGTCTTGGAGCTTATAGCCCAAAGCCTCTATCCGCTCTACGTCCTCCGGCAGGAGCTCCATTTGGGTCCCGACGCAACAGACGCCGCATTTAATACATTTGAATTTGACCTCGAAGAACTTGGGATCCGACCAGACGCTCACTCCACCACGTATAGAGGCCTCTGTCCCTTAAAGAACCTCACTACGTTCTCCGCAGCGACCTCGGCCATTTTCATCCTGGTCTCGACCGCGGCGCTCCCTATATGGGGCGTGAGCACCACATTGGGCAGCCTGGTCAGCTCATGGGTATGGGGCAGGGGCTCCACTTCGTACACGTCCAGGGCGGCGCCGGCCAATATGCCTTCGCGCAAAGCCCTTAAGAGCGCCTCTGTGTCCACAAGGCCCCCTCTGGCTATATTCACCAGATAGGCGCCCCTCTTCATCTTCGAGAACTTCTCCCAGTCCATAAAGCGTTTAGTCTCCGGCGTGAGCGCCATGGAGATTATGACGAAGTCGCTCGTGGCCAGCAGCTCGTCCAGCGGCAAGTACTTAATCCCCAAGGCGAATTCCACTTGGGGCTTCCTGGCGCGAGACCAATAGGCCACCTCCACGCCGAAGGCCAACAACCGCCTCGCTATAGCCGCGCCTATATTCCCAAGACCCAATATGCCCGCCCTCTTCCCCCTCAAATCTGAGCCCAACAGGGCGCCCCACACGTCGTATGCCCGCCCCTCTCTGATGAGCCTATCCCCCTCGACGATCCTTCTAGTCAAAGCTAGGAGCAGGCCCACCGCTAAGTCGGCAGTGGCGTCGACTAGGACTTCGGGCGTGTTTGTAACCACGATGCCTCTCCTCTTTGCCTCGGCCACATCTATGTGGTCGTATCCCACAGAGACCGTCGATATTATCTTTAGGTTCTTGGCGTTTGAGAGCACCTCTGCGTCTATCCTATCGCCGATAAAGACGACCATGGCGTCGCATTCGGCCGCCGCCCTCTTCAGCTCCTCTTTAGATATCCCTTCGGTCAGCCAAGCAGGCCTGCCGTATCTATAGGCCCTCACGGTCCCCACCTCGGAGAGCTTTCTGTACAACACCTCCGGGAACGTATCCCTGCTTACGAATATGCAGACCACGAAACTCCTCGGTCAGATATTTAAAAGGCGTTTGAGCCACTCAGGCATCTTGGGCCTCTCCACTACGTCGAGTATGTCGTAGGGCTTTATGTCCAAGACGGGACTTCCCGTCCAGGCGTCGAGATTCCTTACGCGCAATCTGGGAGGCTCTACGGAGATTATCTCGGCGATAGACAGACCTATGGGGTTAGGCCTCGGCGGAAATCTAGTGGCGAATATGCCGACCTCGGGGCCTTCTGGAAGGCGCCTGGGCCTTATCTTCAACTTCACCTCGCCTACCTTATGCATATACCAAATTACGAAGACGTGGCTGTATTCTTCAAGCCCGGCGAGGCCCTCTACGAATTCATCGTAGATCCTAATAGTCGAGATGAGGCCCCTCTTGGCTGTCTGCGGCTCCTCCGGAAGGCCCTCCTCGACGTACCCAATAGGCCTCAGCCTTATTTCGTTCAAGATATCACCTGGGCGGTTATCGACGGGCTGATTACTATCTGGCCGTTGGCGACTGCGATGTGCGGAAACGAGATCAGTAGCTTCTCCTCGGAGCCGCCGTTCAGCCTCATGCCGCCTGTTATGTGGACCTTGAAGACGCCGCTGGGCATTCTGGCCGTCACGTTGACGCCGCCGATCTCTACGGTGACGCTGGAGACCGTGAAGAACACCTCGTTGTACTCGCCGGCGGGAATTGAAGCAGAGACCAACAGTTGGGGCGTGTGGGAGAGCGCCACGGTCTTACTTCCGTTAAATACGACAACCCACCCCGAGTTGTTGCCGACTCTATGTAGCGCCACCGACGTAAAGGTGATGTATATAGCTCCGAGAGGGTCCGGCGGGTCCGCCACATATATATCCACTTTCCCCTGAGAGAAATAAAAATAGAGGAGGGCTGTTGCCGCTATTAGCGCCGCGACGACCACAGCGACGATCCAAGCCCTCATGGGGGGAATTAAACCTCGCGGTATTTAAGGTATCAACGCAATAGACGTGAACGCCTTTAGGAAGATATTGACGCCGAACAGCACCAATAAAGCCGCCAGAGCAATTAAGAGGTAGCCGTACCTCCGGCTCCCCAACACTCTAGACGCGCCGCCGCCCAGCGAGGCCATGAGGGCCAGCCAGAAGTAGTCCATCCAGACGTGGCTCGCGTACATGACGGCCACGCCTAAAGCGCCGTATTGAACTGCCAGATCGACTAGAGGTAGACCTACGGTGGCCCACCACATCAAGAAATACGGGTTGGCGCCAGTGAAGACGAGACCTGCGGCGAACGGGCTTGCGAATATAGGCTTTCTGTTATTTAGGTTATAGCCTCCGCGCAGTGCGGCGAGCCCGTCTCTCACAGTCAAATAGGCGAAAAATAGAGAGAAGGCGAGAGAGATCGCCGCCAGCGGCGCGCGGAGAGACGTGAGGAAATTGGCCAGGAGGCTAAGCGCCAAGACGTAGGGCAACTCGAACGCCATATGTCCCGCCGCCACCTTCAAGCCGGCCCTAACGGCTAGCCTAGGCGTGGCGCGCACGGCGCCTTCGACCACGGCCGCAGTGGTGAGGGGGCCGGGCGAAAAGGCCCCGGAGGGCGTGACCAACAGAGTCTGGGCGATTATGTCGGCTATCATACGGCGGTCTCGAAAGCGCGTTTCAATACGGCCAAGACGTTGGGATAGGTCTCCAGCCCATCCAGCTCCTCTTTGGAGAACCATACGCCGTCCCTTAAAGCCCCGCCGACGCGTTCGACTAAAAATACCAGGTCGTAATGTATGTGGACCTCTTCGGGATACCTCACGGTCTCCTTCAAGATGACGAAGGGCAACGGCTCCTCCGCCACGTCGTCCGTCGAAATGCCTAAAGTCCTGCCCCGCGGCCTCACCTCGAGTCCCGTCTCCTCGGCGAATTCGCGCACGACGGCCTCGGAGGGAGTCTCGTCGGGCTCCACGTGGCCGCCAGGATAGAGCCATACGCCCAGCCGTTTATGGCGGACTAGAAGGACCTTCCCGTCTTCTATCAATATGCCCGAAGCCACTACGCACTTCTTCACCGGACATACGTAAATATTGGAGGTAAAAACGTTTCTCGTGGAC
>JBEULO010000127.1:0-4948 GCA_041287225.1 Thermoproteus sp.
ACAAATGGAAGCTCCCTCCCGCGCCCCATCCGTAGGGCCTTCTCGTAGACAACCTTAGCGGCGACTAGATCCTCGACCGCTATTCCCAACGACTTAAATAGAGTTATCGAGGTCGGACCCGGACGACCTTTGATCCTACCGGCCACTATCTCGGCCAGCGGCACCGCTCTCCCCAACGCGCCCGCCAATATCAAATCGCCGGCCTCCTCTCCGGCCTGGACCGGATCATCCACCGCGATGACCTCGGCCTTGGCCACCGCGTCGGGGGCTATCTCGGCCCTATTGCTCCAATTGCTACCTACGGCGTTTATATGGACGCCCCCACGTAGATATTCGCCCTTTATGAAGGGCTCGGCCGAATTAGTCGCGGTGGCCAGTACATCTACGTCAGATACCGACTTGTAGTCTCCCGCCAACACAGCATCGAATCCGCGCTTCTTCACAAGCTCCACGAAGGCGAGCGCGTGCTCTTTATTCCTACTGTATATTTTCACCAGCTTGGGGGTGAAGACTTCTACCAACGCCTCGAATTGAGACCTAGCTTGCCTGCCAGACCCCACTATGCCCAAAACCTCCGGGCTGGGAGGCGCCATATATTTCGTCGCCACGGCCGAGGCGGCGCCAGTCCTTATCTGGCCCAATCTGTCGGCCTCTATGACTGCAAGCAACTCGCCCCCTATATCGAAGAGGAGAACGACGAACCTCGTGCCCCCCTTAGTGCTCAAATAGGCCTTGAGACCGGCGACGCCGTAGCCTCCCAGCACCGCGCCTTGGAGCACGTGCAGCACGGCGCCCTTGACTATTGTCCTACGCCTCGGCATATTGACGGCTTGGCCTTCCGCCAACAAACGGAATCCCTCCTCCACAGCCGCGACCGCCTCCCTATAGGTCAACAGCTCGTTTACGTCATTTTCGGTTATGAAGAGCGCCATGGAATTCCAAGATCTTAAAAAATTATAGGGTTTAGGGGGGATTTAGCCCGCTAGTGGGCTCCGTACCAAGGAGTCCAAGCCCTCCAGGCGGCCGTATGGGCGAAGATGGCCTCGACGCCTATTAATAGCGCTATCAGCCCAGATATCACGACCAACAACATGAGCAAATAGGCGGCGGCTCTGCTGACGCCTTTCACGGTCAAGAGCGGGCTCAACAAGCCGGCGAGACCCAGCAGAAAGAACATAAGGCCGGCCAGCGACGGCTCATTAGTCAGTCCGTAGACCCATATGTCCACCCCATATACTAATACCGGCAACGAAAGGGCCGCTATGCCGATAAGGCCTCCTCTCATGTACATATCTGCGCCCTCTCCTACGGTTTCAAGACCAGCTTTTATGTTTATCAAACCGAGTGCAATAAGCGCAACGCCGAATATCGGCCAGGAATCTGAGAATACTAGGTTATACGAGCTGGGGAACGGCCATGTGGCCGTAGCCCACAGCCCGCTGGCCAAAGCGTATATGCCCAGCGCCAAGTAGAAGAGGCCGAAAGACCGATTGAATATCAGCCTGGCGCTTGCCGGCGCTCTGGACACAAAGTTCAGATAGAGCCAATAGGCTGTGGCCAATAGCGTAGTGCCCAGCACGTCGAGCCATAGGTCCAGCGGATCTATAAATAGCGCCATGTGTTCTAGACTTCGTAATATTATAAAATGTTTATTACATGTTTTTATATAATTATATATGTATATTATCTTACAATTAAATAATAGACTAAAATTTTACCGATTTTAGTGTATTGTGAGACCTAAGCTATAGGCCTTATAGCCTGATTTTCTCAAACGCTCGGCAACATCGGCGCTAAGGGCGCCCTCGTAGCAGTAAAATACATACGTCTTGTCCCGCCCCTCCCTCTCCACGAAATCGAAAACGCGGTCCAGGTCGATCCTTATGGCGCCCGGGAGGTGCCACTTCGCGTAGTCCTTCTGGTCTCTGAGATCCACAAGGACGGCGCCCTCAGGGACTTCGTGAATTACCAGACCTTCTGCCGTCCGCCCCACCTGCATAAGCGCGGACTTCAGCTCCGACTTCTTTATCGTCTTGATGGACCTATACGCCTCCTCCACCGCGTCGTACACATATAGGTCTATATACTCCACTTCCTGTCTAGACGCCCAGCGCCTGGGCTCCTTCGAGAATATACCACAATATTCGGGGACCGAGACCGAGAGCTCGTACGTGCCTATCTTCTGGGCCATCTTCACTATTTCCTCCTTGTCTAGACCTATCAGCGGTCGGAACACGGGCATGTCTACCCCCAACTCCACGGCCGCCAGAGCTTGTAGCGTCTGCGAGGATACTTGGCCCAACGACTCGCCGGTAACCAGCGCCTCGGCCCTCACTAGCCTGGCCGCCCTCTCTGCAAGTCTGTATAGGGCCCTCTTGAAGGCTATAGACCACAGATGGTGGTCTACGAAACGCCTGATGGAGTCCGCTATAGGCGCGCAGTCCGCCACGAGGACCTTCGCGTCGTATCCATAAGACCACTCCAAGAGCCTGTCTATTACTCTCAACGCGGCGGCCTCCGTTAAAGAGCCGCCTAGGTTGCAGTAAAACACGTCGGCGTAGGCCCCCCTCCTCATTATATACCAAGCCGCCACCGGCGAGTCTATACCGCCCGAGACTAAAGCCAAGACCTTGCCCTCAGAGCCCAACGGGAGGCCTCCCGGCCCCTCGTAGAGGTCCCTATAGGTATAGGCCTTGTTTTCCCTCACCTCGACGAACACCTCGACCTGGGGGTCCTCCAAGTCCACCTTGCCCCCGCTTTTTACGAGCAACTCGCCTATTCTGGCCGCCACATCTCTCGACGTGAAGTTGTGGACGCCGACCCTGTGGGGCCTTACGGCGAAAGTCCTCCCGACGACTTGGCCCCTCCAAATTTCCGCGATTTTATTCGCGAGGTCGTCTAGGTCGGAAAAATCGAGCTCGTAGGCTGGGCTGGCCGACCTGACGCCGAAGACGCGAGAGGCCGCCCGGGCCGTACAGATGTCGTCGTCGGAATAGACGTAGATCCTCCCGGGCTCCAGCCTGAATTTAAGCCGGCCGCATTTAAGCGCCGCCTCTCTAATCGATCGCACCAACAAGGCCTCCATCTCCTCTCTAGTCCTCCCTCTCTTTATCGCCGGCTCTGCGTATCTGATTAATACAACCACGGCGGATCCTATGCTTCGATTAAAAGCTTAAACTGCGGCCTAAAGACGGCTGTTTATTCCCGATAAAAGTTTTTATAGTCCGATATCTCGGTTTTGCCATGGACCACAGACGCGCCATATTGTTCAACAGCGTCTTGGGCTCGTTCATGGCGAGTATGAACATGTCGGCGCTCGTCATAGCCCTGCCGGCTATCTTCAGAGGGATAGACGTAGACCCCTTCTCGCCGCTGGGCTTTGTGGCGCTTCTCTGGCTGATCCTTTCATACCCATTCGCCGTGGCGGTCCTAGTGGCCATAATTGGGAGGATATCGGACATGTACGGCAAAGGGAGGGCGTTCACCCTAGGCGCGGCGATCTTCACCGTAGCCTCTTTGTTGCTCGGCCTGACGCCAGGCGCCGGCAACGTCGCAGTGGCCCAGATGATAGCATATAGGGTACTACAAGGCGTGGGCGGCTCCTTTATGTTCAGCAATAGCGCGGCCATTATAGCGGACGTCTTCCCGCCCGAGGAGAGGGGCTTCGCGCAGGGCCTTGTCGGCATATCGTTTTCGGCGGGCTCTTTGACGGGCCTCCTAGTGGGCGGCCTGCTGGCGGTAGTGGACTGGCGGCTCGTCTTCCTCGTAAACGTGCCTTTCGGCGTGCTGAACGCCTTGTGGTCTTACAAGGTCGTCTACAACATCTCGCCCGGCGTGGGGAGAGTCCTCGTCGATTGGGCAGGAGCGATAGTGCTCGCCGCAGGTCTGCTCCTCCTGTTGTTGGGGCTTGCGTTCTCGATGATCCCCTACGGCAACAGCATGATGGGCTGGAACAACCCCCTCGTGTGGGCCATGCTTGCGGTCGGGCTCGCCCTCATCGCCGCCGTGGTGCCGATCGAGAGGAGGGCCAAGACCCCTATGTTGCGCCTAGACCTCTTCTCGATACGCCAGTTCTCTTTCGGCGTCCTCAGCGCATTTCTGCTCTTTATAGCCCAAGGCGCAAACGTCTTCGTCCTGTCTATATTCCTACAGGCGGTCTATTTGCCGATGAACGGCATGCCGTATGAATTGACCCCGTTGTGGGCCGGTATTTATCTAATCCCCAGCAGTATCGCCAGCGCGGTGTTCGCGCCGATTGGAGGCAAACTGCTAAATAGGCTCGGGGCGAGGGCCGTGGCCACTATAGGCGCAACGCTGATGGGCATCGGCTTCGAGCTCCTTTCGGCTTTGCCGTTGACGTTCAGCTACGCGCTTTTCGCGCTAATTGTGGCACTAATAGGCGCAGGATCCGGGCTCTTTATGAGCCCCAATCTGGTGTCCATATTGAGCTCCGTACCCTCCAGTTTGAGGTCCGCGGCGTCTGGCGTCAGGGCCATGATGCAAAACGTAGGCTCGCTTTTGAGCTTCGCCGTATTTATGACGTTGATAATAGCGGGATCTGCGTCGGCCTTAACGCCGGCTGTACACCAAGCCCTCCTAAACGCCGGCGTCTCTGCCGCCACGGCGCAACTCCTCTTGTCCACTCCGCCCGTCGTTGCGTTCTTCGCGGCCTTCCTCGGCTACAACCCGCTGGGCACTCTCGTCTCTTTAAACCACGTCCAGTTGAGCCAAGAGGTCTATATGGAGATCACCAAGCCGCAGTTTTTCGCCAGCGCCATAGCCCCCGCCCTAGTCGACGGTTTCCATTACGCCTACCATCTAGCCGCAGCTCTGGCGTTCGCCGCGGCGTTGTTGTCGGCGTTGAGAGGAAAAGAGGTTTTCGTCGAATAATTATTTGACCCAGGGCGCCCCCGCCGCTCTATATACGTCTAGGACCCCCTTGAGGTCC
>JBEULO010000127.1:5048-19296 GCA_041287225.1 Thermoproteus sp.
GCTCTATATACGTCTAGGACCCCCTTGAGGTCCCGCAGGGCGAGCTCCGGCGGGTACGGCACTTCTATGTTCTCCTCAACCGCCTTTATGAAGCCCCTAAACATCTCCACAAATACGTCCACGTCGGGCACATCTATACGTTGCCCGTTGAGGACCGGGTCGCCGTAGACTCTATATCTAGGAGGCGACCACGTCCTCTTTTTGGTCTCCAAATCCTCGACTACGGCCCCCCTATCCCCTATGACCTCGTATGAGGGCAATAACGGCGGATTGGAGTAGGCCCAGGTGTAGAACAAAAGGCCGTGGGCCCCCGATCTAAATTTGAATATGGCCATAGTCGTGTCGTCGCCCTCCATCGGAATAAAGGCCCGATATACGTAGGCCTTCACGTCGACGTATTCGCCTCCGAAATTTAACAAGGTATTCATGAAGTGGACGCCGCCGTCGATCAGAGCCCCTCCGCCCATATCTTCGAGCCTCCTACGCCATTCGTTAGGCCTCCCCAACACTTGAGACCTCACTATTATCGTATGGACCGTGCCGAGGCGACCCTCTTTGATCAACTCCATTACGGCCTTCACGGCGGGATCGAAGTGGAATTGATCCGTCACCATTAGCCTCTTGCCGAGAGCCCTCGCAGTATTTATCATATCGAGGGCCTCGGCCTCAGTCCTGGCTATGGGCTTTTCCACTAATACGTGTTTCCCCGCCTTCAAAGCGGCCACAGTCATATCCCTATGGAGGTTGTGGGGCACGACTAAATCCACGACATCGGCGTTCGAGGACAACACGTCGGAGAACGAGTCGTAGACTTTCTTTACGCCGTACTTCTCCACGCAGTTTCCAGCCGCCTCTCTGTCCCGCTCCATTACCTCCAAGTCTACGCCGATTTGAGTCAAGGCCCTAAGGTGGATTTGGCCCCAGCCTCTACACCCCACTACTGCTATCTTCATGTCGTAGATTATCCGCGTATTAATTGGTTGTGCCCCTCAGTACCGACGACACGGCGAGACCTATCTTCTCCACATCCTCTTTGGTTATCATATATGGCGGCAGGAACCTCAATACGTTCATTCCGGCCGTAAGCGCCAAGACCCCCATATCGAGCAGAGGCCTTATGAACTGGTCGGCCTTCACCCTAAGCTCCAGCCCCAACATCAGGCCCATGCCCTTAACCCTCAGCCCGACCCTAGACCCGTGCTCCGAAAGGGCCTTTGCGAGCTCGCGGCCCGTGGCCTCAGCCTTTGCGGGCACGTCGTCTCTCAGCAGAAGCTCCGAGGCCGCCGCGGCGGCGGCCATAACTACGGCGTTTCCCGCAAAGGTGGAGCCGTGTTCGCCCGGCTCGAAGACGTCGCCGAACTCCTCTTTAGCCACGACTACTCCTATTGGGAGGCCTCCGCCCAGCGCCTTCCCTGCGGTAAATATGTCCGGCTCCACTCCGTATTTCTGAAAGGCCCAGACGGCCCCCGTCCTGCCGAAGCCCGTCTGTATCTCGTCGAAAACTAAAAGCGCGCCTTTCCTCGACGCCTCCTCCCTCAACGCCTTTAAGAACTCCGGCGTGGCCGGATTGACGCCGCCCTCGCCTTGTATCGGCTCCACCACTACACAACAGACGTCCTCGCCTATTATCTTCTCGACCTCTGCGGCTACGTTAAACTTTCCGAACCTCACGTAGGGGTATAGGGGCTCGAAGGCCTTGCGGTAAGCCTCGTTCCAAGTGATCGAGAGGGACCCCATAGTGCGGCCGTGGAAGCTGTTGGTGAAGGCCACTACAGTCGGCCTCCTAGTGATCTTTTTGGCCACCTTTATGGCCGTCTCGACGGCCTCGGTGCCTGTGTTTTGGAGGAAGACGACGCCGAATCTTGCAGGGAGTAGCTTGGAGAAGACCTCTATGAATTTCTCCCTGGCGGGAGTCGCGAAGTTCAGCGGGACCGCCCAGACCTCTTCTATTTGTTTCCTGACCGCCTCGACTATATATGGGTTTGCGTGCCCCAGAAAGGCCACCCCGTGGTCGGTGTTGCAGTCTATATACCGGGCTCCCCGGTCGTCCCAAAGGTACTGCATATAGCCCTTCACCAACCTGATGCCGTATTCCCTATAGTAACGGGCCAGGCGGGCCATATCGAGACAACAAACGCCCTAAATAAATTTATAGGTCCGCCAGAACTCTATGGAAAGACGATATGTGGTCCCTGAAGCTACTAAAGAACCGGGCCCTCCTCAACTCGTCTAGGTCTATCATATAGACGCCTCTATCCTCTTCGAACAGCCTCAGCCTGAGCTTCACGTCGCCTAGAGGCGAGACGACCATGGAGCCGCCCCAGAAGAACTCCTCCTCCTGGCTTCCTACAGTGTTCACGAAGGCCATCCATACCGTATTCATGAGCGCATGTGCCTTCAGTAGGGCCTCCCAACTGTCCTGTACGGCGAGCGTCTTGCCGAGCCTCCGCATAGGCGAGGCGGAGGGGACTAATATCAAGTCTGCCCCCATTAGCGCCAACGCCTCCGCCGGCTCTGGATGCCACGCGTCCTCGCAGATCATCACGCCGAATTTGACCCCAGCGTATTGGAATACCTTCAAGTCTCTGGCCGGATCGCCTCTTTGGAAGTACCGCCTCTCCTCAAACAGGCCGTATGTGGGCAGATAGAACTTATAGACGTAGTCGACCCTACCGCCTATCATAACCGCCGCCGAGTTCCTCAAGACGCCAGGCCTCACCTCCTTTATCGTCCCGGCAACTACGCACTTGCCTCCAGACAGCTCGGCGAGCTTCTCCACAGCCCTTTCGCTCTCTCTGAACAGCTCGAAGGTTAAGTCCTTCAAGACGTAGCCGGTCAGAGAGAGCTCGGGGAAGACCACGCAGTCGCTGGTGCTGGTCTCTACGATCTCTTTGTGCTTCGCGAAGTTCCTCTCGACGTCGCCTAAAATCGGCCTTATTTGAGCCAGCTCTATCTTCATAACGTCCTCACGTTCCAATAACGTCTTGGATACCTCCAGTCGGACCCTATGGCCCTCCCGCTGAGCCTAAAGATCTCTGGTGGGAGCCTTTTGTGTTGGCTCTTTCTGACCAGGAGGTCTACCCTCTCGACTATAGATATATCCACGCCCAACATTGCGGCCACCTCCTCTGGCGTCCTCATCTCCTCGTAACGTAGATATAGGACCGAATCTATCGTGTCGTAGTCGATGCCCAACTCGCCCTCGGCCGTCTGGCCCTCCCAAAGCGCAGGCGAGGGGGGCTTCTCCACTATCTCCTCAGGCACGCCTAGACATCTCCCCAACTGTCTCACTTGCGTCTTGTATAGGTCGCCTATGGGCAGGACGTCCACCCCGCCGTCACCGTATTTAGTGAAGTAGCCCAACATGAGCTCGCTCTTGTCGCCGGTGCCTATGACCAAATAGCCCAACTTTTGGGCGTAGGCGTACAACAAGGCCATTCTGACCCTGGCCTTTATGTTGCCCACAATTTTTTTGTCTTGAGTTCCCGCCGCTACGGCCAGGGCGTTGACGTAGTCGTCTATGGGTATAACTGCGTGCTTCCCCTCGCCCCTAGTGAGCTTTACTATCTTCATGGCGTCCTCCATATCTCTAGGCGGAGTGGTAGACGACGGCATGAGCAGAAAGAAGAAGTTGTCTGTGGCCTTGGCCAGCAGGACCGCGACGACAGATGAGTCTACGCCGCCGCTGAGGCCTAGAACTCCGCCTTTAGCTCCGCTTTCCTCTATATATTCTCGAAGGCGTTCGACTATATAGCGCGAGACGGCATCGCAGTCAATAGCCAGAGCCCTTTTTACGTAGTCGATCACGGCTTCTATCTTGATTTCACTCAAAAAGCTTCATCACGTTTAGCCCTCCACTGTCCTCCGCGACCACAACAACGCCGTTTTCTAGAGGGCTCCAGACGCCGCCGTCTAGAGGCTCCGACGAGACGACTGTGACTGGGCCCTCGTTGACCACCGGCACGAAATGCGGATCTTCGTACGGCCTATAGGTGAGGAAATAGGCCCTCAGACCTGCGAGGTCTATTATCGCCATATTCATGAGAGGCTCCTCGGGGTCTAGGTGACGCACAGCCATACGCGAGACTTCGCGGAGGGCAGCGATATCGCCGCCGAGGTCGACAAACGCCTTTAGGAACAACTCGCTGTCGGTAGTCCCGCCGGTCCTGACGTCTATCCCCCTCCTCCTCAACTCCTCGGCGAGTTTCTCCTTCACAATAGTCCCGTTGTGGGCTATTGCGTAATTGCCGTACACTATGGGGTGGGTATTTGCAGGGGATATGGCGCCTACCGACGCCAAGCGGGAGTGAAACAAATATAGTACATATCCATCTGGGGGATCTATATATGATTCCCAGATGGGCCGCGTGGACTTATATAGTCCATATTCTCCCCTCCTGGCATATAGAACTCCCCACCCCGAATTGTGGCTAAGGCCCTTGGTCCTATCCCTCCTCGAAATTTCGATAAAAGAACGGAGGAAATCCCGCCTAAGGCCTCCTAGAAAAAGAGCTATTCTACACACTAGGCCACTTCTAGGTACTGCTCGTACTCCCAAGCGGTGATAGTGTTCCAAGTCTTCTCCCACCCGCCTGCACTCGACAGATATTCGCCCCATTCCTTCTCCTTAAGCGCCAAATAGGCGCCCACTAGTTGTTGCGGTAACAGCTTGGCCGCCACTCCGCTCGACGCAAGTTTGGCAGCCTCGCCGAGATGTTTCGGCGTCTCCCTCACGCCTTGGAGCTCGTAGGCCACCTCCTCTACGGGCGCGGGCGGCTCCAGTTTCCTCTCCAGCCCGTCTAAGGCCGACAGCGTTATGGCGGAGAAGCCGAGGTAGGGGTTGGAGGAGGGGTCGGGGTGGCGGTACTCGAATCTGTTTATCTTCTTGGCGTAATACGGCACTCTGACCATAGCCGACCTGTTGCCGATGCCCCAGACCACGCGCGTCGGCGCCTCGTAGTGCGGAACCAGCCTCTTGTAGCTGTTGACGAGCGGGGCAACGAAGACGCTGTTGGCGAGGGCGTTCTCCAACACGCCGGCTATTGCGGATTTAAGTTCCGGCGTCGGCTCCTTATACGAAGCGAATAGGTTGGCTCCGTCCTTCCAGAAGCTCACATGTACGTGCATGCCGGATCCGTTTACGCCCCAGAAGGGCTTCGGCATGAAGGTCGCAATCAGTCCGTGCTTCTGCGCTATGGACTTGGCCATTATCTTGAACACAAGTATCTGGTCGGCAACTTGAACGGGATTGCCAGCTGGTATGTTGACCTCGAACTGGCTCGGCGCCACTTCGTGGTGAGTCTTGGTGAACCCTATGCCCGAGAGGTAGAAGTGCTCTATGATCTCCTCCACGACAGGCAACGTCTCCTTTAACGGATATCCTTCGAAGTAGACTCCGCGGTCTGCAAGCGATGGCGGATTGCCTTTGACCAAGAAGAACTCGACCTCGGCGCCCACCATCACATCGTAGCCTTTGCCCTTCGCGTACTCCACTACCTGCTTTAAGGCATTACGCGGGTCCATTGGGTGCGGCTTGTTCCCGTCCAGCGTGCTCGTGAAGACCAGAGCGGTCTTGCCGTCGTTCCAAGTCTCGATGTATATGGCGTTGGTGTCTACTTCGGCCACGAAGTCGCTCCTGTTCACAGTGGTGTATGCAGGTATCGAAGAGCCGTCGTACGCTATGCCGTCAATAAAGGCGTCGCGGGCCGCGTCTATTGGCAGTATTTCGAGTTTCGGTCTGCCGAATACGTCCACTATTACGAACTTGACGTATTTGACGCCGGCGCTTTTCAACACCCTCCAGGCGTTTATGCCTTCCGGCATAGCCGCTATACTTACTCCATATATAAACTTTACTCATAGATTTACATAGGCTACGGCACCTATATAGATTATAATGCGATCTGCCTACGGGCCATAAAATATATTGTACCGAGACCACACAAGACATTTCAGCTTCCGGCTATAGGCACTTTGAGTTTTATAGCGACTTTTCCATCTAGAGATCTTAGTAGATCTCTATTGCCAACCATGTGGAAGTAACTAGTAATACCTCCGGCCCCCATGACGAGCTTTAGTTCTTTAGTTAATACAGATATTACATTCTCATAATGGCGCCTCTTGGCGGCGTAGTTCTGCGCGGGCTTCTTGGCCACGAGCTCGAAGACCTCGCGCGGTTCCACCAAATCGGCGCCTAATGCCGCCATTTTGTACACATCCGCGCCGTTATATAGACGGCCGGCGGCCACTATGACCATGTCCTCCCTAACGCCCAACCTCCGCGCCTTCTCGTCCAGAAGCGCTACGGCCTCCTCTAGCCATATGTCGCCCCCCAAACTCTCATCTATAACTATTATCCCCTCCTCAGGCTCCAACGCGCCCGTCGGCGGGACGCGGCGGAACTTATAGGAGGAAAGACAATACTGCGGCTCCGGACAGCCAGCGCCGTCGACCAACGCGCCTAGGGCGTATCCCGCCATGACTGCTGCGCGCTCCAACGCGGGCACCACTACAGGCGTGTCGAACTCCACTCCGTCCATATAGAACTTCACGTCTACCTCCTCCCTATAGGGATCGACGGAGGGATGCGTGACCTGCGAGGCCTCTATTCTGAGGAGGTCGAGGGGCCTCCTGGCCGGGTAGGTGTAGCCGGGGACCACGCCGCCCATGCCGGTTATGGGGACTTTGCCCTCTTCGTATACCTCCCTCGGCACCAACTGCGTGTAGTCCTGATAGAACGCGACGTCGCCCTCCGCCATCAACTCCACACCTATGGTGCTCGCCACCTGCTCGTCGACGTGGTAGAGCCCCAATAGGTCCTTCCTGCCCAGGAGCTCCTTCAAGCTGTTCATGCCCAAAGCGTACAGTATTGCCTTGAGCCCGGCCCTAATGGCGCTTAGATACCTCCGGAGGGACGCAGAGGCCCAGTTTATATCCAAATCGGGCCTCGCCCCTATCATGTTGGTAAGCGATGTGGGGCACCCCCCGGTGTGGCAGGAGTGACACATTATACATCCGATTGAGAGGAGCGCGGCAGTACCCACATTGGCCATATCGGCCCCCAGCGCGATCAGCTTCGCTATGTCCGAAGCGCTGTACACCATACCGCCCCCTATGACCAGGAAGCGGTCTCTAACCCCGTTTTCCTTCAGCCATCTGTCCACTACAGGAACGGCGTAGTCTATAGGTATTCCGAGGTGGTCGCGCACGGCCGCCGGAGTAGCGCCGGTGCCGGCGCCGGCCCCGTCGATGATTATCCCCTCTGCGGTGGACCTCGCCACGCCGACCGCTACGTACATGATCTTGTTGACCGCGGCCACTTTGACAAGGACGGGCTTGCCGGTCAGGTCTCTAAGCGCCTTGACCCTCTGGGCCAGATCCTCTATGGAATATATGTCGTGGTGGGGCGCAGGCGATATGGCCTCGCTGCCTTCAGGTATCTTTCTGAGCTCGGCTATGACTTTAGTGACCTTTCTGCCCGGCAGATGGCCGCCTATGCCAGGCTTGGCGCCCTGGCCGATTTTTATATTTACGGCGAGGCCGGCGCGTAGGAGCGCCATGTCCATCCCAAAACGCGCGGAGGCCCACTGCACCACTATATTTCTATATCTGGCGACTTCCGGATGGAGGCCGCCTTCGCCTATGCCTGCGACTACGCCCTCCTCCGTAGCCGCCTTCGCTATGGCTATATTGGGGTTGCCGCTGAGGGCGCCGAACGACATGTCGCCTAGATATATGGGCGCCGACAGTTTAGTCCCGAAGAAATCCACGCCCACATCTACGTCCAGCTTGTCGGCCGCCTTCAAGAGCTCGTTGACCTCGCGGGGCCTCAGGTCCTTAAAGGCCATTCTGTCTAGGAGCCTGCCTATTTTGCTTGGGGCGTCCTCGACGGCATAAGGCGGGAGGCCCTCCAACGCGGAGCGGCGGATGTATTCTATCCTCTCGGGGCTCCAGAACTCCGGGATTCTATGTACCGCAGGGCGCAAGTATATATTGAGGGGACGCATTATATACAGAGACCTATGGTATATATAAGCATTTTATTAGGCTGAATATTAAGTCCGCTAGTAAATATGCCATAAGATATATAGAAATTAATAGATCACTTAGTCTATTAATATATTGATTATATCAACAATTTATAAAATAAATAATTGCAAACTTATCTATTTTGTTGATTTTTTGGTTTAATTATAGTAAATATATCCTTACCTATTCTTACATCAAGTCCGAAGAACTTATTGAACTTTTCTATATAGCCGCCCAGCCTCCCTATCTCTTCCTCAGTCAACTCCCTCTGTTCTACCACCACCCCGCCGGACTCCTCGACGAGCTCTTGGTATTTATTCCCGTCGATTATGCCGTCGATCATTAAGGACTTGGCGTATCTCTCCAACGCCCGTCTATCCACATGTCCGACGTACTCCTTCGGGACTTCGCCCCTTATGTATATCTCGCCGCCCACCATGCCCCTCGCTATCATTTCTCCCACCTCCTCGTCGTTAGTGGCGCGAAGCACTACGACGGTGCCTCCGCCCATATATTCGCCGAGATATTTGCCCGTAGATCCCCCTATTACGACCACCCCCCCTCTATGTTGGATGGCCGTCCTGGTCCCGGCGTCGCCGTAGACGTATATCTCGCCCCCTCTTTTCGCTTGCCCCAACGCGTCGCCCGCATTGCCGTATATGACCGCAGTCCCGCCGTTCATCGCATCGCCGAAGTCGTCCTGGACGTCGCCATATACTGCGAAATATCCGCCCGACATCACGTTGGCAGACGCGTTGCCCACCACGCCCCAGACCTT
Source organism: Thermoproteus sp. (assembly GCA_041287225.1). Taxonomy (GTDB): domain Archaea; phylum Thermoproteota; class Thermoprotei; order Thermoproteales; family Thermoproteaceae; genus Thermoproteus. Next base: position 13,855 of record JBEULO010000127.1, read on the forward strand.
GAGGATGCCCGAAGACATCCCGTTGCCTAGATATCTATGACCCATTACGTTCACCACGTCGACCTCTCCGCGCTTGGCGAGCTCGGCCCTTATCGCAGAGGCGAGCGATACGGCGTCGTAAAGCCTGGCGTCTATGGCCTCCTGCGGCTCCGGCGGCAGTTTGGGATATACGTACCTCCTCTTGAAGTTGCCGTAGATCTCGTCGCCCTCGGCTATGACGTACTCGCCGCCCCTCATGGCCCAGACGGTCGCGGCGGGCTCCACGGCCTTTATGGCCGCAGCCTCGGACGCCACTAGGAGGAGGGAGTCGGTCATGCCGATATATAACGGGCGGAAGTGTTGCGTGTCGACAAACGCGCCGAAGACGGGCTTGGGGCCTCCTATTATGAACGCCACGGCGTAGGGCCCGTCGAGGCGGGCCCATCTGTACCTCTTGCCGTACATGAGCTCCCTAACGGCCCCCTCCACGCCTATTTCTTCCACTAAATGTGACAAGAGGTAGGCAATGGCCTCGCTGTCGTTTCCGGTGAATTTGGCGTCGCCTCTATATTTTATGAAGTTGACGTTTGCGCCGTAGCTACTCAGATCGCCGTTGTGGACTATGGCCACGTCGCCTGCCGCGAAGGGGTGGGAGTAATAGGGCATCCTCCCGGGGCTGTTGGTGGGATATCTGGTGTGGCCGATCCAGATCTTGCTGGCTAGATTCTCTATGCCGTATATCTTGATTATTTCCTCAGGCCATCCAGCTATCTTATATATATCTATCCATTTACTATTTAAATATATATATCCATCTATATCTTTATCGTGTTCTTCAAGTTCGACGTCATAAACTCCAGTCGGCAATTTTATATATTTTCCATACGGCCTCCACGAAAACGCCTTTATCCTCGGCTTGTCGGAGGGCCTATATAGCGCCACGCCCGCGCCGTGCGGCGTCCCCCTCTCCCTCATGGCCTTAAGCGCGGCTACGACGGCACTTATGGGGGCCTCGCCGTTTAGGGAGTAAAGCCCGAAGATGCCGCACATGGCAATAAGATATATTCTATATAAAAAGATTCGCAGTATATATATCTCCTTATGTCGGCGTAAGGTAAATGCTTTTATTTGACATAGAGCTTCGTAAAGCAATGAATCCGAAGTGGCGCGGCTATTACAAGGCGATTGTGCTCTACTTGTTGTCGTCGGGTCCCCTAAGCGGTTACGAGATGATAAAAATCATAGAGGGCGCCTTTGGGGGCAAGATACGCCCCTCTCCAGGCACCATCTATCCCCTCTTGAAGTTTTTAGAGGACGAGGGCTATATAGAGTCGGAAGATCAATATATCGGCAGAAAGAGAAAAAAGGTCTACAAGATCACGGAGGAGGGGCGTAGGCTCCTAGAGGACTACCTCAAGGATTCTACGTTCAACCAGCTCATGTCGTATCTACAACAGAAGCCGGAGAAAGTCGACATATTGTCGTCCATAGTGGACGAATTGAGGTTCCTCTCGGAGATTTTCGACGAGGTCGACACAAACGATAGGGAGAAGCTTAAGGAGCTGAGTAGAATCTTGGCGGACTTCTCCGATAAAGTCGCCAGGAGATTAGGACAATAAAGTTTATATATACCGATATATCTGAAATCTACATGAGGAAGATAGAAATACTGACCTTCCTGCTCGTACTGGCGGCTAGTTTTGCGTACTCCCAGGCTGTAGTCCCCCAGCCCACACAGACGGCGCCACAACAGCCCTATATAGGCATAACGGTGCTTCAAAACCCCCCTGTGGTGTACCCCGGCGGCGTCGTGCAACTGACCGTGGTGTTGACGACTACAAGCGTCGTGGGGCCTATAGAGGTACAAATAAGTTCGTCCAACCTAGTCGTGCTGACGGGGGGCCTCTACAAGCTGGCCGGCTTGGCGCCGACCTCTCCCGCGACTCTTACCGCCGTATTGAAGGCGCCTCTGGGGTTGAGGCCCGGTAGCTACGGCGTCACTGTTGCTCTAATAAACCCCATAAACGGCTTTCAGATACAGAGCTATATGTATAGTATACAGATATCGCCGTTGAGCCTAGACGCACTCGCCACGCCGATAATCAAAGGCTTCTTTGCGCCCGGGCAGACAGTGGAGATCCCGGTGTTTTTCGTAAATCCGGCATCTACAGATGTAGTTAAGGCTACGGCCACTATAGCTGGAGGGCCCTTCGGCCAGTTTCTCAACGCCTCGCTTTCCTGTAGCGCCTACGTGCCGCCCAACTCGAACGCGACTTGCGTCATACCGGCGGTAATAGCCGCCGACGCGGAGCCGGGTAGCTACACTGCCCGCCTGAACGTCACCTACATCGATACGGCGGACAACAGCACTATATCCTTCTCTAAAAACTTCACGGTGATTGTGATGAGCCCCGTTGATTTCAACGTGGCCTTGACCCCCCAGGGCTCCGTCGTGGCGGGGCTTCCGTCGGTCATGACGCTTTTCGTCTCCGCTGGTAGCCCGATCCAGCCCACTAACGTCACAATAACGCCTGTGAATACCAGCGACATCACGTTTATAGCTAGGCCTATAAAACTTCCGATATTGACATCTATACAGATACCCCTAGAGGTAATTCTAAATAAATATGGCACAGTCACTGCATCTTTCGAAATATGTTATTTTAATAATATATGTACTACGAGAAATGTTACAATATATATACCAACGCCTAATCTCGCTATAAATATCGCCCAAAACCCGCCTTGGGCGTATCCCGGATCTATCGTGCAACTGACCGCCGTACTTGCCGCAAACCAGCCCATGGGGCCTCTATCAGTAACGGTGAACGCGCCGGGGCTGTCTATTCTCGAAGGCTCCCACTACAGCCTGCCGGGATTGGCGCCAGGCACGCCGGCCACTCTGACCATACTTCTGGAGGTCCCCAGAGGCGCGGCTCCAGGTCTGTACCCATTGAGCATAGAGGCCGGCAGCTACAACTACACCTATTACATCGACGTGAAGCCCGCCAATCTGGGCGCATCCATAATCGCCAATCCGCCGACGGCATATCCAGGCGCCGTGGTTTCGCTCAACGTAGTGTTGACCAGCGACGCGCAGATCCGCGGGGTGGCGGTCAACATCTCGACGCCCCTCCAAGTCTTGGAGGGAGCCTCGTACTACCTCCCCGCCCTGCCCTCAGGGAGCCCCGTCACGTTGACCAGCGTAATTAAAATACCCGACGGCGCTACGCCGGGCGACTACCCCGTATACGTCTCGGTAAACGGGAAGACCTACGTCGCTTATATACACGTCGAGTCTCCATCTGTGATAATACAGAACATAGCGGTGGAGCCCCCCGTAGTTGTCGCGAACAGCCTACTCGCCTACGCCAAAGTCGTCGTGTCCCTCCTCAATACAGGTCTCGTGCCTGCGCGCGACGTCGTCTTGTCCGTATCGGGCGTCCCGGTGGTGGGGAACTCCACTATAAACCTAGGCGTATTGCCGCCGGGACAGCCGGTACAAGTGCCCTTCTTGATCAACGCCAGCGCCTTGGGGCCGGGGTCCCAGAGTATTGTGGCGACGGCCTCCTGGCTCGGAGGGGAGACAAAGGCCGCAACCACGCTGACCGTCTTGCCGAAGGCCGCATTGAAGGTGTCCTACAGCGTCTCTAACGCCCAGCCGGGCTCGACGGCGGTGGTCACCTTGACCATAACGAACGTGGGCTCCGTCCCCGCGAAGATGGTGACCCTACAATGGACGCCGAACCAAGTCTTCCAGATACACACGCCCAGTTCGTCTACGCCCACTACAAACCTGCTGGCGTCTAATACGAGAGTTCTCGGCGATATATACCCGGGGCAGAACATCACGACGACATATTTGATAGACGTGTCGAGCAATATACCCAGCGGAGTCTACTACGCCACCTTGGTGTTGGAGTGGAACGAAACCGGCGCCTTCACGCCCGTAGTCGAGACGATCCAGATACCTATAGCTGTAAACTCCTCCATAAACCTATTGGAGGTCGGGCCCTTGGCGGCCGCCGCGCTCATAGCGGCCTTGGGCGTGGCGATATACCTACGTAGAAGGGGAGCCAAGAAGAGCGCTTAATAATTCAATAATAAATTCCATTGTGTTATCAATACAGCAAGTCTTGGAGAAGTTGAGAGTTATGGCTAGCTCCAAGGGGCGCGACTGCACGCCGAATTTAGAGATACAGTTATCTGAGGACCTATTTTTGAGCGGAACTGCTATAGTGGTCAAGACAAAAGACGGCTTTAAGTGCCTCGAGGCCAGCGCGCTTTCAGAGAGCTTGAGGGCGCTTGCATATCCGAGGACGATAGAACAGAGCACGTTTAGGACGTTGAGGCCGCCGTATGTGGAGCTCTATTACGACGAGAAGAAGTACGTAGTGTTGGGCGTTTGTGAGGGCAGGGTCTATATGACCGAGTGGTCGGGCATAAGGCTGTGTTGTTCGTGGATCGTAGATATGAGCGTAGAGGACTATAGGAGGGCGTACGAGACGCTCGCGTCGTTCCTATCGGCGGCATGAAGGCCGATGTGAATAGGCTGGGGGTACAGCTAGACGACAAGGAGTTGAGGATTCTACTGTCTATATTGGAAAACGAGCCCCTAACGGCCTACAAGATAGCAGTAGATAACAAGATGCATTTCTCCTACGTCTATAAGAAAATAGATATGTTTGAGAGGGAAGAGCTAGTCGCGTATTTCTGCGAGCCTGGAAGCGGAAGGAAGCTCTATTATATACTCCCCAAGGGGGTCTTGACCTTGATGGCATACGGGGCCGTTGCCAGCAGGAGGCTGTTGGCGGACAAGCTGAGGGATAAATGGAACTTAAAGGACTTCTCGGAGGACGAGGTAATCGCCATCGCCGATCTGGCTTTGAGGAACTACAGGCCCGGCATGCCGATTAACGACATCGTGATGCTCGCCTATACCCTATACAATAAATACCTCGCAGACGACCTCGACGTGAGGACGCACGACAAGACGCTCCTCAATAAACTGTTCAGGACTGCGTTCGGGTCGTTAATGGGGCTGTTGGGCGGGGAGTGCTTGCAGAGATGTTGGCAAGACCTCATGAGCCGCGAGTACATATGAGGCGCGTCGAGTGTCCAGGGGAATATAAAGTCGGCAATAAGACCATAAAGCTGGACGAGGAGTGCTTCCTCGAAGACCCCGACTTGTGGGACAAAGACGTGGCCGTCTGGATCGCCGAAAACATAGAGGGGCTTGTGCTAACCGAGGCGCATTGGCGCGTAGTAAACTACTTAAGGGCCTACTGGGAGGAACACGGCGAATGTCCCCACATCAGAAGGCTATTGACCGATCTGGGCGTCACTCTGGAGGAGCTCTACCTCTTGTTCCCGTCGGGCCCGGCAGACGGCGCGTGTAAAATAGCAGGTACTGCGAGGCCGGGCGGATGTGTATAAACGGATGACGTAGGGTACCTATAAATA
>JBEULO010000128.1:0-18509 GCA_041287225.1 Thermoproteus sp.
TATTAGGCCTTTTGGAACACAAGGGCGTAGTTGTGGCCCAGGTCCACGTACTCGACTTCTTTAAACCCGACGAAGTGCTTCCTCACGTCGTCGGGGCTCATCTTGCGGAAGCTCGGCGGCCCGAAGAGGGAGCCCGGCTTGTGTTCTATAACTATCGCGTAGCCTCCCGGCTTTAATATCCTCGCGATTTCTCTAACGGCCGCGTCTTTGTCGTCTAGGTCGTGGAGCACGTTGGACATCACAGCGATATCGACGGCGCCGCCCGGAATGGTCGTGTGCCTCACGTCCTCGTTGAGTATGACGAGGTTCGGCGACCCTATCTTCTCCACCTCCCTCAACGCCTCGACGTCTATATCCACGCAATATACTCTAGACGCCAAGTCCTTAAGCACGTCGCAGAGCCTCCCGGCGCCGCATCCCAAATCGGCCGCGATGCTCCCCTTCGGCGTATATCTAATCAACAACGCATATTCCTCCTCCGAGACGCCGCGCCAATGTCCCCCGTGGTGGTGCTCGCCGTGTGTAGGCCCCGCCGCCTCCTTAAGGGCGCCTTTCGTGAGGAGGCTGAGGGCCTCCTCCACCGGGCCCTCGTAGATATAGATCTTCAGGCCCCACCGGCTCGCTATCTCGAAGCCCCTAGGCCCTATCTCGGAGACTATGACGGCTTGCGCCCCGCGCCTACGGGCTTCCGCCAGCGCGGCGGCCCCTCTGGCCATTCTGGCATATTTAGCGGGGTTTTCGAGCCTTTCGATAAGCTTATAGCTACCGCCCTCGACTTCATATATGGCGATCTCTTCGGCCTCGCCAGGCCCGTCGACGCGGCCGTTTGTCTCCGATATCGCAATCCTCATAGTTATCGATATCGATTTATGTATTTAAAGTTTCTTAGAGATTCTGCCATCTTGACGGCTTGCCAGGTCTCCTTGGGGTTGTGCGTCCTTATGACATCTGCGCCGTTCAGCACGGCTATCGCCTCGACGGCCAGAGAGCCGGGGAGCACTTCGTCCGGCGAGGAGGCCCCCAATATCCTCCTTATAAAGCTCTTACGGGACGTGCCTACAAGCACGGGCCTCCCCAACTCCCTAAACCTCTCCAGGTTGGAAAGGACGTACAGATCCCATTTCCACCAAGGCCAGTTCTCGTCGCCGTGTCTAAATTCGCCCCTCACCGCATAGGGCTCGTCGCGCGGCGGGAGTGGGGGGAAGCCTATACCTGGGTCTATCACCACGTCGTGGAGGTCGATTCCGCATCTAGTAGCTATCTCTAGGCTCTCCTTAAGCGCGTCCATCAGCCTCTCCACCGGGTCGACGCCAGGGCGCGCCTGCCTCTCTCTGGCCATCACGACAATAGAGGCGCCGTAGTCCCTCACAACTCTACACATATCAGGATATAACTTCAAGCCGGTTACGTCGTTTACTATCGTGGCGCCGGCCTTGAGGGCCTCCTCCGCCACCTTGGGCCTAAAGGTATCAACACTAATCGGCAGATCTGCGGCCTCCGCCAGGGCCTTCACTACGGGCACGACCCTCTTGAGCTCTTCGTCCTGCGGCACCCATGTGTCTTTGTACGGCGCCGTGGACATGCCGCCCACATCGATCACATCCACATGCCCCCTCCAGCTCTCGACCCGCGATATCGCCTCTTCGGGGCTGGAGGCTATAGAGCCCGAATAGAAGGACTCCGCCGACGCGTTCACAACGCCCATTATCCTCACGGGGTGGTCCGGACCCACTGGGAGTTTTCCTAGACGTGCCGAGTCCACGATAAAAAATTAAGGGAGAATTAAGTCTTGTGGGAACGTATAGAGGAGGCGATCAGGGCGGTTGGAGATGAGTCGGAATACGAGAAGTCGATAAAGAGCCTCGCCGCGAAGACTCTGAGCTATTGTAGAGACGCCGAGGGGCTGTCCAGAGCTTGTTGCCTTAAACTGTTGATTGAGATAGGTATACAGCTACACTACATGAGGCGATTTCCCCCAGAGGAGAGGCCGAAGGTGTTTAGGAGGAGGGGAAAGCGCGCGGTCGCGTTCAATATATCCATGTTGGAGCGTAGCGGGCTGCCGGGGCCGTACAAGAGGAAGGTCCTTAGGGCCTACCTAAAAGTTTCGTCGTATGTACATCCATCGCCCGAGGCGGCGTCCGGCGAAATTCCCGACGACGTCGTCAAGAAGGCAGTTGATGTTCTGATTATGTTGTTTGAAAGAATCAAATAGGGAAAAGCTTTAATTACATGCTAATGTCCTACTATGCAACGTGTAGTTAGATCTAAGACCTTTGTGTTCGAAGCGCCTATAAGCGACGAGATAGTGGCCAGACTGTCGCAGTGGGGGCGCGTGGCGTCTAAAGGCGTGTTGACGGTCTTCACTATGGATTCCGGGGAGGTGAAGACTAGAGTCGTTAAGGAGGACGCCAGAAGTAGAGTGAGGAGGATATACATAGAGCCGTCTTGCGGCTGTCTATTGGAGCTCGACGAGGTGAGGGACTTCGAGAGGGATACCCTATATTATAGGTTTGTAAAATTCGAGCCCTGTCCCAAACATAAATAGGTCCATAACGGCTTCGGCGTGAAGATATACGTAGAGGCCTACGGCTGTTGGCTCGCCAAAGCCGACGCCGAGATTTTAGCCCAAAGGCTCGGCGGGATTAAAGTCGGCAGGCCGGAAGAGGCAGATGTGGTATTGATATATACCTGCGCTGTGAGGGAAGACGGAGAGGTCAGACAGCTGAAGAGAATTAGCCAGCTGGCGGCTATGCCCAGACTGATAGTGGCGGGATGTCTCGCCAAGGCCAGGCCCTATACGATAAGGCAGATGGCGAAGGGCGCCGAGTTGATATATCCGGAGCACGTCGAGGGCGGCGCCGAGAGGGAAATGGTCTTGTTGCCCCGCCACGACGGCTCGTTGGTATACACCGTGCCGCTCCAAGTGGGGTGCCTCGGAAATTGTACTTTCTGCATAACAAAGTACACGAGGGGAGGCGCCGGCTATGTGAAAAGCGCCCCTCCCGACTTGGTCATCGAATACGTGAAGGACGCCGTGGCCAAAGGCGCCAAGGAGATATACCTCACAGGTCAGGACGTGATCACCTACGGCTTCGATATGAAGTGGGGGCCGGGCTGGAATCTGCCCGATCTGCTCGAGAGGATGCTCAAAGAGGTCGAGGGGAGGTATAGGATCAGGATCGGCATGTCCGAGCCTTGGGTGTTCGAGAAGTTCGTAGATCGGATATTGGATATAGTTAAGAGGGACGAAAGGATATATCGCTATTTCCACCTCCCGGTCCAGTCCGGGAGCGACGAAATACTACGCAAGATGGGGAGGAGGTACACCGTGGACGAATTCAAGAGGTTGATCTACAAGATAAAGAGGGAGCTCAACGACGATGTGTTCATAGCTACAGATATAATAGTGGGCTTCCCCGGCGAGGACGAAGAGGACTTTCATGCGACCTTGAGGCTCATGGAGGATTTGCAGTTCGACAAGGTGCATGTGGCGCGGTACAGCAGGAGGCCGTTCACCGAGGCCGCGGTCATGCCGGGCCAGGTCCCAGACGCCGTGAAGAAGGAACGTAGCAAAAAGGCCTCGGAGCTCGCCTTGAGGATAGCCCACGCCAGGAACTTACGGCTTGTGGGGAGGCGCGTGGAGGTGTTGGTAGACGAAATAGACCACGGCCTGGTGGTGGGCAGGTCCCTCGACTATAGGCAGGTGGTAGTGGGCAGGGGGGACGGCCCCGTCGGCTATTTCGTAGAGGTCGAAATAGGGCGGGCCGAGCCGATATACCTCTGGGCCAAAGGCCTATAGGACTACTTGCTCCCAGGGATATTTCCTGCCCCAGCGTTCTTCCCTCAACTTCTTTAAGTTCTCCAACATCGCGTCTAGCTCCTTCTTGTCTATTTTCTTGAATAGAGGCTCCACGTCGCCGAGCTTTACTCCAGGCTCGGGCTCCCTCTCGGCGTCGGACCAAGTTATGGGCGGCTTGAGCCCCATCATGGCCCAAAGCCTTTCTGCAGACGAGGGGACCACCGGATACATCAAAGCCGCCAGAGCCTTCAAGGCCCTATAGGAGTTGTACATGACAGTCCTGGCCTCTTCGGGCCTTTCTTTTATCAGCTGCCAGGGGGCTCTCGAGTTCAAATAGCGGTTGCCCTCTCTGGCTATCTCTACGGCGTCGCCCAAGGCCTCCTTCAGCTCTATCCTCTCGTAGTGCCTCTCGGCGGATTTGATGTATCTCGACAGGCTTTCAATAAAGGCCTCGTCGGCCTGAGAGGAGGGGCCGGGCTCCGGCAATACCCCGTCGAATCTGGACTTTATGAAGGAGAGGACCCTGTGGGCGAAATTGCCCACGTCGTCGTTTAGGACTTTGTTTATTATATCGACGGCCGAAGTCCAGGTGAAGTCCACATCTCTATTCTCGGGTCTCAGATAGATCAACACGAAGCGCCAATAGTCGACGGGCAGGAGCTTGAGCGCTTCGTCGATCCAGATGCCCCACCTCCTGCTCTTAGAGAACTTATCGCCCTCGTAGTTGAGATATTCGGTTGAGGAGGTCGTAAGCCTCATAGTGTACTTCTCGCCGCTGGCCATGATCAGGGCCGGCAGTATTATCACATGGAACGGGATGTTGTCCTTGCCCACGAAGAATACGGCCTTAGTCGACGGATCCATCCAGAAGTCCCTCCACCTCTCGGGCTCGCCTTTCCTCTCGAAGTACTCCTTTACGGCCGAGATGTAGCCCAATACGGCCTCGAACCAGACGTAGATGGTCTTGCCCTCGGCGCCTGGAAACGGGGCGGGTATGCCCCATCTGTTGTCCCTAGTGATGGCCCTAGGCCTCAGCCCCTCGCGCAGTATGCCCAGCGACATCTCCCTGGCGTTTTGCGGCAACTCGTCGTTGGCCTCTACGTACTTCTTGACGGGCTCTTCGAGCCTCTTGAGGTCTAGATACCAATGTTTAGTCTTGCGCCATTCGGGCCTGGCCCCACATATGGCGCATCTAGGCTCGACGAGGAGCCGCGGCTCTAACAGCCGTCCGCACCTCTCGCATTGGTCGCCCCTCGCCCTCTCGTAGCCGCAGTAGGGGCACTTCCCTATGACGAATCTATCTGGGAGGAAGATCTTGTCGTTGGGGCAGTACGGCAGTTCGTCCTCCTGCACGAAGACGTAGCCGTTGTCGTAGATTTTTTTGAAGAACTCCTGTACAAATTTTATATGGGTTTCGGAATGGGTGTGGGTATATAGGTCGAAGGAGATATTCCACCGCCTAAAGAGCTCCGCCACTATTTCGTGCATACGCATGGCATAACGCTCGGGATCTACGCCCAGCTGGATGGCCTCGACCTCTATGGGGGTCCCGTGCATGTCGGAGCCGGATACGAAGACCACCTCGTGTCCCCTCATCCTTAAATATCGCGCGTAGACGTCGGCGGAGAGCACAGACCCTATCATGTTGCCCAGATGGGGCACCGACTGGACGTAAGGCCACGCGCTCCCTATGACGTATTTGGCCATTAATGGCAGTAAACCCCCTCCTATCTAAATTTAGCGCCCAAACCTCCTCTGCCTCCTCGTGTACTCCTCTAGGATCTCCCTCAAGTCCTCCTTTTCGATCTCCGGCCAGTATTTATCTAAAAAGAACAACTCGCTATATGCGGTCTGGTATAGGAGGAAGTTGCTCAACCTCTTCTCGCCCCCGGTCCTGATGACCAAGTCGGGCTCGGGATATTTGAGGAACTGCGTATCTAGGCAGTTGAAAAGCGTATTTTCGTCGATTTTGTCCAGCCCGACCTCGCCGCTCAATATCCTCTTTATGCACCTAGCTATTTCGGCCCTCCCCCCGTACCCGAGGGCCAACACCAAGTCGTATTCGCCATAAGACGAAGTGGCGTCCTCAAGCCTCTCCATCTCTGCGGCCAAATCCCGCGGGAGCAACGTCCGGTCTCCTATAAACCGCACTCTTATCTTGTTGTCGTGGATTATCGGGTCCTCCAGAGTCCTTCTGATCTCGTCCTTGAAGACTTTAAATAAGAGCTCCAGCTCCAATCTGCTCCTCTGCAGGTTTTCTGTAGACAGCGCGAAGAACGTCATGTGTTTTATCTCTCTGTACTCGAGGGCCCACGTGGCGAACTTGCGGACCTTCTCGACTCCGCGCCTATAGGCCTCTATGAGCGACAGCCCGTACTTCTTGGCGTACCTCCTGTTGCCGTCTGGAATCACCGCTATATGTCTAGGCAAATTAACAGACTCGCTCGCCGACATGTTCATCTCCAGGCTCCAACAATGTGAGGAGGGTCGGCTTGTCGCAAGTGGCCAGCAACATCCCTTGGCTTTCATAGCCCATGAGCTTCCTCGACTGGAGGTTGGCCACAACTACGACGTACTTCCCGATTAAGTCCTCCGGCTTGTAGCGCTCTGCGAGGCCTGCCACGACTTGCCGCTTCTCGGAGCCCAAGTCCACCAAGATCCTAATGAGCTTCCGTGAGCCCTCTATCCTGCTCGCCTCGACGATCTTGCCGACCCTCAAGTCGACCTTCTTGAAGTCGTCAATGGTGATAAGGCTCACGGAGGGGACTTCCAAAATATATATAAACGTTATTCACGTTTAGAGTTTTAGGTCCCTATATGCGGGGCCCACAGCATATACCACGACCCCCTTCAGGGCCACGTCGCCTTTCGCCTCGTAGTTCATCTGGACCGCAACCCCCTGGGCCACATGGGCATACGCCACCCTCTCCACGAAGTTCCCTACTATCCTCTCCTGCACCGGCGTGACGGTCGCAAAGTCGTCGCCGCTGGCGGCCAGATATACGTCAAGCCTCTGGAGGAGCCCGTCGGCCGACACCCTACATTCGATGAAGATCGGGCCGTCGACTTTTTTCAACTCTATAGGCACGCCCAACTTCTTGAGCCTATTGACCACCATAGACACCGCAGAGACCACTTGGTCCCTATTGGGCAACGGCAATATCAACACGGCTGGCGGGGACGATATCATGAAGCCCTAAGACTCCTCCTCCTTATTATCTTTATTGCCAACACGATCGCATACGCCGAAACGGCGGCGGCCCCATAGCTGGCCACTAGGATGAGCGGGACTCCCAATACGCCCTCCACTACGGTCACAGCTACGGCGTTCGAGTAGTTGCCCTCGGTGTATGGATTCCCCTCGTAGTAGACGCGCAACACATAAGAGCCGGCGGAAGGCAGAAATATATAGACTATATTTTTAGAATTATTTATGTATTTAATAAATGTATAATTATTTTTATTAATTATATTTTGTGCTAATACAATAATATTTCCATTAACAATATATGAATTTGTATGTATATCTATAATGAGCCCCAGCGGGCTGTTGGGCATTACAAGCGTATGTTGCGTCTCTATCGCCACGGCAGAGGGGTTCTTCGCCGCCTCGACGAGTAGAGACGAATTGCACGACCTATATCTCTCATCGCCGCTGAAGACCGCATAGATCTCGTGGGGTCCTGTGGCGTTGAAGACCACAGGCAGGACGGCGGCGGCGCCTATATACTTCCCATCTATATAGACCTTCGGCACTACTGACGAATTTATAATAATATAATATTTTCTCAATACATAAATATTCGAAGAATTTATTTGAATTGCTATGTTACAATTTGCTTTTTCTACATATATTATAGTATACGACATACTATTCGAGTAGTTGCTCGAAAGGCTTTGAAATACTGCCGTTATGTTGAAGTGCCCGCCTCTGGGAGGAAGCCACGAGGTGCTTACCCTGGGGCCCTGGCCGTTGTATATCAAAGTCCCGTTGACAAATATGGAGATGGTGCCGGGCACTTGCGGCGTCACGTATGCTGAGATGGGCACGGCCGACCCGTAGACAGATCTAGGCGGAGTCTGGACTACCACGGTAGTTCTGGCGCTCTGTACGACCAAGAGGAAGGAAGTGGTTGCTTGATACAAGTCTTTATTGCCGGGGAAAGACACCAAGACTTGATAGGTCCCCGCAGGGAGTTTCGGCAGAATTATTGTCGTGTTGCCGTGGACTTGTACCTCCTCTGTGTAGTTGGCCACAGCTACAGTCACGACCCCCGATACGGGCCTGCCGTACACGAAAAGCCCTATTGTGGCCGTGGGGGCCGTGCCGTATGTCGTAACGACATATCTAGGCGCCGTTAACGTCGGCGCCGATTTCGCAACGACTAGAGTCGAATTTACCGCGGCCGGAGCGAAGTCCTTACCGCTCGGCATAAACACTATGGAGAGGTTATGTACGCCGGCGCCTATATTTAACGTGTCTAACACCGCGCCGAACTTCTCGCCGTCGACGACTATGAAGGCATTCCCCCTAGGGGGCACCGTCGAGGATGCCAATATGTTAAACGCCAATAATTGGCCGTAGGAAACAAACAACACCTGGCCTAGAGGGGTCCCGTTCACATATACGTTCAGCCTCACCGGCGCGGGGAGGACCTTCAGATATCTCGTAACGGCCGCCCTGGTAGTGTTGGCGGTCTCGCTGGCGACAATAGTGATATTGTATGTACCTACGTCTAAGATGGGCATCTTAAAGGGGAGCGGAGTCGCGCCGCTCGCGACCGGCGTGCTGTTTATATATATGCTAACGCTCAACGGATAATATCTATTAGACACATAACTATTAATGTATATTGTATTAGAAGTTCCATAAATTATGCTATCAGTAAAATTTACTATATTTATATTTGGATATGTCTTGAGTATAGTTATTGTGGTGTTGGCGAGAAGCAGACCGCCTTGAAACAACAAGAGGCTATAACTTCCCGCCGGCAAGGAAAATGGAGGAATTGATAACGCGGATGTGGCCGTGAAATTTAGGCCGTCTATGACGGCAAGCCCGGGCCTATATAGAGGGGGCATTAAAGTAATATTTATCCAATTCCCATAATATGTGGCATTAGCTTTAATTAATGGAGAGACAATATATGTTAGATTTAAATAATATGTACCATTTGTAATTATCACATTATATGGGCCGGAATATGGGGGGCTGTAGGCCAGCGTGTATACGCCCCCCGTGCCGCTTAATGGGACATATGTGCCATTTATATAACTCTTTAGATCTATACAATTAGATGTGATATTGAGGTTTATGGAGTTAGTAAAATTATTTAGGGAAGACTTTATTGAACATATATTAGCTATGTCTAGGCTTTTTGTTGTGCCGTTTATTTGGATCGTGACGGTACCTCCAAGCCCGCCTGTGGGGTAGAGGCCTAGGATTAATATATTGCCTACGGCCCTTTTATAAACTATTTCTGCATTAGTAACATTTATAGTTGTAGTATTTATATTTATATTAGTTTTAAATGTAATAGTAATATTAGTAAAAGTACCTATGTTCACTTCGTGTGGATATACGGTAAATTCTGTTGTTGGAAGAAATGGCGGCAGTAAGTAGGCATAAATATTAATGCTGAGTATAAGTACTGCTATGAGCGTTAAGGCGATAACATTCGACGTTTGGGGCACGATCCTTCCAGTAGAGCCTGCTATAAAAGCTGTTGCCGACGTCTTGGTCAAGACTTTAGGGGGTAGGGCGTCCTGGAATTCGATTTATTCTTTCATCCAGGAGGAGCGGCGGGCGTTGAAGCTCGCCCGTAGGGAGCGGCAGGAGTTCGTACCGCCCACATATAACTTATTCCGCATAAAGAGGAAGATGAAGGAGCGCGGCATGGCGGCAGACTTCGACGTATATGAAGCGCAAAACGCAATCGACCGGGCGGTGGGGAGTCTCGACGTGAAGCCGCTTCAAGACGCCGTAGAGGCGTTGAAGGCAGCTAGAGACGACGGATATAAGGTGGGCATCGTCTCGAATATATTGTTGTGGAGCTCCAAAGCCACTAGAGAGCTTCTGGCCAGGCTGGACATAACGGGCCTTCTAGACGCGCAGATATACGCCGACGATGTCGGGGTCGTGAAGCCGAACCCCCGCATATTCGAAATGGCGCTGACTGTGCTCGTAGGCGACGTAATGCCCGACGTATATATACACGTCGGCGACGACTTCTACGAGGACTTCCTCGGCGCCATGATGGCCGACTATCAGGCCGTGTTGGTGGATAGGGGAGGGGACTACATCAAGAAGGACTACCACGAGGCGGTGCCCTGCAGGGCCTATATAGTTCGCGACTTGAAGGTGCTGGGGCTGATCACCCATCAGATAGAAAGTTGCGCCGTTAGGTAGCGTATATATGAAAGCATAGCCGCCAGGCCCGGCGACTCCTCAGGCCTCAACTTCAACGATTCTATCTCCAGAGCTTGTCTGGCGGCCTCGAAGAGGGGATCGGCCGGTATTATGTGCGGCTCGTCGCCGAACGACTCCCTGACTATATCCGGCCAGTTCTTCCCGTATATTGCCGTGACGTCATGTTCTTTTACATACATATTGAGTATAGGCCTCAACATCTTACCGCCGACGGCTCTGGAGATAGACGCCGCAGTAGTTATAGACGAGATGTCCGGCGTAGTTACCGGCACCACAAAGTCCAGCAGACCCTCCACAGCCGATTCGCGCCCGGCCGGCGGCGAGTCGAAAATCGCTACCAACGGCCCCAACCTTCCTTCTATCTGCCTCATTAGCGCCTCCAGAAGCCTTTTAGAGGTGGCGACCTGTCTGGCCAAGAACGTAAAGACCACATTGAACTCCTCCGGCTGTATCTGCCAGCGCCTCAAGTAGAAGACCTGTAGCGGATCTATTATCCTTCCTTCGAAGTACTCCGATAGGCTAGCTACATTTTGGAGGTTGTATGTGCCCATCAACAATATGGCCGCCGTGCCTGTCCCCGGCGTTAGGTCTATCAACACCACGGGGTATTTCGCCTTCCGCCTCAAGGCGTAAGCCAACACGACCGCCGTGTTTACCGCTAGAGTCGTCTTGCCGGTGCCTCCCTTAAGCCCTGAGAGGAACGCAAGAGTCTTCATTCGACCTCAGGGGGCCTCACGGGCCTTTTCTTCAACTCCTCGGGGGTCGCGGCCGCCTGGAGGGCTTGGGGCTGTATTTTCGGCGCCTCGATCTGCTCGACTTTAGTTTTTTGTGGAACTATAATCAATGAGACACCAACTATATATATTATTAATGCCATAACATCAATTATAAAGTCATGAGACATAAAAAGTAGCAATACTGTAATTGTCGTCAACAGTACGCCTAGGTGTTGCCTCACGTCAACTAAAAGAGAGTTATAATTAAGTTCTCTCGGTTACAATAATCGCGCGTCTCACTATATCGCAAACGGCCTCTTCGTCGTTCTTAGCGGCCGCCTCCCAAAGCGGAGAGCCACGGCGCAAGATGTACTTCTTGCCTATTTTCTCCAAGAGCCCCTGAGCCAACAGGGCTTCGCATATCGCTGCGACTCTGAGAGTGACCGAGCGGGTGGTCCTATACTTCTCTTCGGACCACCTGGACACGTCCCCCACGGTGAAGCTGACTACGTTGCCTCTAGCTCCCTCTACCAGCTTGGCGAGGTATAGCCCGAGTATCTCGCAGACCTCCACAAACGACATTGCAATGTCTAAATATATAGTTTTCTATTCAGGGCGTTGTGTAGACCAGACGGCCTTCGTCGTCTAGGCGCCTTTTTATCTTGCCGGACTTTACGAGGAGGTCCACGGCCTTCATGACTTCAGCCACGGTATACCCCTTGGCCTTGCCCCACTCGAACAGTTCGTCTTTAGTTATAGACCTCTTGCTGGATATATAGCTGTATATCGCCTCCGTTGCTCCGCCTGCGCTTGCCTCTTCTGGCTTCTCCTGTATTTTTATTGTGTCTGTAGCCCTCTCGGCGGGCTTCTTTTCGGGGGCCTTCTCCTCAGAGACGCCCAGAAAGTCCAGGAGGCTCCCTCTTTTCTCCTCCCCCCGCTGTTTACGCCCCATGTATGTTCAACCCGATCTATTTATCAACCATTAGCCCTAGTATGCGTCTCTCCAGGACGCGAGATGTACATTCGGGGTCGAGTTCCACTACGCCCAGCGGCTTTCGTACCTTCACACAGTCCTTCAACCACTCGGGGACCTCCTCCATATATGCCGACTTGCCTATAAGTGCTCCGTTCGCCGCGCTGGCGAGCGCCCGAGATACGGGGTCCCCCAGATATTCCAAGGTTTTCCCCTTCTTCCCCAAAAGGCCTATATCGACGGCTATAGCCACAAGCGACCTAAACGCCACGTTGTTTATCCAACTCGAAGGCGATATCTCGGCGACTCTTTTATTTAGTGCCTCGTGTAGCTCGTCTATAGACGCAACGCGCAGATCTCTCATAATGTCGGAGAGCAGTCTGTACTGCAACAACACGGCGTAGAAGAGCGGATGAAACGCCGCGTTGCCGATTATGCGGTACATGGAGAGCACCTCATAGGCCAGCTTCGTGGGGGCCGCAGTCTTGCCGGAGACCGACACGAGGCCCAGCCTCTCGAGGAAGCGCGTGATGTCCCCCTTGCCCTTGCCGAAATCCACGCCCTCTCTTTTCAACTCGTCTAGCTCCACAGAGCCTCTTTGCACCACCTCCTGTAGGTATTTCGCCAGCCGCTCCAGCCTTATTGGAGGGAATGGTATGCTCCTCTGTAGAGGAAACATCACGGCTTTTGTTTCCCGCAAATAAATGGAAGAGTATTGCGCGGAGTCATATCTAGATATTTCGTTCCGTCTACTCTCGGCGTAAGTACAAGGCTTATACCTAGGTAATGTTTATTAGACCGACGGTATTTCGTGTTTAATGGAGATTAGAAAGTTGATTAGAATAGGCGAGAGGTCGTACGGGATCACCCTCCCTAGAGAGTGGGTTGAGTCCAATCAATTGAAGGTGGGCTCCCCCATTAAGATACTTACCGAGTCCAATAAGATACTCATACTGCCCGCAACCGCCGAGAAGACTACAGTCACGGCAAAAATACAGGAGAAGGACGTAGAGACGGCCTTGAGGGATGTAATAGCGTACTACATAGAGGGGGCCGACGAAATAGAAATAGAGTCCGATGAAATATCGGCGTTGGTCAGCAGAATAGAGGGCAAACTGCCCGGCGTGGTCGCGTTGGAGTCTGAGGGCAAGTTGAAACTCCGTATAGTCACTAAAGAGGACGTAAACATAGACGAGGTGGTTAGAAGCATGTACACTACAGTATCTGCTATGTTCCATCTATTTCTGGACTTCATAAAGGAGTCCAACGAGGAGAGCGCCCAAGAGCTTCTACATATGGACGACCAGCTGGATAGGCTTTACTTTTTATCTCTAAGAATAATAAAAAAGAATATCTATCAAAATCCACAAGGCTTTGTGGATTATGTAATAGTAGTTAAAAACCTAGAGCATATGGGCGATGCGCTGGATAGGGCCACTAATTACCTCAAACAGAACAAGGTGGCCTGCCAGAAGGAGCTTGTGGAGAGGTTCGAGGACTTGCAGAAATACGCAGAAGATGCCGCCAAGGCGTTCCTCGAAGACCGTCACGAGGGGGCCCTCAGGACCATATTGGGGAGGGAGTCCCTTTTTAAGAGGGTCATGGTCTTGTCCACATGCGAAGGGGCGGCGCCTGTAATACACGAGGCCATGTTGATCACGGCGCTGGCGGCAGATATAGCGGAGGCGGCGTATTCGAAACACGTCCGTCGAGGGGCCTAGGCGGCGTGGGCCGTATTATCTTCTCGCCGCCATTTACTGGAGTCATCGGCGCAATATATGCCCTCCTCGCCCTATTGTTGCTCCCCTCATATCTGGCCGGGCTGGCCGCCGTATTGAGGACGCTGGGCGTAGGCTTCGCCGCGTCCGTGTTGGTCGCATCTGCGTCCACTTTCCTGAGCCTTTTACTCAGCCCGTTCCATGTAGTGATATATACGGCCAGAAGGAGGGTCTACTATCCAAGCCTAAGCGTGATATATATCTTCGGCATGCCGATACCAGTGCCCCAGCTCGCATTACGCGAGGAAGTGGCGAGGCTTGCGTTGAATCTAGGAGGCGCCTTGATGCCTCTCGCCCTCTCTACTTACATGTTGTCGAGACTGCCGCCGATCTACGCCCTAGGCGCCGTCGCCGCGTCTCTAGCAACCTCGCTGGCGGTATATCGCCTGAGCAGAGTCGTCCCGGGCGTGGGGGTGGTCACGCCGGGCTTCATACCGCCCATCATCGCCTTTCTCTTCTCGCTTTGGGCCGGCCACTTGACTCCGGCAGTGGCATATATAGTGGGGGTTTACGGCACCCTCCTAGGCGCCGATGTCTACAACATAAAGAAGATATTGGCGCAGATGCCCCCCTTGGCCTCAATTGGAGGGGCCGGCGTCTGGGACGGCGTATATCTGACGGGAATACTGGCGGCCACATTGGGCCTGTTCTTTAAGTGAAGAAAATACGGGCGGCGTTAGCCATATGGGGGGTACGCCGGGGCTAACCGCCCGTTGTTGATAACTATCTTAGGACTATATATGGCTTTCTATGGATCTCAGTAAAATGCAATTTCCAAAGATAATAATATGACCCATTTATATATTTTTATAGAATATCCCGCCGAAGCTATTTGAACATAAATGATCGCATAATAATAGTAAATATAATTCTTTTTTTCTATATTATAGGCCCTACGTCCGGCCTCCCCTGCCTCAGCCCCATGCCGGCAAATCTCGACAGATCGCCGCGCAACAACGCCACTAAGTTCCTGGCGTGTTTCCTGGCCCTATCTACGGCTATGGCTCTGAGCTCCCTCTCCTCCGCCGCCTCGTCCTCATGCACAGTGACGTCTAGTATCAACACGTCCTCGTGTATTTGCAACTCTATGAGGCCTATGGACATCGCCAAATAGCTCAATTTGTCCGTAAGGCTGGGCCCGACCCAGCCCATCACAAGGAGGGCCGAACACCCCTCCTTTATGAGCCTCTTGGCGCCCCAAATGGTGTTCTTAATGCCGGGAACTGTAACTCTCTTTATCTCCACATCGGGGGCCAAGTTCTTTATCTCGTCGATGGCCTCCGAGGCCATGTCGACTCTGGCGAAGGTGGTATCCACCACGCCTATACAGTCCATGACGTGACCACAAACTAAATATATATCTAGTCACTACCGTACGTGAAGAGGTTCGGCGTGTCGCTCCCCAACGAGCTGGCGCAGGAGGTCGACAAGCTCTCTAGAGAGCTCGGCGTCACCCGTAGCGCAATAGTGGCGCAAGCCGTCTCCGCCTTCGTCCAGTCCTACTCCCAACATTTAAGAGATGGACATATCTGCCTCGGCGCCGTCTTGTCGTTGACAGAGGGGATGGAGCTTCTGAGCGAATTGATAGAACAGTATAAAGAGCTCATCGCCAACTACTCACATATACATATAGGCGACAAATGCGTATCTGTATTTGTAGTCCACGGAGATGGGAGGAAGATCGGCGAGTTCTTGGCGGGCCTTTCAGGAAAGGCGGTAAAAACATACTTCACCCCGATAGAATAATGGAGGACTGGATCCGTTCGCTTAGGGGGCTAATCCTAGACAACTTGAGGCGCAACGGAATGCCGCTACCTATAGATAGGGCGATCTGTAGCGGGTGGGCCTCCGGCCTGGCAGAAGGAGGGAAAAGGGTGCTGTACACCTCCTGTATGTACCAATTAGCTCCGCTGATAGCTAGGGCCGTAGATCTGTTACAAAAAGTCGGAGCCAGTTCGGGCGGCTTAAGGGCGAGGCTGGCGGCGGCCGGGGCTAAGCTCTTCGGGGGGCTTGTGCTCAAGCCTTCCGATGAGGAGGCGAGGAGGGCCGAGAACATTCTGAAGAACATAGCGGCCATGTTGGCCAAAACGGGCGTCCAATTCGGCGTATTGAAGGACGAGCCCTATTCGGGCGCCCTCCTATATGAGCTGGGCTTTGAGGACGACTTCGCGTCTTACGCCAGAGAGGTGTACAGATACTTCAAGGAGCGCGGGGTTGAGGAGGTCATAACAGTAGACCCACACACCCACTACACCCTGGAGAGGCTGTACCCCAAATATGTAGACGGGTTCGACTTGAAGGTAGTGAGCTATATGGACCTCATAAGGCCCTCCAAGGCCGTAGTGAACAGAGTGGTGATCCACGACTCCTGTCTCTACGCCCGATTCCTAGATAGATATGACACATATAGGCGCTTGTTGGACTCCGTCGGCGTGGCCCATGTGGAGGATCCCTACGTCACAGGCAAGGCGTATTCCGGCTGTTGCGGCGGCCCCGTCGAATCGGTCAGGCCCGACGTGGCAGGCGAGGTGGCCAAGATACGCGTGAGGCAGTTGTCCAGACTGTCCGACGTCGTCGTGACGGTATGTCCCATATGTTATGTGAATCTATCCAGGGCCGCCTCGGGGCTTAAGATATACGACTTGGCCGAGGTCATATCGTGATCGAAGAAATAGAACGTTGCGCCAGATGCGGCTTCTGCGAGGCCGTCTGTCCCACGTATAACGCCTTCAAGATAAGACATATGGGGCCCCGCGGGAGGCTACAAATGGCCCTCTTGGTCTATACCGACGGCAAACCGTCTAAATACGTCGTTGAGAGCATAGAGACTTGTCTTAGATGTAGGGCGTGCGAGCTCGTATGTCCCGCCTCCATTAGGATAGTCGACGTCATAACGCAAGCCAGGAGGATCCTACATGGACGTGCCCAGAAGGTTCCTAGATGAGGCCGAAAGGCGCTGTACGCCTCGCGAGGAGTGCGCCGCGTTGTTATTCGGCACGGGGGACCGGGTTGAGTTATGGAGATGGCTCGAAAACGCGGCTGGGAGCCCCTACGAGTTCAAATTGAGGCCCGAGGACGTCTATAAGGCCGTTGTTGACGCAGAGGCGCTCGGAGCGGAGCTGGTCGCAATATTCCATACACATCCAGGCCCGCCGACTCCGAGCCGAGTCGACTTGAAGTACATGATGATGTGGCCCGTCGTGTGGATTATCCGAGATGTATATACTGGCGAGGTCAGGGGCTGGCGGCTTAGAGGGGCACGGCTGGAGTCAGTAAATATAAACATATTGGAGTGATCTATGCTCGTCCTGACGTCCCCAGTAAATATATACTATTTCTCGGGGGTGAGGCTTGAGGCCTACGAGAGGTTCGCCGCGCTTATACTCTGTAGCGATAGGGCCGTCTTCGTCGCTCCGAAATTAGACGAGGGGAGGCTACCGGGGCCCTCCTATACGTATGCCGACGGCGAGGACCCGGCCGAGGCCTTGAGGAGGGCACTGCGGGACTGCGGCGAGAGCGAAATAGAGGTGGACGGATCGACGACGCTTAGGGCGTGGGAGGTGTTCAGAAGGGCGTTCGGCAACGTGGAGTACAAGATCGCAGACGGCTATATATACGAGAGGAGGGCGGTCAAGAGGCCCGACGAGGTGGAGAAAATAGCCGAGGCCGCTAGGAGGATCAAAGGGGCCATCGACGAGATCGGCGCCGAGCTCTCACGAGGGATTTCGGAGAGGGAGGCGGCGGCTCGTATATACTTGAAGCTGGTCGAGGAGGGCCTCGAGCCGGGCCCCATATTGGTGCAATTCGGAGAGAACACCGCACTGCCGCATCAAGGGCCTACCGATAGAAAATTGAGGGAGGGCGACGTCGTCATAATCGACGTCACGGCTGCCTATATGGGCTATTACGGCGATATTACGCGCACCTTCGCCTTTAAGGTCCCGCCGAAGGGCTTCGAGGAGGTATATGGGGCGGTTTCAGAGGCGCAGAAGGCCGCCGTTTCTGCAGTCAAGCCCGGGAGGAGGGCCGGCGAGGTGGACGAGGCCGCCAGGGCGGTGTTGAGGGCCAGAGGCCTCGATGGATATTTCATCCACAGGACAGGCCACGGGCTGGGCCTGGAGTTCCACGAGGCCCCCAATATAGCCCCCGGCGATAATTACGTCTTGAAGGCCGGCAACGTCTTCACGATAGAGCCGGGGGTCTACCTGCCGGGCCGCTTCGGCGTAAGGATAGAAGACGACGTAGTAGTCGAGGATGGCGGAGGCAGAGTGCTTTAACATTCGGCCTTGAGCCCCTTCGGCGGCGTGACCCCCCTCTGGCCCAAATAGGCGCCTAGGTACTTCGCGGAGCCTTCAGTTTTGACTAAGATCAGGTGGAGGAAGCGGAGGCCCGGCTTCAAGACTATGGCGTTGGGCGACTCGTTCACCACCTCGATGGTGATGTTTCCCTCGAAGCCCGCGTCGACTACAGTCGGCGGTATGACCAGGCCGTATCTGGCCAGCGTCGACCGGAGGTTCGCCAGGCCCGCCACGTCGTTGGGCATCTTGACGTATTCCTCTGTGGTGAGGAGGACGAAATTCCTCGGCGGTATTACTATCTCCTCGGCGTCTCTGACTACCCTGAAGTGTCTGCGGGCCTCCCCCTCGGCCAGGTCGCAAGGCCTTATGGCGGCCCCCTCGTAGGCATATATGGCGTACTCCCGCCCGATGCGCAAATCGACGCCGTTCTCCCTTATCGCGTCGTCCCTAAGGGGCTCTATGGAGAGCCTGCCCAACGAGACCAGGCGTTTGATCTCGTCGCCGGCGAGTATCAT
>JBEULO010000129.1:0-17966 GCA_041287225.1 Thermoproteus sp.
CTTATAGCCGGCGGCCACGTCCTCATAGAGGACGTACCGGGCGTAGGGAAGACGCTATTGGCTAAGCTCTTCAGTAGGGTCCTCGGCCTCTCGTTTAGACGTATACAATTCACGCCGGACCTACTGCCCAGCGACATAATAGGGACGAAGGTCTGGCGTAGAGAGAAGGAGGAATTCGAGACCGTCAAGGGCCCCATATTCGCCAATATCGTCCTCGCAGATGAAATAAATAGGGCTCCCCCGAAGACTCAGGCGGCGCTCCTAGAGGCCATGCAGGAGATGCAGGTGACGATAGAGGGCGAGACCTATAGGTTGGAGAGGCCGTTCTTGGTGCTGGCCACGCAGAACCCCATAGAGCTCGAAGGCACCTATCCGCTCCCCGAGGCCCAACTGGATAGGTTCATGTTGAGGGTGTCTCTGGGCCATCCCGACGACAAGAAGTTGCTGAAAGAGAGGGTGGCTTGGCGTCTTGACGACCCCAGCGAGCTCGCCCGCCCTGTGCTCAATAGGGAGGGCGTGCTGGCCGCCATGTCTGCAGTAGAGGAGGTGGAGGTCGTAGACGAGATCCTGGACTACATATCCCAGTTCGCCTCGATGAGGGCCGACAGGAGGGTCATGGCGGGGCCTTCGCCGAGGGCTCTCCTCTCTCTACTCAAAGCTGCACGCGCCTACGCGTTAGTACAAGGGAGGCGGTACGTAATCCCCGACGACGTCAAGGCGCTTGCAATCGACGTGTTGGCCCATAGGATCTACTTGAAGCCTGAATATAGGCTCGAGGGGGTCGACTCGCGGGACGTAGTGAGGGAGTACCTCGCCAAGATACCTGTGCCCAAATGGAGGAAATAGCGCGCTTTTCTCTTGCAGTGGGGATGCCCATATTGGTAATCGCCATATTCACTAGGTCCCTCGAGTTGATGCCGGCCGTGGTGTTCCCCGCGGCAATCCTCGCCGTTTTTTATGCGATATACGGCAAAGAGTTGAAGGTAGAGGTGCGCGCGGAGTTGGAAAACGCCAAGTTGAAAGTAGAGGACGAGGCGGCCGTGGGTATAAGCGCGGCTTCCAACTCGCCCGGCCTTTTTGTCTACAAGGCTCTTGACGACAAGAGGTTCGTCGCGAGCGGAGCCCCCGCTGGCGTTTTGTATCTATCGAGCTCCGCCAAGACCCGCACGACCGCTAGGGCCGGGCTTCCTGGGCGATATGCGCCGTCTGGAGTTGAGTGGGCTTTCTACCCCTTGTCGCTCTCGAGGCCTATTAGGGGATATGTAGACGTCGGGGAGGTAGAAGTCAGGCCCTATTTGTTGTCCGCCAAAATTAAAGCGGTGGCGACTTCTCTAGGCGCCCCGAGGGCTCCGGGCATGTTGGCGGGTCCCCATTCTATTGAGTTCCTAGAGGTCAGAGAATACAAGCCCGGCGACCCCTATAAATTGATAAATTGGAAGGCCTATGCGAGAAACCCGGTCGTGCTCTACATCAACGAGAAGTTGAGGGAGGGTCACAGCACTATATACGTAATTCTAGACGCCAGTTCTAGCTGTAGGCCCGACGCGATAGGCCACGGCGCATCTCTCGCGTTGAGCATAGCGCAAGCCGCAACGGCCGCCAAATTCCCAGTGGGGTTGTTCATAACGCCAAGCGGCGCCTTCCTGCCGCCTACAGACTCGCCGGCGGGGCTTAAGCTCTTCTCGGAGCTCCTCATGAAGGTCAACTTAAAGCCGCCTTGGTTCAACCCGACTCCCCCTAAGGCCGACGTATATGTGTATATATCCTGCAGACCCGACCCCCTATATGTAGAGAGGCTTTGCATAAAGTCCAGAAGGGTCGTAGTGGTCGAAGTGGCGCCCATCAGAGGGGCTTTCGCAGACGTCGAGAGGCTACTGACCAGCAGAGGCGCGAAGAAGATATTCTGCGCCGATAGAGTCGTCTGGTCTCCGCCGCTCGAAAGGCCCACCAGGCTCTTCAGATACCTATGAGGCCCGTTTTGTTCGTGGCAACGGCGCTCACGGCATTAGCCGCGTTGAGCCTCTTGAGGCCGACGCCTTTGACTCTGGCCTCTACATCCCTCGCCGCCGTCGCGTCGGCGCTCTTGCCGGTGAGCGGGACCGCGGCCGCGGGGCTATACGTAATCGCGTCGGCGCTTCTGGCCCTATCCCCCGCCGCCGTATACACGCCCCTCCTAGAGGCCGCGGCGTTTTTGACTCTTTACGACCGCCGTATTAACGAGCTCGCCGAGAGGCTCCACATGAGGGGCTACGAACGGCCTCAAGTGGTCGAGGCTACGGCTAAGGCGGAATTGGTAGTGGCGTCGTGGGTCGGCGTAGCGCTTTCGATTTCGTATGCGGTTTATTTCGCCTTGGCCGCCCTCCCGCGCTTGCCGCCAAGCGTAGCGTTGGCCCTCGCCGTCATATCCCTCGTTTTAATTCTAATAATGTTGTTGGAATATGGGGGGAGTGATGAGGGTCGGAGATCTTGATGTGTGATAGGAGCGGCATGTCTGATTATACCACCCTAATCCCCATCTTCTTCAAGTCGTCAAATACGCACGACATGCAGTAGGCCACCACTTTGTCGCCGGAGATCCGTATATATCCGGCCTCCTCCGGCGATATTTCGGCTCCACACTTCGCGCACTTCAGTCTAGGCGGGAGCCGCCGGGGCACGCCCCTATGGACCTCCCTGCCTCTAAGCCTCAAAAGCCAAAAGTCCACGTTGTCTATTTTGTCTGTAAAATAATAGACAATAGATATTGTGGATGTACTACTTTACGTTCAGCACTTCGCCGTAATCCTCACAGAGGCGGAAGCGCCCTTGATTCATCACACTATTTAACTATCCGCCTCAAATATATGAAGGTGATGACTGCGGGATGTGCCGAATGGTGACGTCCTACTACCGGCTCTGAGGCCTTAATATACCGAACTAATTGCCTCAGTGGATTGGGCCACAAGGGCGCGCGATGCCTATAGGGCCATATATAGGGCCTACGAGGAGTCCAGGAGGAGGCCCCTCCCCACCGCCGACCTAGCCGACCTGGGCAGGAGGTCCCTAGATCTGGGTTCCGGCAGAGGCGCCCAGCCGGCCTATTTCGACTGGGAGTACCCATACACAATACATTGCGACTTGGCGCCGGAGCTGGTGCCGCGGGGCTCCGAGGCGGTTTTGTGCGAGGCGACCGCTCTGCCCTTTAGGGACGGCGCCTTCGATGTGGTTCACGCAGTGGCTGTATATCACCACATACCTCCCGAGGGTTTGAGGAAGGCCCTCGACGAGGGGTTGAGAGTGGGACGTAGGCTGGTCGCGACGGTCTGGATTCTGCCGCGGGGGCGGGGGTCGGGCGCCCCCCTGCAGATCCCGTGGAGGTGGAAAGCCGAGGCGGTCCGGATCTATTACGACTATTCCCTCAAGGACCTCATAGACGTTGTGGTTTCAGCCGGCGGCGAGGTCTTGAGCGCCGGCTATATGAGGAGGGGGAGGCACCTAAACGCCTATGTGCTGGCCAAGAGGATTAATAAATAGGTATGGAGCAACGTGGAGCTTCCTGCCGTGAAGAAGCCCGTTAGGGCCGCCAGCGGGGTCCACGTAGTTGCCGTCATGACGGGCCCCATGCCGTGTCCTGGACAGTGCGTGTTCTGCCCCTCGGCTCGGGGCGTCCCCAAGTCCTACATGCCCGACTCGCCTGCGGTGTTGAGGGCGACGAGGGCGCGCTACGACCCCTATAGGCAAGTGGCGACCAGGATCTCCAACTACCTATCGGGCGGCCATACGCCCAGCAAAATAGAGGTCGTCGTCATGGGCGGGACCTTCACCGCGTTGCCGAGACAGTACCAATATTGGTTCGTCGGCAATATATTCAAGGCCCTGAACGACTACCCCCATTGGACTTCGGCGTCGCCTCTAGTCGACATAGAGGCGGAACATAAGAGGAACGAAGAGGCGCGGTTGAGGCTCGTGGCTCTGACCGTAGAGACCAGGCCCGACTATTTGGGGGAGCCCCACGTAAACGACCTGTTGGCCATGGGGGTCACCAGAGTCGAGCTCGGAGTCCAGTCCATATACGACGACGTTTTGTCTCTAGTCAGAAGGGGACATGGAGCCAAGGAGGTGGTGGAGGCCACCGCGCGGCTCAAAGACGCCGCCTACAAGGTCTGTTATCATTTGATGCCGGGCCTCCCCGGGAGCGACCCCGATAGGGACTTGGAGATGTTCGAGAGGGTCTTCGGCGATGCCGACTTCATGCCGGACTGCGTCAAGATATACCCCACCTTCGTGGTGCCGGGGACCGAGCTCTACGAGTGGTGGAGGGCGGGCGCCTATAGGACATACGACGAGGAGACTTGGCGTTGGCTCCTCGCCAAGATATACTCCCTAGTCCCCCGTTGGGTAAGAGTGATGAGGCTGGGGAGAGACATACCGCTCCACCATGTAGTGGACGGGCCCCGTTGGGGCAACATGAGGGAGGTGGTGTTGGAGGAGGTGGAAAGGCTGGGGCTCAAATGTCGCGAGATCAGATGTAGGGAGGTGGGCATAAGGATGGTACATGGAGAGCCCGTGGACGAACTCGTCGACTACAAAAGGCACGTGTACGAGGCGAGCGGGGGCGTCGAGCACTTCGTCGAGGCGGTAGGCAGAGACGACACGCTTTTCGGCATATTGAGGCTCAGAATGCCCGCAAGGCCCTGGAGGCCCGAGATAGACCGCAAGACCGCCCTAGTCAGAGAGATACACGTATACGGCCCCGAGGTGCCTATAGGCGCCAGGGGGCCGGGGCCTCAACATAGGGGGATAGGGAGGAGGCTTATGGAAATCGCAGAGGAGATCGCCTTGGAGAATTCGGCCAGGCGTGTAGTGGTCATAGCGGGCGTGGGGGCCCGGCCCTACTTCGCCAAATTGGGCTATGGGAGGTGCGGCCCCTATATGTGTAAAAATTTGGGTTAAGTGGCCCCGACCTCCACCTCGGCCGCCATGCGGCGGCGCCTAATGATGAAGAAGTACGCCGCGGCGCCGCCGCCAGCTCCAGCGGCTATGACGACTAGAGGTATTATATTTAAGCTCCATACGGCGGTGTAGACTCCAGGCGCCGTCACGACCACCGTAGGCGAGTTGAACACCTGTCCGCCCGGCGCCTGCCAGCCCTCAAAGTCGTAAAGGAGGGGCGGCGGGGCCCAGACTTGAGCCGGCGTGACCGTAACCGTCAAGGCCGAGCCCGCGTCGGCCCACGTCTGTTGTATGGCAGGCGTCCCATATCTGCTTTGGAACGAGACAAGATATTGGGTCTTTACGGAGTAGGTTATATTCATGGGCGAGTTGACCGTTATCTGCGCGTTTGGCGACGAGGGGCCGGGGCCTCCGTTTATTATCCAAGCGGCGAAGGCCGTCCTGACGCTCCCGGAGGAGTTCAATACGGGTTCTATGCTGAGGGTCGCAGTGGAGCCCCTATCCAGCCAGGCGGAGCTTTGGCCGTTGATCGTGCCGGGCGGCTTTACGTTTACTAGATACTGGACGGCGTATATCGGGTCTATCGACATGGGGCCGGTTACCTGCGCCGTGAAGTTCCCGCTCTCGCCGTTGCTCCAGCCCTTGAAGTACAACCTAGTGGCGTTCTTGAAGTAGTACAGCGACGGCGCTGTGAACTCCACGTAGGAGCCCTGGTCGGCCCATAGCGACTGGGAGCCGTTCACGGCAGCGGGCCACTTGGTGGTCACCAGGTACTGGAGGACGTAATAGGCGGTCGTCGTGATTGGGTATGTCGTGACGTATGGCGAGAAGCCGGAGGCGACCGGGTTTCCGAACTGGTCGTAGGCCGTTAGATATTTGAGGGCCCACCTAGCCGTGGAGTTTATTTGGACTACGGCAGGCGCGCTCAACTTATAGACGGCGGCGATGGAGGTGGGGCCGTTTATGTTTACCGCTATAGACGGCGCCGGTATGTTTATGGCCGTGCCGTTTACCATCCAGTGGTCCAACGTCATGTCAGCCGTAGTGCCCGCGCCGGCCGGCCCTCCGAACATTAAGACCTTGACTTTGGGCTGGGCGGCGTAGACCGTAGTACCGGAGGCCCAGCCAGGCCCGCTGACAAGCCCGGGCGGACTTATCTCGACTCTGTACTGCAACTGATAGTACAGGACTATGGGCTGTTGTAAATTGCCCGTAATGGTCAATGAGACGTTGTTGAGCGGGGCGCATCTCGAATAGTCCGTCAGATACCTATACTCCGGGATTATGGAGACCACGCCCACTGGGAGCAACACCTGCGACGTGTTGGCCACATTGTAGGTAAACCTCGTGCCTCCCGCTATTACGTCTATGGTCTCGTTGATGCAGGGCTCGGGGCCCGATATCTCAATAGTGGCTACGGGGTCCACTATTTTGACCACGCCTATGGCCAGCCTCTGGAACTTCACGGCGGTCCAGGTCTCCACGGCCACAGTGAGGCCGTCCCAAGATATGGCGATTCCGGTCACGGGAGCCCCTGCGTCCCATTCGGCTGCTCTATGTCCGTTCCAATAGACCACGACCTGTCCTCCCAACGTGCCTACGGCCACCATGGAGCCGTTGCCGGAGACCGCTATGGCTGTAGGCGCCGAGGGCAACAAGGCGGTATACCAGAGGGAGCCCCCTCTAAATACGTACAATACGTCGTATATGCCGACGGCCAGAGTGGAGCCGTCTTGGCTCACCGCGGCGGCGAGGGCCGGCGTGTTGGTTCCGTATTCGGTTATGGCGCCTGGAGTCAAGTCGACGCCTAGGGGCCAGATGTAGATGTGGGGCAAGGCGCCTTTATAGAACGAGACCACGTAGGGCTGGGCGCCGGGATTTACGCCTATATACAACACCACGCCTTTAGTTGCGGCCAGCTGGCTCAAAGACCCGCTTGAAATCTGGTAGACGGCCCCGCTGGAGGTCCCCACGTAGATAGTCCCCCCATCTCTGCTATACGCCAGATAGGTCACAGGAGACCCGACGTAGTACGTCGCCTGTATGCCCTTCTCGCCTAGGACGAGCACCCTGCCTCCCATAGTGCCCACGGCGACATCGACGCAGTTTGTGGCTATCGCTGTTATATTGGTGTTGTTGAGCCCGTAGGACCACTCCATATATCCATAGGGTGTGAACAACGAGACTATGGAGTACTTGGCGAGCGCCACGGCTATATACGACCTACTCGTCGTGGGGGGAGCCGTGCCCGCTATCATGGACTGGAGGAGCGCCGACACCAGAGTGGAGTTGACATACACCTGGTATATATAGGGCCTATCGGCCACGGCGAGGCAGCCCCCATATGCGTTAGTGGCTATAAGCGGATAGTAGGCCGGATTGCTCCAAACGGTGGCGCCGTTTTCGGCGAGTATGTTGACGCCCCCCTGAGTCGCCTGATAGACTACATCGAGGCTTTCTGTGCCTAATATATATGCATGGGCGACGACAATTCCGAAAACCAACAGCAATAGCAATATCGACTTCTTCATAACCGTTGAAGAGACAACTATAATTTATATCTTGCGTTCTACCCTCTAAGCCGGTCTATATATGGAGACAACGGCCTCGCCAGACCTTCCGGGAGCTGAGAGGCATATTGGTCTATTAGGCTTAGATATATAAGCTCCGTCAACTCCGCATCGGAAAACCCTCTGGACTTTAGGTAGAACGCCTTGTCCTCGTCTAGAGAGGCGTCGGCCGCCGAATGTCTGGCGCCCTCCACGTCGCCAGTATCGACGTAGAGTATGGGCTGGGTTATCGCGGCCGCCGTCTTCGACGCTATGTACGTCACGCCTTCGGCGACGCTTTCGCTCCACCTGCCCCTTTTGGTTATCCTCCCTAAAGCCCTCTGGACGACCAGCGCCTCGTCTTTGGCTACGGCCAACAGCTTGACTCTACCCCTGCCGTACTCGCCGTCATTTACTGCCGAGACGTAGTGGTGGATTTTAGACTTGCCCGCGCCCACGTCGAGGCCTACGACCTCCACCGACGACTTCGCGCCCTCGACTACGTACTCCTCTATGACGCTATTCATAGTGCCGAAGGCCGTGAGGGGACGCGCCGAGACGCTGGACCTACTGCCCACTAGAAACCTCGCTAGTACGTACTGGGGACCTCCGCCCGACACCGAGGCGATAGAGGCGTTGAGGCTCACGTCGTCGCCTATATAGCCCTCTATCAGCGCCGAGTTCAACACATCGCCGGAGCCCTCTACGACAAAGGCCACATCGCCGACGAAGCCGTCGGCGACCTCCAGGACTAGATACGCCGCCGAGAAGGCCCTCTCGCCTCTAGCCGACAGCCTCACCACCACGGGCGCCTCGGGCGTGCCGTTAAGCCTCACGCGGATGGCCTCCGGCACTCTAGCCGCCACAAGCGCGTTCATCTTCCTGTCCAGCTCTATCAACCTCAAAGGCGCTTCGTCGGATCGGTGGGCCTCGACGCCTCTACAGGGGCCCACGCCGACTAGACGCCCGTTGGCCACCGACACCTCACAGGGGCCCGCCTCGCCGGAGAGCACAGGCGCCTCGGCCTCATAGCCCTCGTACCTAGACCAGTCTATATAGTGCTTGACGCCTGGCGAATCCGCCATCTCTTGGTAGGGCAATTTGGACGCCAGCTCCCTTGCGCGTATCTTCAATTCCGCGAGCTTCACGGCATAAACGATTTCTATTAATAAAAAACAAGGGGCGTGGAGGTGTCTGCAGGTGCTGTGGTGTTCCATAGAGGCGGAGGCGATGTGGAGTATCTGCTCTTGTTGTACCCCGGGGGCCATTGGGACTTCCCCAAGGGCAACATAGAGCCCGGCGAGACGCCCGAGCAGACCGCGTTGAGGGAGATCAAAGAGGAGACGGGGCTCGACGTGTCGTTGGTGCCCGGCTTCAAGGAGGAAGTAGAATACTTCTACTTCAGAGAGGGCAGGAAGGTCAGGAAGAGGGTGATCTTCTTCTTGGCGGAATCCCCCAGCAAAGACGTGAAGATCTCCTGGGAGCATAAGGGCTACGTCTGGCTACCCTTCGGCCAAGCCTTGGCCAGAATAACCTACGAAAATTCGAGGCGGGTCTTGGCCAGAGCGCACGCATATTTAAAGGGGAGGCTGTAAGGACATGGACTTGGTATCCCTCTTGAAGATAGAGCATGCCGTGTTTAAAGTGAGGACTTCCCTTATGTATAGGCTTCCCGACGACGCCTTTTGGGAAGAATTCGCCCGGCTACACGACTTCGTCATCAACGTACACGCCAAGGCCGAAGACCTCTATATATTTTCTCTATTTCCAGAACGTGAAATACACCCCTTTGCGGCCGACCACAAACTTATAGAGTCCCTAGGCAATTACCTCCTTAGGGAGAAAGACAGGCGGCGTTTTGAGCGTTATGTGGCCGTATTGACGTACCATAACGATCACGAGGAGCTGGAGGTCTTCCCCAAAGTGAAGCGCGAGGTGCCGGTTGCCATGGACGTGATAGAGAGCTACGGCCTAGATAGGTACGTCAAGTTCGTGGGGCTGGATCCCCAGCGGTTTTAGAACTCCTCGACGCTATACGTCTGTTTCGCTAAGGCCGTCAGCACGGTGCATTGTTGCGTGGCCAGCTCCCAGAGCTTTTCCTCTAGGACCGCGAGCCTCTGCCCCTCTTCGGGCACATATTTGAGGAGGGCCTTCGCGAGGGCGCTAGCCTTGGCTAACGCCTCGGGGCAACCTAGACCTCTATTGGCCTGGAGGGTCCCCCCTCCGCCTAGCCTTTCCACTATTTCGTCAGGTACCTCGCCGGCGAGGGCTATAAACT
The DNA here is from genome assembly GCA_041287225.1 of Thermoproteus sp. GTDB lineage: Archaea > Thermoproteota > Thermoprotei > Thermoproteales > Thermoproteaceae > Thermoproteus. Next base: position 9,760 of record JBEULO010000129.1, read on the forward strand.
GCGCCGGGTCGTCTAGAGCTTGGACGAGCCTCTTGACGGCGCCGTCCATAGACTCCACCAACTTCAACAACATCTCGAAGTTGTGGCGCCCCAACGCCCTCTCCACAGCCTTGAAAAAGGTAGCGCTGTCGGATATCAATTTCTCCGGCTTGAGGCCCATGGCCTTAAGCTTTGTGATCACCATAGTCCTCGTAGGCTCGTCCAAATAGGCCAAAAACATCGCCGGGTTCACAGAGGTAGACGACAACCCAATTATATATTTGGCGTCATCTGTCAAGTCCGTAGTCTTCCGCTTGTGCTCGACACACCGTAAATGGCGCTTTGCGGCGCATATCTGCCGATCAAAAGCCTGCAATAATCACGAAATCTGCCCCTCGACGACCAGCCGCTCTCTAAGCCTCGCCGCGCCTCTGAGCTCGCTGGCCGGAAGATCGCGGTTTAAGCCGGCAAGCGCGCCAACAGGGCCTTCTGGCCCTGCCGGCTATGTCCCTATAGACGCCTTGCCCAAAAATTCTCGGCCGGCTCGAGCGGCGTCCTCGCATCGATATATCAGCCCAGATCCCGTCGTAGGCGTATCGCCGCCAGCTTCTAATTCACGGCCCCAGCCACTTGGCTATGTCCTCCTTCGATAGGAGGAATATATCCCTCAACCACCTCTCGAGGTCTGCCCTATGTCGCTCCCTAAACGCCTTGTCTGCCGACCTCAAGTCCTCTAGAGAGCAGAGCCTCAGGCCCTCCGCGTAGAAGCACCTCTCGTCGTCGAATTTCAACCTCGCCGCCGCGTCTCCGCTCCAATTCTCCCTTATGTACATCAAAAGCGAGGACAATGCGTTCATGTATATGTCGTGGGCCTTGTAGGCAGAGCCGTAGGGGCTGAAGTACGAGTGGACTTCGCCCGCGGGGCCCATCTTGGTCGCCTGGTAGTAGAGGTGGTCGCTCGTCGATAATAGCCGCCAGAGCCTAAGCGCTCCGCCGCCGAGGGCCTTGGCGTAGGGGTAAAGCCATTTGAGCAACGCAAATGCCTCCCTCTGGAGCTCGTTGCCGAGCCACGCCGAGAGGTCCCGCTCGTCGGCCCAGCTGATAGTGGCCCAAGGCGGCACGTCGTAGACGTCACGGGGGAGGTGGCGCGAGGCGGCCTCGGAGACTGTGGCGAATTGGAGCCTCGGCCTCCTAGCGATTTCGCGCGGCAACCACCTGAGGAACTCGTGTATCCCCGACTCCGGCCAGTGGTGCTCGCCGAACGTCTCGTAGTCCACGGCTATTAGGACCAAGTCGCCTGGCGTGGCGTCGAGCCATGTGGCGTATTTGTCGGCCGTCAGGGGCCATTGGTCCCACCACCTGGCCCCGAAGCGGAACCCCACGTCGTCGCTCAGCCTGTAGTTGCGGACCAACACGCGGGCGCCGCATCCCCATGTCTTGTAGACGTAATTGGGCGAGCGCCAGCCCAACACCCAGTCGACGCCCTCGGTCACAATTGTGGAGAAGCCCATGGAGTGTAGAAAACACGCCACGTCGTTGTTGTAGATGAACTCGGTGTTCTCTGCCGCGCGGGGCTTATAGCCTATCAGCTCCTCCACGGCCTTCGCCTGTAGTTCCACTTGCTCTCTGAACTCGCCCCTATCGACAAACCAGGCGAGGCTGTGGTAATACGTCTGGGCTACGAACTCTGCGACCTCCCTAGAGGCGAGCTCTCGGAACAGCTCGACCACGTCGGGGGCGTGTTCTCTGAGCTGTTGCAACGCCAGGCCGCTGACGCTGAACGTGACCTTTAGCCCGGGCACCTCCCTACTCGAATCGAGTATTATCCTAGTGGCCTTGCGGTATACCCTCTCGGCGACCCTCTTGAAGATCGCCGCGTCCAGCTCGGCGTAGAAGATCTCGTGCTCGCCGGGGAGGCGGGGAAATATGCGGCGTAGGTCCGGCCTCAGCCTCCTGGGCTGGTGCACCTCGAAGAAGAACACTACATCCACATATCGACTCAGGCTTGGATATATAACAATCGCTTAGAGGTAGCCGTAGTCCTTGAAGAGCCTCTCCATGGAGTAATACTCGCTGAAGGTCCTATAGGCGTTATACGCTATATCCCAATAGCTTCCGTTCGACAGCGCATCTAGCGCCTCCTCGACCTTGCGTTTAAACTCTTCGTACTCTTTGGCGTCTATGTCTGGCGAGTCTGGAGGCAAGAGGCGCCTCCTGTCCTCGCCGAACAGCCACCCGTTGTGGCGGTCCTTCACGACCTCCTCCACCGCTCCGTCGCGGGAGGCTACTGGCGGGATCCCGTTTATGCCGGCCTTCATAAATGAGGTGCCGGAGGCCTCCCAGCCCGAAAACGGCGTGAAGGTGAAGACGTCGGCGGCCCATATCATGTATTTGGCCTTGTCCACATAGAGGTCGGGGACGTAGACCACGTTGGGCTTTGTGGCCGCCAGCCTCTTGAACTCCGCCATCATCTTGACGCCGAAGTCGTCGTTGGGGTGGGCCCTCCCGCCCAGTATGAAGAAGAGGTCCGTGTTCAGATCCTCTACGAGTTGCGCTATGAAGTGGGGCCGCTTATAGCGCGTAAGCCTCCTGGCCCAGACCACCACGGGCTTGTCTGTCTTCACGCCGAGGGCTTTAAGCCCGTCGGCCTTGGCCTTGGCCCTGGCGACCTTCAACTCCTCGGGGCTCTTGACATCCGAGAGGGCCGGGTGCCTCCAACGGGGTATCTCAACGGCGTTTGTGACGGCTCTTATCTTCGAGGCGTGGTGGGGAAACGTCATAAGGGCGAAGTTCAACATCTTCTTCGAGACGACGATCCCCTCCCTCGCCGTGGCCAGGCCTATCTCTGTGAGGACTACCGGATTCATGGCGAACTCGTAGCCGAGCTCTTGCTTGAAGAAGCGGCTCGGGAAGCTCGGATGGCCCCAAGGCGCCGGCGTGTGGATAATCAGCCTATAGTTGGCGCCCGGTCTCAACAGGGGGACCAAGGCCGTATACGCCTCCTGTAGGTCGAAATACTTGACCTTATCCCAGCCCACGTGCCTCTCGACGTAACAGACGGCGGCCTTCGCCAATATTAAATATTTGACGAACCTCTCGGAGTCGGTCGACTCTATATAGAGCCTCTCGACCGCCTTCAAGGCCCAGTCGGGCCGCAGGGGCTTGACGAAAACGGCCGTCGCCGTGTTGAGGCGATAGGCGTAGAGGCCGATCTCTACGTCCTCCCCCCTCACTTGTATCCAACAAGTCCCGAGGGGCGTGAGAGACTTCAAGAAGTCAGTCTGGGCCTCGTCCGCGGGGACCAACTGGCCGTTCTCCTCCCTATATGAGACATAGCCCTTGTCGTAAAACAAAGTGATTACAGTATAGGGCACTCCGAGCCTCGCCGCCGCGTAGAACTTATCGCCCTCCAATACGCCGAGACCTCCCGCGTAGTTCCTCCCAACGTCCAACGCCAGCTCTGGCGTCACCGACACGATCACGCCGATTTGAAGACAGACCCATATAAAGTTCTCGCAATAACGAGTGTAATCGCCACTAACTCCCAGTCTGAGTTGCTCACTGGCGCATCTTTTAATAGGCATGACCACTTAAGACTCATGCCGGGTTGGCAGGGCAGGATTTTGCGTATAGACCTAACTAAAAAGAAGTACGTGGTGCAGGAGCTGGACGCAGGCGTGGCCAGGGACTTCATAGGGGGCAGGGGCCTCGCAATAAAAATACTCTGGGACGAATTGCCGCCGGGCGTCGATCCACTCTCGCCCCACAACAAGTTGATCTTCGCCGCAGGGCCTCTGACAGGCCTTACAAACGTCAATACGGGCAAACTAGTGGTCGCAGCCAAGTCACCAATTACGGGGGGATACGGCGACGGGAACATAGGAGCCTGGGCCGGCGTCTATATGAGGCGGGCGGGCTACGACGCGATTGTAGTGGAGGGGAGGGCGGAGAGACCTACATATCTCTATATAGATGAGAGGGGAGTACAATTCCTAGACGCGTCGGACCTATGGGGCCTGAACACTTGGGCCGCTGAGGACAAGTTGCAGAAGATACATGGGAGGGACGTCGGCGTGTTGGCGATAGGCCCTGCGGGCGAGCGGTTAGTCAAATACGCCGTCGTGGTGGCGCAGAAGGGCAGAGCCGGCGGGAGGCCGGGCATGGGGGCCGTCATGGGCTCCAAGAACCTAAAGGCGGTGGTGGTTAGAGGCAGGGGCGAAGTGCCCGTGGCCGATAGGGCCATAAACAAGCTGGGGCTGGAGGCCGTGGCTCAAGGCAGGAGCCTGCCGGGCTACAACTTCTGGATGAGGCAGGGCACCACCTCCACCATAGAGTGGGCCCAAGAGGCCAGCGTGTTGCCCACCTACAACTTCTCGGAGGGCCAGTTCGACGAGTTCGAAAAGATAGGCGGGGCCATGGTGGAAAAAATGGAGGTGGACCTAAAGTCGTGTCCTCTCTGCTTTATGCCCTGCGGCCATTGGGTCCCCTCCGAAGGCGGCACCGCCGAGGTCGACTACGAGAACTTGGCGCTTTTGGGCTCCAATTTGGGCATAGGCGATCTGGCCAAAGTGGCCGAGCTGAACCGCATCGCGGACCTGATGGGCATGGACACGATATCTCTAGGCAACACTCTGGGCTTCGCCATGGAGGCCAGCGAGAAGGGGCTCACCAAAGAGTACGGCTACAAGATAGAGTGGGGGGACTACAAGGCCGCCCGCGATTTGGCTCTGGACATAGCGTATAGGAGGGGCTTCGGCGATCTACTGGCCGAAGGCACCATGAGGGCGTCCCAAAGGCTGAAAGCCGAAGAGCTAGCAGTACAGGTAAAGGGCCTCGAAGTGTCGGCATACGACTGCCACGCGGCGCCCGCCATGGCCCTCGCCTACGCCACTTCGCCCATAGGCCCCCACCACAAAGACGCTTGGGTCATAAGCTGGGAGGTGAAGACGGACCGCTTCGGCTACACCAAAGAGAAGGCGGCCAAGGTGGTGGAGCTACAAAGAATTAGAGGCGGCTGGTTCGAGGCCTTTGTGGGCTGCCGCCTCCCCTGGGTCGAGATAGGCCTCCCGCTGGACTGGTACCCCAAGCTCTTCAAGGCCGCCACAGGCGTGGACGCGACTCCCGAGTACTTCAACGAGGTGGGAGACCGCATATATGCACTCATCAGGGCCTTTTGGATTAGGGAATATGGATATTGGAGCAGAGAGCTCGACGTGCCGCCGCCCAAGTGGTTCAAACGGCCTTTGACCAAAGGGCCGCTTAAAGGCGCCCATCTGGACTACGACAAGTACAACGAGCTATTGGACTACTACTACGAGATAAGGGGGTGGGACGAAAACGGCGTGCCGAGGAGGAGCACCCTCAAGAGGCTGGGCCTCGACTACGTGGCGCCCACATTGGAGAGGTACGTCGAGGTCAAGGAGTGAGCCACTGGGTCAACTCTGTCTGTCCTTTAGGCGGTATCTTCGAGGCGTTCAGCCCCAGCCTGCCGAGCCACCTCGCCAGCTCCTCTGCCCGCCCGTACACTGTGTATATCCTCTTGGCGCGACTCCTAAGCGCGGCCTCCAGGAGGCCGGGGAAGTCCGAATGGTTGCTGAGGGGGAGGCCCAGATGGCCCTGGGGGCGACTCACGGCGTAGTGCCCGCTGAGCTCGACTAGAAGAAAGCCGGGCGGAGGGCGCGACGTGAGGCTGAGGACCAACGCCTCGCCGGGGCCCAACGCCGCGTTTCGGACGTACTCCCTGCCCCCGGCGTAGCCCAAGGCTCTATTCAGCCGCGCCACTTTGGGGTCCAGCCAGAGCCGTCTGTGGGGCAGAAGCCTCGCGAGCTCCTGTCCCTTGCCCAAAGGCCCGGCCCGTATGGCCACAGGCGCCTTGCTGGAGTCCACTAGGGAGAGGATTTCGCCGTAGGTTTTATCTCTAGGCGGGAAGACGTACTGGCGGGAGCCGTAGGTGGCCTCCATGACCAACACGTCGGCCTCTATCCAGTCGGCCCCCTCCACCACGTTGCTCCCGGCCGTGTTGAAGTCGCCCGTAAGGCCCAGAGTGCCCTCAGGCGACTCCACCACGTACATGACGCTCCCGGGCACATGCCCCGCGTTGAGGACGTGGACGTAGAACTTCCCGAAGTCGAGCCTCTCGCCGGGTCTCGCCAAGAAGTACCGCCGAGGCCTTACACCCTCCCTAATCGAGAGGACTTGAAGCGTCTCTCTGGTCAGCACGACGACGGCCCTCCTCACGTGTCTAGTGACGTGGTCGCTGTGGCCGTGGGTGACGAGCACCAAGTCGTATTTAGTCTCGTCGAAGGGCCTAAAGGGGTCTACCAAAATCTTGAAGTTCCTCCCGACGACCACAACGCCGTTGTCGAAAAACACCCGCACGATATGGCCGAAAGAGTTTTTTATATAAGATGAGGAGGCGGCGTGATGAGATGTCCCTTTGGGCTACGCTGGCCGGTTACGCCACAGCCTGACGGCTACACGAAAGTCACGCCGTCTGTAGTCGTCAACGTGGCCCTATAGAGGTAGTCCATCTGCCTCAACGCCGCCGCGTAGTCGAACTCGTTCAGCGCGGCGATTGCGTCCACGGGCACGACCACGTCGTATAGCCTCAAGCGGGCCCCGGCGACTGCGTGGAGGACGCAGATGTTCGCCACAGTGCCGACAACCACCAGATGTTGAATGCCGTACATTCGGAGGATGTGGTCCAGAGGCGTGCCGAAGAACGGATCGTAGCGCATCTTCTCTACGACCAGATCGCCCTCCCTCGGCTTTAATTCCTCCACGATCTGCCAGCCCCACGTGCCTTTGACCACATGGGGACCCCATATGGGGAACTCGACGGGATCGTCGGGGTAGTGGGTATCTTGCGTATAGACGACCTTGACTCCACTCCGCCGGGCCCTCTCGAGAAGCCCCGCTATCTTGGGGATGATCTCACGCGCCGCAGGTCCGAAGAGCTTGCCGTCGGGATGCGCGAAGTCGTTCTGCATGTCGACCACCAACACGGCCGTCCTCCTGGCCGGAAGCGACACCCTATCGGCTATAGGTATCTTGGGGACCGACACAGTCGCCGGCAACATAGACCACAAACCGCTAGGAGTTTAAAAGGAGGACGTGCAAACCATCGGCGCTACCTCCAAGAAGGCCCGCGGAGCTACGCGCAATAACTACAGAGCAATACGACGGCCAGAAGGCGCACGGCGTGTAGGTCCGCGTAGCTCTCGCGGAGCCTAAGAAGCTCGGCCCCGCGACCTTGCGGCGATGCGACGTCCTTACGCCGGGCGCGGACAAGGCGTAGAGGGCCGCTGGGTCCCGGCTGGACGCGCTTTTAAGGTCAGCGGAGTAGCTCCTCTTCTGTAACCACCACGTCGAGGTCCTCCCCCGCCTTTCTCAGAAAACCCAGCAGATCTAAGTCCCTCGTGAGGAGCCTCAGACCTCTATCCCTGGCCGTGGCGTAGAGCAGGAGATCTATTAAGTCTCTATGGCCCCTCTGTCTTAGCTCCGCCGCCTTGAGGTAGCCGCTGGGCGAGGGGGTCACCTCGCCGAACCTCGCCGCTATTGACGTCAAGCCTGCCTCGAGACTCCTAGGGTCGTACCTCCCCTTGACGATTTTGCCCAAGGCCTCCAACAGAGAAAACGGGCTGTAGTAAAGCTCTAGGTCGCCCCGGCCTCTGAGCGCCCTCAAGGCCGGCGTTACCTCCGGCACTTTCACCCCAAGTATGGGGAGGAGATAAGTGGTGTCAAGTAAAATTCTCATCCTGCCACTCCTCGCTTTCCCTCTCGAACTCCTCCACGGTAGTCTCTCCGAAGTAGGGCCCCTCCAACGCCAAGTCGAAGGGGTCCGTGACAGGGAGTAATATTATGACAGGGTCTAACACTATCCTCCCCTTCTCCACCCTTAGCCTAACCTCCTGTCCCTCTCTGAGCCCCACCGCGTTTGCGATGGACTTGGGGATGTGGACAGTGAACTTCTTAGACACCCGCGTCTTTACTTCCATAAATCTAATATTTCTGAGAAAAAATAAACATTTCTGAGATAGGGCAACGCCGCGGACAGGACGTATTGGATGACTAAATCGATCGAAGACGGCTGCACTCTGGAGTCAAAAAGGGCGTAGTCCTCATAGCCCTCGAGGGAATTCATCCCAGTTCAACGATATCTCGTATCTAAAATAAAGCGGGAATGAACAACCGGCTGGCGCCGCCGCCGGGATTTGAACCCGGGACCT